>CAZEFM010000017.1:29809-46914 GCA_964511575.1 uncultured Phycisphaeraceae bacterium | reverse complement strand
CCGCAAGTTGCCCAAAACCCCGATACTCATCGGGGTTTTTTTATGTTGATGACGCGGCCGGGAACGCTTCGGCTGGATCGAACCCGGTGCTCCACTCCTCTTACGATGTGGCCATCTGCCGTTCCAGTTCCTGCAGTTCGCGACGCCAACTCTCGCGTGTGGCATCGTCGACCGTCGGGTCGGGCAGGAGCGAGCGGCGGGTGCAGTTGACCAGAGCCTGGAGCGTTTGATAGCGGCGGGTGGCGGCGATGTCGGCGGGGATGACATCGTGGATCACCGCGCGCACCGTCGCGGCGTCCATCGTCACCCCGCTTGCCCGCTTCGCCTGCAGCAGCGAGCGCAGTGCGGCGAAGGCGGCTGAGGAATAATCGTGCGTCATCGCATCGACCTCGGTGACGGTCGCATCGTCAACCTCATCCATCACCGCGCGAAGCACCCAGCGGATGAACGCCCGACGATCATCGCTGCCCGGCGGCGGGTCGAGCACGGGAATGATCAGATCACCCACCCTTCCCGGGCGGCGAATGTCCGGACTCAGCCGTTCGATCCGCGCGGTCATGAGCAGCCAGACGACGCGGCCGCGCAGCTTGGGGTCGCTCATGAGCGCCTGGATCTTGCCCGTGAGCCGTCGTTCGGTGGGGTGGCTGTCCCCGCCGACGCCGCCGAACTGCGTGTCCGCTTCATCGACGAAGAGAATCACCTTGCCCAGCGCCTGCAGAACGCGGCGAAGCTTTTCGAAAATGACATCGGTTTGGCCGAAGTACTGGCTGCGGATGTTCTTGAGCACGAGCACGGGCAACCCGAGCGCCCCGGCAACGGCTTCGAAGATGAACGTCTTGCCCGAGCCGATCGGCCCCGCCACGGCTGCGCCGGGCAGCGCATCGGGCCCCGTCGAGCGGATGCGCGGGATGAGTTCATCGCGCAGAAACGCGCGCAAGCGCGTGTGGCCGACCACATCGTCGAGCGTGTGGCTGGGCTTTTTGAACTCCACGACGTCCGGCCCGAGTGTGCTGGTGATGTGATGCTCCACGCGGTCGATCACATCGGCGGGCGTGATGGGCGTGTCCTGATGGGCCGCCCCGAGCAGCAGTTGCCGCAGAGCATGAATGGACAGCCCCGCGGACAGATGCGCCAGTTCGTCCACCGACATCGCCATCTCCAGCGGCCGACTGGCGGTGAAGTGGTCGATGTAGAACCGGCGGTCGTGCGCATCGGGCGCGCCAACCTCCACCGACAGCATCTGCGGCATGGTGGCGATGCGCGGGTGAATGGCGTTGCGCGACTCGGCAAGCAGCACCACGCTGTCATCGCCCTCCATGAACGCCGGGTCGCCGAACCAGTCCTGACAGATGGCGATGCGCTGCCGGTCGGCTGCGGAGAGGCGGGTGATGTCGCCATCGGCTGCGGGCAGGAGCATGTCCGCCGCTTCGATGATGATCATCAATCGGAAGCGCCGCCCCCCCACCGCAGGTTGCGCGCGGGAGCAGAGCGTGAGCTGGCGCAGCACTTCGAGCGCTGCGGTGGGTCGGCCCGTGGCATCGGCCGTGAGGCGGTCGAACTGTTCCTCAAGCGACTCCCGCCGAGCGCGGGCGGAATCATCCGTCAGCGACTGCAGGATGAGCTGGTCGAGCGACTGCCCGGTTTTCCAGCGAACGAAGGCGTCCTTGAGAAGCTGGCGGTCCTGATCGCGCACGCAGCGGATCGGGCCGTTGAGTTCGTAGACGAGCACAATCACGCCGTCGACGGCACAACGGCTGCACAGGTACGACACCAGCGGCACGTAACGATCAACCGACGCCAGATAGAACAGGTCGTGCACTTCGCCGGCCAGCAACACGCTGCGCGACTGACCCGCGTTGATGATGCGAGCCAACTCGGAAAAGAAGCGTTGCTTGGGTGGCGTCAGCGTGGCGGACATGGCGCGATTTCAAATTGCGGATTCGGATTGCGGATTCAAGACAACCCGGCAGTGCAGGGACGACACGACCAATTGGCAATCGGCAGCCGGCAATGACACCCGCTACTCGGGCAGCTTCGGTTCGCTCGCTCGCGTTTCCGTGGCTTCGCCATCGGCGTCTTCCGCCAGGCCGATCAGCGCATCGAACTCATCGGTGGTGCGGCTGGCCTGGGCGTAGCGGATGAACTCGGCTTCCTGCGCCTTGGTGTCGGTGCCCGCCAGTTCCTTGGACACGCGCGCCTTGGCCTTCATCTCCTGCCGAAGCTGACGCATGTCCGCCAGTTCGCGCGAGGTGCGATCCTTGCTGATGCCCGAGAGCATGTCGTTGAGTTCCGCCTCTTCCTTGGCGGTGATGATCTCGGCGACGGCCTCGGCCTGCTCGCTGCGAAGCTTCTCGATCTCACGCAGCATCTGCGTGAGCTGAAGCTTGTGCCCGGCGATCGTCGCGTCCATCTCCTGCACTTCCTCTTCCAGCTCGGCGATGCGCGGCGTCTTTTCATCCACCTTCGATTTGAAATCCTGAAACGCCAGCATGCACTTCTGGTAATCCGCGCTCGCCTTGATCGCTTCCAACGTCGCGCCCGACGCTTTCATCTGCTCCACCACCGTGCGCGCCTTGGCGGCAGCGCCTTCCTTGAGCTGCTCCAACTCGTTGATCGCCTGCGTTTCGGCTTTGATCTTGCTCATCTTCGCTTCGTGCTGAACGATAAGACGGGCGATCGCATCCTTGTATTGGCGGATGGCGTTCTTCTTGTCGGAGATGATCTGGTCGTAGGTGGCGTTGACGACGTGCGGGCTGGTGGACAGCGCGGCACGGGCGGCATCGATGCGACCCGTCACCAGGTAACCCAGCGCCCGGAAGTAGCGGCCGACAGCTTTAAACATGCTCGAAACTCCTTCGGAACCGCAGCGGCGACACGTTGCGGCTAATCCTCGGTATCGGCTGAATCGCCTGTGTCGATCTGGTTTTTCTCCAGGCGCTGGATGATGTCATCATACCGCATGGTGATCGCCTGAAGCGACGCCTGAATCTGCTGGGCGGGGCCTTCGTGACTCGCGGCGAGCCGACCGAGCGGTTCCATCCACGCCTTCATCAACTCGAACTGTTCCTTCATCACATACAGGAACGTGGCGGGCACCTTGTTGACCACGCGAATCTCAAAGGGCGAGCCCGGCGACGCCGTGTCGATGGACGGTCTCCCTGCCGGCACGGGACGGGACGGTTCGGCTTCGGCGGGCGCAGCAGCGGGCTTGCGCGGTGCGGATAACGCCGGGGGCGGCGCGGCGGGACGGCTGGCGAGTTCGCGCGCCACATCACGCAGCGCCTCAAGCGTCGCTTCGTCCAGCCGCGCTTCGATCGGCTTGGCCTTGCCGCGTTTGCCGTTGCCCTCCGCCTCCCCGTTATTCGTGGGCCGTGTCGCCAGCGTGATCATCGCATCGCGAATGCCGGTCATCGTCTCGGCGAACGCGGCCAGGTGCTCCGCCAGCGGTGTCAGGTCGATGGGCGCAACGGCGGGTTCATCCGCCCGCTTGCCGTTGTCCGACTGCAGCGATGCCAAACCTTTCGCCAGTGCCCCGTGGATGTCGCCGAGGTTCTGGTTGAGCCCCGCCATCTGCGTGAGCACGGCTGCGGTCCGGTCGTCGCCGCCCAGCGCGCGGACGGAGTTGTTGCGCACAAACGTGCGTTTGATGTCTTCCCAGCGTGCCTTTTCCTCGTCGGTGATCCAGCCCATCATCTCGCGGAACTTGAGCAGGTTCGCCTCGGCGCCGGTGGTGAGCGTCTGCGCATCCTGCTCGTAGCTGGCGAGGATGAGCGTCCTGAGCTCGGCATCGTTCATCACCGGCTGAACCTTCTCGGCGATGCGGTTCATGTTGCGGTACGAACCCTGCAACAGGAACGGCGGCTCCGTGCGGTACTGATCCTCCTGACCGGCCGAGGCAATGTACTGCAGGTTCACCTTGAGGATGACATCGCGGACAGCGATGAGCTTCCTCATCACCTCCACCATCTCGTCGACGTCCTCCCGGCTGTAGTTGCCCTCGAACTCGATGCCTTCGCGACTGCCCGTTTCGGCAATACGGATGATGCTGTACACATCGGCCTGGCTTCGCGTCGCCAACGGATTGAGCGCGGGGTTGGAGGTGAGGCAGTTCTCCAGATACGACATCTTAAACGCGTCGCCGTGGTCGCCGATGATGTCGCCCAGGTTGTACGTGTCGGCACGGTTGGCGAGCATGTCGGGGATCTTGAACTGCTCACCCGATTCGGTGTAAGGGTTGCCCGCCATGACGATGGCGACCTTGCGGCCGCGGAAGTCGTAGGTGCGCGTGCGACCTTTGTAGATGCCTTCGATCCGACGCTGCGCATCGCACAGGCTGATGAACTTCTGGAGGAACTCCGCACTGGTGTGCTGAATGTCGTCCACGTAGATCATCACGTTGTCGCCCATCTCGAAGGCGAGGTTGAGCTTTTCCAGTTCCTCCCGGGCGGCGGCGTTGGTGGCCTCGGCCGGGTCGATCGACGTCACGTTGTGCCCGATCGCCGGGCCGTTGATCTTCATGAAGATCACGCCCAGACGGCTGGCGATGTACTCCATGAGCGTCGTCTTGCCGTAACCCGGCGGCGAGATGAGCAGCAGCAGACCGTTGCGATCGGTGCGTGTGCCAGCACCCGTGGTGCCCATCTGTTTCGCGAGGTTGTCGCCGATGAGCGGGAGGAAGACCTGGTCGATGAGCTTGTTGCGCACGAAGGAGGTGAGCACCTTGGGGGTGAACTCTTCGATGCGCATGTCGCGGCGAGCGCGTTCAACGGCTGCATGCTTGGCGCGGGTGAAGGCTTCGAAAGCGGGCGCTTTGACCGTGGCGAAGTGACGCAGCCGGGCCATGAAGGCGTTGTAGTCGAGCAGCAGTTTGCCATCGGTGATCGTCGGATGGGAACCAACAAGCCCTTCGACGACGGTGCGCGTGCTGACCGGAACGATGCGCGTGGGCTTGACGCCACCCTCGGCCACGCGCGCGGCCGCTTCATCGATGTACGGCTGGTAAGACTGCTGCTCCTGCGGATCGACGGTGGCGACGAAGGCACGCAGCCAATCACGGATCAGCGCGAACTGCCGACGGGGGTGGCCATCAAGCGCAGCCACGGCTTCATCAAACGCCGTGGCCTTGCGATTCGCCTTGAGATCACCCGTGAACGCTTCGACAAGGCGAGCGGCATCGGGGCTGACGGCAAAACCCTTTTCGCCACCTGCGAGTTCTTCGTCAAGGTACGTCGCCGCCTCGGACGCGAGGGCGGGATCGAAAAGGTTGTGCCGGGTGGCGAACTCGGCAATGAGCGGGGTAAGCTCGCGAACCAGTCGATCATCGCGGAACCGGCCGGTGAAGAGCAGCCGGGCCTTGCCCATCCCATCGGCATAGGCGGCGAGCGCTTTTTTGTGCTCGCCATCGGTCATGATCTGCCAGAACACCGACGCCAGCGCTCGGGCCGATGGGCGGTACCGCAGCAGACCGATCGTGATGTCCATGCGCAACAGTTCACGCAGCAGCTTCGCGCCGTCGACATCGTGCACGCCCTTGGTGTAACCTTCGCTGTAGCGTGGGCTCATGAACTGCCGCACGCGTTCGACGAGTACCTCTTCATCATCGGTGAGCAACGCCTCGATCTGCGCGGGCTCCAGATCGGCAAGTTCCTGCCGCATGAGATACGCCAGGTACTCGCCGCGATACACCGTGGCGTCTTCCGACACCACTTCCTGCGTCCAGACGTCGCGCGACGCGTTGAGCGTTTCGTCGTCGATGGGCTCAAAGAACTGCGTGCCGGTCAGATGCAGTTGCATCTGGTCGTTGCGGGTGACGACCGTCAGGTCGATCGGCTGGGTGTTGACGGAA
Source organism: uncultured Phycisphaeraceae bacterium (assembly GCA_964511575.1). Lineage (GTDB taxonomy): Bacteria > Planctomycetota > Phycisphaerae > Phycisphaerales > Phycisphaeraceae > CALKHT01. Next base: position 41,069 of record CAZEFM010000017.1, on the reverse strand, counting down.
AAGACGTGCCTGCCGAAGCGGATGGTGTTTTTGCCGCCTTCCTGCAGGTCCAGCCGGTCCTTGAGCTGGCGCACCGCATCCTCGCGGATCGTCTTCAACCGGGACTGAATGTCGTCCACGCGCACCGTGTCGTTCAGCGCGCCAAGTTCCTCGCAGATGTCGCGGATCTTGTCGATGAGCAGATCGCTGGCGAAGTAGCTGTTGATCGCGACGATTTCATCCATCCCCGCCACGCGCGAGCGGATGCTGCTGAGGATGCGGCCGGCCGCCTGCCCCAACGCCTCGGCACGCTTGTTCCGACGCTCCACCAGTTGCAGCTTGCGATTCTCAAACGCGTTGTAGATCTCCTCGCGCTTCTCCGTAAGCTGCAGCACGAACTCATCAAACTCGGCGAAACGACCTTCCAGCTCCTCCAACTGCACCATCACCCGCGTGAGGTACTGATCCGCCTTCTCCGGTTCATCCGAAAGATCAAGATAGTTCGCCACCGACTGATTCAACAGCTTGAGCTGACTGTTGAACTCGGCGACACCTTCGTTTCGGCCAAGTTCCTGCTGCTTGTTACGCAGGCGCGAACGGGTGGCGTTGAGGTCGCTGAATATCTCGGAGATGTTGTCGACGATCGTCGTGCGCTGCGTCGTGTCGTCAATGCGCAGGTTGCTGACGATCTCGATGAGCATCTCCAGTTCATCGGCACTTTTCCGCACAGCCTGCGCCAGCTCGCGCGCCTCGGTCGCCTTGGTGAGGCTGTCGATCTTCTCGTCGTGTTCGCGTGCTGCCTGTCGATACGGGTCCAGCGACTGCGGTTCGAGCAGGTATGCCACACACCGTTCGGAGAGCGACTCGCTCTGCTCGCGCACCGCTGTTTCAAGTTCATCCACCTCTTCGAGGTCGACGTATCGCAGCTCGCGCAGCGCAATGACCCGTCCGCGCACTTCGCGCAACGCGGCCAGCGCTTCGACGAAAACGAGGATGTTGTCGTAAATACGCGCAGCGTTGCGGTTGACCAGGTCGTTCACCTCGCGCGACACGGCGGCGATCTGCCTCCGGGTGTCACGCTGGATGCGCGTCACCTTTTCGTACTCGCCCACCGCAGCCTGGGCGGCACTGCGGATCTGCCTGAGCGGTTCGGCGAGGTTCGCGGCCTCGTCGTTGTCCAGCCAGAAGTACGCATCAAGCAGATCGCTCGTCGTCTTCACCAGATCAACGTAAAGGTCGGCGTACAGATCCTCACGGCTGATGAGGTCGAGCACCTCGACGCACTCGGCCATGCCACGCACCACATCGCGGTTGCCGATCTTGTAAAGGAACGAATCACTTTCGGTGCTCGTGACGTGGTCCGGCCCGACGAACGGCGTTTGCCACACCTGCACGGCATGATGTTTCTGCGGTTCGCCATGTTCCGGTGCTTTGAAGAAGATCATCCGCCCATCGCCGAAGAACGCGTAGCCGTTGCTCACCAGCGGCGTCTGGACGGTTTGCTCGATGAGGTTGTACGCCATGATGACGTACTCGCCCACCTCGCGGTTGTAGAAGATGTAGGCGAAGTCTTCGCCGTTGGGCGATGCGATGCGCCGTTCGAACAGCAGCGACTCCGGCAAATTGGGAAAGCGCTGATACCTGCCCGACGCCAGGTAGTAACCGTGCGCAAAGATCAGCCCATGGTTCTCCGGCAGAAGCAGGCACGCCTTGCCGATGCTGTCCTCACGGATCACTTCCTGAAGCTTCGCGTTGTAGATGAAGTAGCGGTAGGCCTGTTCCTGGTACGGCCTGACCTTCAGCAGCACCAGATGCCCCACGCGGACGTAATGCACCTCGGCATCATCGAGTGCCTGATCGGGGTTGTCGACCGGTTCAGCGTAGATGCCATCGCCCGTGTCGGTGTTGTTCTCCACCTTGATGGTCAGGTCGCCCCCGGTGGTTTCCACGAACACGACGTCATCGATGGAATAGTGCGGGAACGCGCCTTGCGTCTGCATCTCGCGCGTGGCGCGCTTCCAGACAAACTCGTGCTGCTGCGGATAGCGCACCTCGTGGTCGGAGCGGTTGCCCTGATACACGAGCGTGTCGCCCTGCACCGCCCACTTGAACGATTTGAAGTCGTCGATGTCGCGGCCGACACGGAACTTCATGTAGATGTGCGGCCCATCGCGAAAGAACTTGGCGAACGTCGCGTTCTTGTAGAAGCGAAAAAGATCGGTGAAATCCTTGACGAACGCATCGCCCTGCAGCAGCGACAGGTCCTCTTCGTGGAACGTGCCGTCTTCCAGCCGATAGGCCGCGAACACATCGCTCAACTCGATGTGGGTCTTGAGCCCGAAATGGACGTTAAACCCCATGAGGAATCGCCCGCCGACGGCAACGATGTCGCGCGGAATGCAGTTGTTCGCTGTGGTGATGCGGTCGCTGTCAGTGAGCTTGAACTCGATCGAGCCGAAAACTTCCTTGCGTCGGGCATTGAGCTGATTGAGGCGATCGCGCAGCGTTCGGCCGTGGCTGTCCAGTCGCCTGCGAATGACTTCGTAAGCGCCCTGGTCGATGCGCGCGGCGTCATGCTGGACGTGTCCCGATGCGGGAGACTGGCCCGCCGACTCAGCGGACACATCATCAGGTTGGGACGGGGTGGTTTCGGCCATCGTCACTCACGTGAAAGTCCCGGAGGATGACAGGGCTGATCGCAGCCGTGTCGATTCATTCGGCTCCCGCGCGCGAGGGGCACGGCCAGTGCACAGCCATGTCACCCCCGCGCGATGGTGCTCATGCACGTTCGTTCGCCGTCGGCAGCGTGATGCCAAGGTTGGCGAGCTTCTGGTCGGCATAGCCCGCGGCCTTGGACAGGCTCAGCAGGTTCCGGAGCTCCTGCATGAGGCTCTCATCCTTGCTCTGCGCCAGCACCTTGCCGATGAGCGCGGCGATGGACAGGTTCTTGACATCGTTGCTGTCGAGGCCCGACTTGCGGATGACCTCCGCGATGCGTTGCGGCAGTGACTCGCCATCGCCGTTGTCGTTGCCGCTGAGCAGCGAACCGGACAACCGCGACAGGTGCTCGGAGTTGTTGACGAAGCGGTCAAGCTGCTTGCCGCGTGTGATGGCGTTGATGATCGTGTCGAAGAACTCCGCCTCGCCGCCGACGATGTCGATCTTGGCGCTCTTGAGCGCTTCGGCCAACACGCGTGCCTGTTCCGCGGCGATATCCTTGAGGATGTCGATCTGCTTGAGTTCGACCTGCAGATCCTTGTCCAGACGCAGCTTGAACTCCTCGTGGTCCTTGCCCACACCATCTAGCTTCTTCATCGCCTCGGCCTTGGCGGCGACGCCCTCGGCTTCGGAAGCGTACTTCTGCTTCATGATCTCGGCCTCGGCGTTGCCCTGAGCGCGAATCGCCTCCGCCTTCGCCAGTGCGCCTGCCGCTTCCGCTTCGAGCTTCTTCTGCACCACATCCGCCTCGGCACTGCCGTACTTCTGCACCGCGCCCGCCTTGGCGTGCATCACTTCCGCTTCCGCCAGCCCGTGCGCCGCAACCTCCGCCTGCACCGCCTCGGCGAGCTTCATCTTGCCCAGCGCTTCCTTCTCGGCAGCCTGACGCTTGGCTTCCGCTTCGATCAGAATCTCGTCCGCTTCGAACTGGCTCGCCAGCTTGCTCGCCTCCGCCTTCTTCACCTCGCGGACCTTGTCCTCTTCCGCCTGCGCCAACGCAGCCGTCACCTTCACCGTCTTGGCGCGCTCGGCGGTCATGATCTCCTCGGTGTCGCGGATCTTCTGCTGCTCCTCGACCACCGCACGTTCCACCACCACACGCTCGCGAATCACATCCTGGATCTTCTTGCGCTCGACTTCCAGCGCCCGTTCCTTCTCGATCCGCGCCAGTTCGACCACGCGCTCGCGTTCCGTCTCCTCCAACCCCTGCTCGCGCTTCACACGCTCCAGCTCGATCGCATCGGTGCGCTCCTTGGCGCGCTGCGCAACGAGAATCTGCCGCTGCTTGTTCTGCTCCGCGACCCCCAGCTCCTCTTCCGTGGTGATGCGGGCGCGCTCAGACTTGTAGCGCTCCTCCTCCACCACCTTCTGAGCCTCAGCCTGTTCACGCGCGCGGGTCGCGGCGATCTCACGCGCCTGCTTCGCCTCGGCATCGGCCTGCTGACGCTCCAGCTCCAGCACCACCTCACGCGCCTCAACGTCCTGCTTCTTGATCGTCTTTTCCTTCTCACGCGTGATGCTGTTGGCAAGCACCGCTTCCCGGGCCGTCAGGTCGGTGATCTTCTTGATGCCCTCAGCATCCAGGATGTTGTTCGGATCCAGCTTGGCGAGGTCCGTCTGCTCCAGGTAATCGATCGCGGCATCGTCGAGCACGTACCCATTCAGATCCGTGCCGATGTGCTGCAGAATCTCGTTCTTGAACCGTTCGCGTTCGGTGTAAAGCTCGGTGAACTCAAACGCCTTGCCCACCGTTTTAAGCGCTTCGGAGAACTTCGCATCGAAGAGTTCGACCAGCGCCTGAATATCCGATGCCCGACGGCAACCGATCGACTGCGCCACCTGCAGCACGTCGGCGGCAACGTTGTTCACCCGGACGAAGAACGCCACCTTGATGTCCGCGCGGACATTGTCTTTACAGATCAAACCCTCCGAACCATGGCGGTAGATCTCGATCCGCTTGACGGAAATGTCCATGAACTCCTTGCGATGGGCGATCGGCACCACGATCATGCCTGAGAACGACACACGGGTGGTACCGATACCGGTGCGCACCAGCGCGGTGCCCTGCTCCACCTTAACGTAGAACTTGGCGAACATCGCCAGCAGGCCGAGCCCCACGAGCATGAGGAAAATCACGGCGACGACGATCGTGAACATCATCGTGCCGCTGGCGGCGAGGGTGAGCATCTGCGTTGTCACAAGGCACCTCCGGTGATGGTGATAAATTCAGCGCGGCAGAGTCAGCGGGCCGGGAAGGACAGGGTCATGGTCCAGCCGGGGAGGGAGAAAGCGGATGAGGCGCTGCCTCAGAAGCCGCGAATCGTGTATGCCCCCGTTGTCGGGTCTTTGGCGATGAGAACAGCCTCATCGCCCTTGTTCAGAACCGTGTTGGGATCCGATGTCCGCACGTTCAGTCGCAGCGGGGCGGCATCGGTGGCGACTTCCACCTGGCCGGCACGATGCGTCGCCGTCAGCGACACGACCGTGCACCGCTTGCCGATCAGGTCCAGATGCTGCTCCGCCTGCTCCTGCGCCTGAATCCGCGCAAAGAGCGTCTTGAGCGGCAGCGTGAGCATCTTGGTCAGCGCCAGCGTCACCAGGAACATGGGCACCAGCGCCGCCAACTGCAGCAACCCGCCCCAACTGCCCAGCAACGGATACGTGAACACCCCCACGACCCAGAACGTGAGGATGAACACCGACCAGAGCACCAGCAGTGGCACCGTTCCAATATGGAAGAACCGCAGAATGCTGGCGCCGATGCCCGCGTGGAGCACCCCGTGCCCCGCGCCATCGCCATCCAACCCGTCGAAGTGGCCGTCCATCCCGCCGTCGGCATCGAAGTCAAAGTCGAAATCGAGGCTGTCGATGCCCACCGCGCCGACAATCACCACCACCCAATACAACATGGTCATGCCCAACATGACCGTTGCGATCAGGTTCAGCGTGCTGCCCGTGCATGCCTCAAAGAACTCGGCCACCGCAGTACCTCCGTACGCGTCCCACTATAGCGGCCAAGGGGTTCCCAGAAGTGGGAATCGACGCCCCGGCGATCCCAAACTCCGCACACCGTATCACACGTGCGGAAAGGCCCCCGCCCAACACCCCGCGGCGGCGAATCCAACCTCCCAAAGCGTACCCGAAATCCACCCCTCGCAACAGCGTCCGCACCACCTCCATCCCATCTCCGGCGAACGGTATATCCAACGACGATCGGGGCCCACATCACCGCTCCATCGGCAAGGGCAAGCTCCCCATATCCAGCACACAGCACATGCGTTACGGAACTTTGCAGCAGAGGCTCGCGTCAATACGCGCCCTTGCGAAACAGCACCACCCCGATCGTCTGCAGCAGGATGTGCAGGTCCAGCCACAGCGACCAGTTGCGGACGTAATAAGCGTCCAGTTCCATGCGGTGGTTGTACGACAGGTCGCTTCGTCCGGAGATCTGCCACAGGCCGGTGATGCCCGGGCGAACCTTCAGATACAGCGGGAAGTGCTCGCAGTAACGATCCGTTTCGTACACGGGAATCGGTCGCGGCCCGACAAGGCTCATGTCGCCTCGCAGCACGTTCCACAACTGCGGCAGCTCATCCAGACTCGTCCGCCGCAGGAATCGGCCGATCGGCGTCACCCGCGGATCGTTGCGCAGCTTGCCGTGCCGTTCCCACTCCGCACGCAGGTCAGGATGAGCATCGAGGTAACTCTGCAGCACCGCCTCGGCATCGCTGCGCATCGAGCGGAACTTCAACGCCTTGAAGTGCCGACCGCCCCGCCCCACACGATCCTGCGCGAAGAAAACCGGTCCGCGCGACGTCAGCTTCACCACCAACGCCAACGCCGCCAACAACGGCAGCAGCACCAGTCCGCCGCTGATCGTCAGCGTCAGATCCAGCGCCCGCTTGCAGAAGCGTGGCCCGGCAAGCAGGAGCCGCTGTCGCACCTCCAGCCCTATCACCCCCCCCAGGTCACGAGCAGACACCCACAGGCTCGAAAACCCCACCAGCCCTGGAATGATCATGAGGTTGGGAAACGCATCGCCGTACCGCGTGTACATCTCGCGCAGCCGTTCATCCGGCGCACCGGGCATCGCGACGATGACATACTGCACGCGGTGCCGCAGCAACGTGGCGGGCGCGGATTCAATCGGCCCGACCACCGGCACACCACGCAACCGCCCGTGCTTCGTGTGGTCATCATCAAACACGACCACCGGCCGAAGCCCCAGCGCGGGCTGACGCTGCAACGCTTCGATCACCATCCGCCCGGTCAACCCCGCGCCCAGAATCGCCACCGGGTGCCCCCACCAGTCATACCGCGCGAAAAACCCACGCACGATCGAACGCACCAGCGGCACCGCCACCAGCGAACCCACCCACCACACCATGAACAACAATCGCGAATAGCCCGACGGCGCATAGATCCGCGCCCCATCCTCCTGACGATAGAGAAACGTCGCCGTCGCCAGCGCGAGAAAGACCAGCGAGGTGCACAACGTCGCCCGACGCAGTTCATCGGCCGGGCCAAGCGCCGCGCTGGGATACAGCCCCAGACTCGAATACAACCCCACCGCCGCATACACCACCGGAAAGAGAAAGACGACCGGCCACAGCGCATAGTAAATCTGCAACCGAACAATGTCCTCGAACATCAGCTTCAACTGCACCGCGACATACCCCGCCGCCAGCAGCGCGATCAGATCCCCCGCCAGCAGCAACAGCATGGACAGCAACGGCCGGGTGGCGACGTTGACATCGAGTTGCACGTGCGGCGCCGCCGCATCACGCCGTTCCGGCGCGACCGGTGAAGCGGGCGTCGCGGTGGTGAAATGAGTACTCATGGCGTCAGCGAATCCTGCGTGCCTGTCGGGGACGCGGTCGTGCCTGCCAGATCCTGAAGTCGCGATTCGAAGCTGAGGAGGATCCCGTCCTGGTTCAACTGGGTCGTGGCGTACCGGCGGGCATTGTAACCCATTTCCCGCCGCATTTGGGCGTCATCCGCCAGTTGCCGCATCGCCTCAACCAACGCCCCAACGCTCTGCGGCTCACATGCCAGCCCCGACTGTGCCTCCTGAAGCACCAGCGCCAACGCTGTGTCCGGGTCAGCCGTGGCGATGCTCGGCCGACCCGCCGCCAGAATGTTCGTCAGCTTCGACGGCATCACCAGATCCGCCGCATCGCGCCGCTGAATCACCAGATGCACATCCGCCGCCGCCAGCATCTGCGACAACGCCTCACGCGGCTGAACCGGCAGCATCGCCACGTTCTTCAACTGCAACTGCGCCAGCCGCGCCCGAAGCGGAGGCTCCGCCGCCCCGCTGCCCACAATGGCAAAACGGAACCGATCGTCCTCCCGCAACGCGTCCGCCGCCTCCAGCAACACCTCCAGCCCCTGCTTCACCCCCAGGTTGCCCGCATACATGAAGAGCACCTGATCGTCGCGCACCCCAAGCGATCGGCGAAACGCGTTGTCCCGATCCTGAGGCTCCACCAGATCGAGGTTCGCCCAGTTCGGCACCAGCCAGGCGCGCTCCTCCGCAACGCCACGCTCCAGCAGACGATTGCGCATCGCCGTCGTGATCGTCGACACCACCGTCGCCCGACGCAGGAGAAACGTCTCGATGCGATGCAGCAGTTTGCCCACCGCACGCTGCTTGAGCATGCCCAGCCGCATCGCCGCATCCACCTGCATGTCCTGCACGTGAAAGACCCAAGGCACCCGGCGGGTGAGGTGATACACCCAAGGCCACATCCCCAACTGCGCCGGCGGACACACCGCGATCACCACGTCATACCGCTTGCGACCCGCACCCACACCCAACCAGCGCGGCAGCCAGTACCGCAGCGCGCTGCAGCAGAACGTCAACTCATACACAATGCGACGACCCGCCGTCACCCGATCGGGCGGCGGAATGTACATCGGCGCGCGCATCACGTGAACGCCTTCGAGCTGTTCCGTGAGAAACCGCGGCCTGTCACGGTACTCCGGCGCAACCGCCCACTGCGGGTAGTGCGGCGTTCCGGCGATGGCGTCCACCTCATGCCCACGGGACGCCAGCCAGGCCGCAAGCTCGCCGGTGTATTTGCCCGTCGATGTCGGTTCGGGAGCGTAATTCAATGAGTAGATCAGAATGCGCACGGTTTCAGCGATCAGCTAATGAGTTCAACGTCTCTGTCGTCGGCGTGCCCGCTTGCCGCCTGCGCCCAGCGATCATCGGGTTCGTACCCCAGATCGATGAGCACGCGCCCCGCCGCCTCGTGCATCCTTCGCACATGTTCCAGCGTGAACGCGCTGCGCCATCCACCCGTCTTGCCCGTGCGAAACGTGTGCGACCGAGATGGATCGATCGCCTGCTCGGCATGATGCACCGCCGCGGCGATGTTGCTTTCCTCCAGTTCCGCTGCGTGAAAATAGTGCGACACGATCCGCCACACCGTCGCATGCCGTCGCTCACCCACCAGATCCTCAAACCGCACCGCACAGACGTTCGCATCCTCCAGCCAACCGCGAAACCGCGCGAACCGCTCGCCGATGTTGGGATAGTCGTACGGAAACTTCGGGTCGCGCTCCCCGGTGATCGCCCAGGCGATGCGCGCGGCATCGTCCGGCAGATCGCGATAGTACCGGTGCAACCGATGCCAGCGGTTCATGCGCGTCAGGTAGTGCGCTTCGGACACCGCCACATCGCGCAGGTCGCGATAAATGAAGTAGTGCACCGCGCGCTTGCGCAGCAGCGCCGCCGCACACCGCTCATCGTGATGCAGATGCGCCGAGACGACTTCGCCCGGCCCGATCGTGTCGATCCGCCGCGCCATCGTTTGCGGCGAGCGCTCGCGGAACGTGATCGACGGCGTCGAAGCCAGAAACGCCCCCAGATTCACCACCCCCGGCAACGCTTCGAGCACCTGCACCAGCAGATGCGTCCCGCTCTTGGGAAACGAGTTGCAGATCACCGGCGGACGGGCGCGGTAGTCCGCATCGGTTGCGCGGCGAGCGCGCCAGCGGCGGGCGGGTTCCCGCACCAACGCTGCCGACTTACGCAACACCGATGATTTGCGCCAGTTCATGTCGCTTCCATCATCACACCCTGCGCCATCGCGGCACAGAATGCCTCCATCCGTTCCTTCGCATTCGTTCGCAGTTGCTCACCGCGGGCAAGCGCATCGGCTTTCGCGGTCGTCAGTGCGGCGGGGTCGCTGAGGAAGCGGGTCACCACCGTCGCGGCCGCCTCAACGAAGTCGTCCGCCGGCGACACGCACACGCCACCCGTCCCGCCGATCAGCCCCGCGATGCACGCCCGGTCATACGCCACCACCGGCACGCCGCTCATCAGCGACTCGGCGATCACCAGCGGCTGCGCCTCCGACAGGTAGCGCGTGGGAAAGAGCAACACATCAATCCCACCGAAAAAGTCCCACTTCGCCCCATCGTACACCGGGCCCAGATAGCGTACCGAATCCGGCCAGCGCCGAGAGGCATCCTCCACCAGCGCCCGCTCCCGCGCGCCCTGACAGGGCCCCGCCAGCACCAGATCCACCCGCCGACCCGCTTCACGCAACACCCGGTGCGTCTGGATCACCGCGTCCAGGCCCTTCTCCATCGCCAGGTTGCTGATGTGGCCGAGCGTCACGACATCATCATTCTTTTCCCGAGCCCTCGGCCGGGGCGGGTCCATCGCCATCGTGTTGGGCAGGTGGATGAACCGCGCCTTGCTGCCATAAAGCGTGCGGAACCGTTCGATCATTTCGGGGCAGAGGCACACGTGGGTGTCGTGGGCATCGAGCATCGCATCGATCGCCGCCATGCGCCGGTCGTGTTCGTGCAGGTAGCTGTAGACCTGGTGGTGCATGACGATGCGCCAGCCGCGTCGCTTGGCGATGCGCACCAGCAGCCGATCGTAGACGAGTCCGCCCCGGGAGTTGGCGACGAGGTAAAGCTTCTCACCGGGTCGGGGCTGCGACCCTCGCAGACGAAGTGCCGCCCGGAGGAACATCGCCCCACGCAGCACCCGCCACACCAGGCCGCGATGCCAGCGTCGATGCGTGATCGCGATCGTCCGCAGATCGCAGCACGCGCCCAGCCGCTCCACCACAGCCGCGCTGGCGAGCGTCATTCCGTTCACCGGCGGCGGCAACACCCCGACAAACAACACCGGCGCGCGTTCACCTTCCATCCGGGCGAATATAACGGTTTCGAAGCGATCGCTGTTGACGCCAAGGCGCCAAGAGGCGGAGCAGCAGAGGGGATTCCCAATGGATGGTGGGGAGGATGGCTGCCACTGACCGCCGTCCCACCGGTATCCATCCCCTGATCGCCGATCGCCGATCGCCGTCCTCCGCCGCATCTTCCCTCCGACTCCCGCGCGGTTCTGTGCGCACAATGTCACCCCCCGGGGGGTCGACCTTCGTGTCCGTTAACGCAACTCCTTTGATTGACATGGCTTCGAGTCATTTTCGACGATGTCACCCCCACGACAAAGGCGACATTGGATTTGGTGATTTGGTGATTTGGTGATGTGGTGATGTGGTGATGTGTCTCTGACCTCAGGCCTTCCTTAATTATA
>CAZEFM010000017.1:0-29709 GCA_964511575.1 uncultured Phycisphaeraceae bacterium | reverse complement strand
TGGTGATGTGGTGATGTGGTGATGTGTCTCTGACCTCAGGCCTTCCTTAATTATACCGAACAAGATGCGAAAAATCAATGGTGTCGGCTCAGCCGGTGACGGCGCGCATGAACTGCTCGACCCTCGATGGGTCGACGGGGGCGGTGGGGTTGCCATCCCGTTTGAAGGCGGTGCCGACGATCAATCCTTTGGCGTATGGGCGGATCGCTTCGAGGGTCTGGGGCTGTGCGCCGCTGCCGATCCACACGGCCGTGCCGCCGGCGGCGCGGTGGACAGCCGCAAGTTCCGTGACATCCACACCCTGCCCCGTGGCGCTGCCGGAGACAACCACGCCGTCCGCCCCGCCGCGCCCCACCAGGTCGCGCACCTCATCCTCGATCGGCCGAACGCCCAACGGCGCCGAATGCTTCACGTTCACATCCGCCAGGATGCGCACCTGCTGCGCGCCGAGCACCTGCCGATCGCGGAGCAGATCGTGCGCGATCCCCTCCACGATGCCCTGATCGGTCACACGTGCCCCGCACAGCACGTTGACGCGGATGAAGGATGCCCCGGCCGCCTGCGCCACCGCCAGCGCGCCGCGGCCATCGTTGCGCAGCACGTTGATGCCCAACGGCACATCGAAGCGCTCCTTCACCGCCGCCGCCAGCGCAGTCATGGTCGCCACCACGTGAGCCGGGACGCGCCCGGGGTAGAACGGGCTGTCGCCGAAGTTTTCGAGCATCAGCGCGTGCACCCCGCCGGTCACCAGCGCCTCGGCATCGGCGAGCATCGCCTCGCGCACCGCCGTCATGCTTCCGCCGTACCGCGGTGAGCCGGGCAGCGGCTGAAGATGCAACATGCCGATCACCGGTAACGTCGTCCGCATCATCGCTTCAAACATGCGTCTGTTCCCCTCGCTTCGCCGCCAGTGTCGCAGCGCCCCGTGCCGCGGCGAAGCGGTCGCTGGTGCTGATGCGCAGCTCGAACTGCTGCGGCGCAGCCGGTCCGAGGTCCTGCCGCACCAGCTTTTCGAGCATCGGCATCGCCGGGCCGAGTTTAATGCCCAGTCCGCCCATGAAGGTGATGCGCGTGGGTCGATAGATCGCCAGCGCGATGCGCACTGCCCGCGCCAGCGCCGCCACCGCGCGCGATGCTGCGGGATGGGCGAAGCAATCCTCCGCTTCCACCGGCACGCCCATCGCGCGCAACCCCGCGATGCCGATGTACGACTGCAGCGCCCCACGGCACGCCCCGGGCAGGTGCGGCGCATCGCGCTCGCCCCCACTCACATCGATGTGCCCCAGGTGCCCCGGCGTCCCGCGCGTGATCAGCACCGGCACACCATCGTCCAGCACCGCCGCCCCGACACCCGTGCCGATCGACACATACAGCGCACGGCCCGCATAAGGCATCACCGCGTGCTCCCATGCGGCCGCACTCACCGAATCGGTGAACGCCCCCGCCGGCACACACGTGCCCACCACTTCGCAGGCGAAATCGGCCGCGTGCACCCCAACGAGCGCCGGCATGCTCGCGGTGCAGATCAGCGTGTCCACCTCCACCGGCCCGGGCACCGCCACACCGATCGATGTGAGCGGCACACCTTCATCCAACCGCGCCCACAAACCGCCGATGATCTCGCGAAGCTGCTGGATCGTCGGCCGCTCATACGCATCGCTGGCGAGGCAGCGCGACGCGCCCGTCGCATCGATGCAGGCCATCTTCACAGCCGAGCCGCCGATGTCGATGCCCAGCGCGGTCATGACGCATCGCCCTCCGCTTCCACCGCCGCCGAGGCGTTGCGCAGACCCGCCAGAAACACCCGCACCGCTTCGCGTCGCTCCCGCCGAAGTTGCGACGCGGCATCGCTGCGCGGCTGTTCGTGGCTCTGGCTGTCAAAGAGGCCGTGATACGAGAAGAGGCACAACCCGTTGGCGCCCATCTCCCGCGCGATCGTGAGTTGCCGCCTCGTCAGCTCCGCCGAATCGTGCATGTACACGCCCACCCCGGCGAGCAGGCACGTCGCCTGTCGCACCGCCAGCAGATCGCCGAGGTTCTTCTCGAAAAGGGCGTTGTCTTTGGTGTAGATCATCGGCATGGCCGCGTCGATCAGCCCTTCGCGCATCCACGTGACGGCATCCTGCAGGTAACGATCATTGCCGACGCGATGATCGCGCCAGATCGCCGCCGACAACGTCGCATCGGGTCGGGCGGCCTTCACCGTGGTGCGGATCGCACGCACCAGTTCGGTGATGCGCTGGCGGATGAACTGCCGATAGCCTTCGCGGTCCTCCGTCGCCTCGCGACCGGTCAACTGCCGGAACATCGCCAGCGACTGTTCATCGCCCGGGTAAAGCTTCGCATCGTCGATGCGTTCAGCGACAAAGCGGATGTAATCGAGATGCAGCCCGTCCACCGGGTAACGGCTCACGATGTCCCGCGCGATGCCGCACAGGTAATCGTGCACCTGCGGCAACACGGGGTTCACCACCACATAATGATCGTTCAACGGCTGCGCGTGCCCCTCGGCATCGTACAAACGCCATTCCGGCCGAGTGTGGTAAAGATGCTGCGGATCGGCGGGTTCCTGCGTCGTTCGCCACAACGGCATGACGTTGATCCATGCATGGACACGCAGCCCCCGCGCATGCGCCGCCGCACACACCGTCGCCAACGGATCGAACCCCGGATCGTCCACACCCTCCGCGAGCAGTTCGCGACCCCACGGCTCGATCTCGCTGCGGTAAAACGCATCCGCCTGACCGCGCACCTGAAACACCAGATCCGTCACGCCGAGGTCGGCCGCGTCCGCCACGATCCGCTCGACATCCGCCTCCGTGCGGTAATCCCACCGCGTCACCCACAACGCACACACCGCTTCAAACGGCGTGTCGCTGGTGAACCGCACCGGGGCAACCGGTACACCCGTCGGACCGGGCAACTGACAACCCGCCACAAGCGCGACCAAACACCACAACCATGCACACCTGAATCGCAACACCGCTACCTCCCTGTATGCCCGGGCGATCCTCAATCCGGCACACGCACCGCGCGAATCTGATTCGCCGACGTCACCACCACACGCCCCGCCGCCGCACCATCCTCGTCCCACACCAGCCGGTAACGCTGCGGCCAGTTGTGATGCTTGAAGAGGTTCGCGTGGTGAATGCTCACCACCAACCCTGCCTCGCCCGCATCACGCAGCCGCGTCGCCGTCAGCCCCGCGATGACGAGTTGCCGGGTCGTCGGGTCGTATTGAATGGCCAGCGGTTCATCACCCACGCGCGCGGCGATCGTCGAGGTGATGATCCGGTTCCGCGCGCTGCCCCACCAGTCGCGCGGCAAACCATCGTCCAGCACCGTCGTCAGCGTCACGCTGCCATCGTCGTTCACCTCGGCGGTCGGCGTCGATTGCGTCGGTCGGCCGCCATACGCGTACTCGCACAGTGCGATGTAGATCGCATATGCCTCGCGCAGGTTGTGCCGTGCATCGACGAGCCGCTGCTCCTCCGCCGGGTTGGAGTAGAACGACGCTTCGATCAGCACGCCGGGCACCTTGAGGTCGCGCAGCACGCCGAACCCGCCCTGATACATCAGTTGGTCGCTCATGAGGGGCGAGGTGCGTCCCGCCTGCGTGCGAAGCTCCCGCGCGATGTGGTGCGACAGATACCGCGCCACGTCCAGCGAGGATTCGGACCAGTCCACCTCGCCGTGGTACCACACAGCCGTGTGATTGCGCTTCGGGTCGCTGGTGGTGGCATCGTGATGGAGGCTCAGGAAGAGATCGGCCCCGGTGCCACCATCGGGTCGCGGCGCGGTGTTCGCCACGGCTGCGCGGTCCGCCAGGCTCACATCCTCATCGCCGTCGCGCGTGAGGATCACCCGCGCCCCGGCATCTTCGAGCAGCCGCTGCAGCAGCACCGCCACCCGCCAGTTCATCTCCGCCTCACGCGCGCCGGTCGGCCCGCGTTTGTAGCCTTCGATGTGCGCATCGCCGCCGTGACCCGGATCGAGCACGATCACCCAGTCCTTGAGGTAGCGCTCGGCCGGATGACGCGCCAGGCTCAGCGGCGGATGCGTTTCCCACGCCTCGCGCTCATCGAGCAGCGTCACCGCCGCCTCGAGCGTGGCCGGCCCCTCCGCCGTCGCGGGCCGCTCCCCCTGCCGACACCCCGCCAGCGCCGCCGTCATCCACGCCGCCGCCGCGACCCGCCCCCACCGCCGCCGTGTGTCGTGTTGCCGCATCATCCGCGTCAGCTTACCGCTTTTCGCGCCGATCGTGCCGACCAACCCGCCCCGGCGGCGCGCAGCGACAGCCCGCACGAACCGTCCGTAAGCCCTAAATACAAGGCAGTCCCGGAGTTGAAAATGAAATGGGCGCGGGAGGATTCGAACCTCCGTAGGCTTTCGCCAGCAGATTTACAGTCTGCCCCGTTTGGCCGCTTCGGTACACGCCCAGCCGCAAGTGGCCCTGCATTTAATCAGACCGTTCCACCCCAGTCAAGCAACCGCCCAGCGCGGCCCCGCCCGGCATCACCGCCGCCACCCCCGCCCCACGGGCCGCCAAGTGTTCGGCGAACGTTTCGCCCCGGGCCGTCGTAACCATCGGTAGCAGCAACGCTTGACCCACGCCGCAACGTTTGCCCGGCTGTTTTGCATCGCCAACGCGGTGCCGATAGCATGGCACGCGTATCATTCGGTGCGGAGTGACCCTTCAATGGATGGCCACACTTCCAGCCTGAATGCCCACGTCCTGGTGCTGAACCGCATGTGGTTGGCGGTTCGTGTCACCGACGCCCGTCGTGCCTTCTCACTGCTCGTGCGCAACCTCGCCGAGGTGATCCGCGTCGACGATGGCTCCTACACCGCCCACGACTTTGAAAGCTGGGCCGACCTCTCCGCCGCCCGCGAACAGTTCGATGGCGATCAGTACGAATGGGTGCGCACCGTCCGCATGCGGCTGGCGGTGCCCAAGGTCATTCGCCTCTTCGGCTACGACCGCCTGCCTCAGCAGGATGTCAAGCTCAACCGCCGCAACATCTTCGCCCGCGACCGCAACACCTGCCAGTACTGCGGCCGACACTTTTCGACCGCTGAACTCAGCCTCGACCACATCCTGCCCCGCAGCCAGGGCGGCCAAAGCTCCTGGACCAACCTGGTCTGCTGCTGCGTCCGCTGCAACGCGAAAAAGGGTGGCCGCACCCCCGAACAGGCGCACATGCACCTGATCCGCCCCCCGACCAAGCCCCGCCGCAACCCGGTGATCTCCCTGCGCCTGGGCAGCGACAAATACGCCAGCTGGCGCGCCTTCCTCGACAACGCCTACTGGTCAGTCGAACTGAAGTAGCGCGCCACAAATTTTCGATGCCTGCAAACCTGCTCAATCGCCTTGGGCAGTGGCTCGGCAGCTTCAGATCATCCGTCTCCAACGGCGCAGGCGACAGAAACGTCTCCCAAAATCGAGCCCCGCCCCTCGCTCTGTTCTTCATCAGCCATCCCACAACCCCTTTCGCCTTCGCCACTCCGTCCCTTCGTGCCTTCAACCTTTCCCTTCACCCCTGCCTTCCCCCCGGTAATCCCCTATAATAGGGCATGCTCTGGCAACCTCCCCTGCCTCCGAAGTATCGGGCGATGAGCGAGGATGAACTCGCCGCCGCCATCCGCGCCCGCAAGGCCGAGCTGGGCGACAAGGTCGTAATCCTCGGCCACCACTACCAGCAGGACAGCGTGATCCAGTTCGCCGACTTCACCGGCGACAGCTTCAAGCTCAGCCAGCTCGCCGCCGAGCGCGTCAAGGCCGTCGGCGCGAAGGTCGTGGTGTTCTGTGGCGTGCACTTCATGGCTGAGAGTGCCGACATCCTCACCCCCGACGACGTCGAGGTGATCCTGCCCGACCTGAGCGCGGGCTGCTCCATGGCGGACATGGCCGACTACGACGACACCGTTGACGCCTGGGAGGCGATCCAACAATCCCTCGCCGGCACCAACACCCGCGTCATCCCGCTGTGCTACATGAACTCCACCGCGGCGATCAAAGCGTTCTGCGGCGAGCACGGCGGGGCGGTCACCACCAGCTCCAACTGCCAGACCATCTTCGAATGGGCGCTGGCGGGCGGCACGCAACCCAAGCGCGAAGGCGAGGAGATCAAGATCCTCTTCCTGCCCGACCAGCACCTGGGTCGCAACACCGCCGCGGCAATGGGTTACGACGTCACCACCGCCACGTGTGTCTGGGACCCCAAAGCCGCCACCCCCGCGACCGATGAGGAGCTTCGCCGTTCCACCTTCATCCTCTGGAAGGGACACTGCTCGGTACACAAGCTCTTCCGCCCCGAGCACGTCGACGAAGTCCGGGCGGAGTGGCCCGATGTGACGGTGATCGTCCACCCCGAGTGCTGCTACGAGGTGGTGCAGAAAGCCGACCTGTCCGGCTCGACGGAAAACATCATCAAGGCGCTGCGCGGCGCCAAGCCGGGCAGCCGCTGGGCGATCGGCACCGAGGTGCACATGGTCAACCGCCTGTGCCGGGAGGCAGCCGAGCGCGGCATCGAGGCACGCATCCTCTCAAGCTGCCAGTGCCTGTGCACGACGATGTTCCGCATCGACCTGCCGCACCTCTTGTGGGTGCTGGACAACCTCGCGGCCGGCCGAGTGGTCAACCCCATCAAGGTTCAGCCGCAGGTCAAACACTGGGCGCTGGTCGCGCTCAACCGCATGCTCGACATCACCGGCGCCGCCCGTGCCGCCGACAACAGCGCCAACCCCCAAGCGGCAACGACCGCCTCCTGACGCATCGCGACCTGTCACGTTCCCGCTGCGCCAACGCTCGGTACACTACGCCGATGAAGTACACCACGGGCGATTGGTACGACACGCCGCTCTATTACGACATCATCTTCGATGAGGACACCCAGAAGGAGTGCGACTTCCTCGAGGTGATGCGGCAACGCTACGGCAAAACGCGCGGCAAGCGCGTGCTGGAGCCGGCCTGCGGCAGCGGGCGACTCATGGCCGCGCTCGCCCAACGCGGTTACGACGTCACCGGGTTCGATCTCTCCGAAAGCATGGTCGCCTTCGCACGAAAGCGACTGGAGGAGCAACGGCTGCGCGGCCGGGTCGACATCGGCCGCATGCAGGACTTCCGCTACGCCAAGCCGTTCGACCTGGCGCACTGCTTCGTCAGCACGTTCAAGTATCTGCTCACCGAGCGCGACGCCCGCGCCCACCTGCAGTGCGTCGCCGACGCCCTCAAGCCGGGCGGCCTCTATGTGCTGGGCTTCCACCTCAGCGACTACAGCGACCGCAACAAAACCCGCGAACGATGGACCGGCACGCGCGACAACATCTCCGTCGTGTGCAACATCCAGGGTTGGCCCGCCGACCCGCAAACCCGACTGGAACAGACCCGCTCCCGCCTCATCATCCAGCGCGATGGCAAAACCCTTCGCCACGAAACCACCTGGCACTTCCGCACCTACGATGCCAGACAGGCCCGCTCGCTCCTGCGCAGCGTCCCCGCGCTGGAACACATCGCCACCTACGACTTCACCTACAACCCCGATACACCACGGGAACTGGATGACGATCAGTTGGATACGGTGTTGATTCTGCGGAAGAGAACGCAGGAATGACGAATGCCTAATGTGTAATGAATGACAATGACGAAAGCGGATGTTTCGTCATTCGAATTTCGAACTTCGTTATTCTTTCGTCATTCCCCGCCTCAACTCCCTTCCCTCGCCTCGGCTTCCGCCAGTTCCTGCACGGTGGCGACGCGTGGCCGATACTGCACGATCGCGACCATGGCGAAGACGCCCAGCAGCGTGATGATCTGCACGAAGGTGATCGACTCCTTCATGAGCGCGCCGAGCACCAGGGCGATGCCGGGGATGATGTAGCCGACCATTCCGGCGAAAAGCGGGCCCTGCGCCTGGATGATCTTGTAGAAGAAGTAGGAGCCGAACCCCGTGCAGACGATGCCCAGCACCGTCAGCCCCGCCAGCGCCACGGGGAACTGCTCGTTCACCCGCACCGGCTGATCGGTGGCGGCGAGCGGCAGGAGCAACAGCGTGGCGATCGCCATCGCCGTGGTCGTCAGCGCCAGGGGTGACGCATCGTGGAAGCGGTGCTTCACATACGTGTTGCCGACGGCGTAGCACAACGGGGTGAGGGCCGCCAAGAGAAAGACGGATACAGGCACGCCCTGACTGACCTCTTCCCACGCCAGGAAGGTAAGCAGTGCCAGCCCCCCCAGGACGCCGACCCACTCGCGGGGCGACGGCCAGATGCGCATCATCATCGCCTGCACCGCCACCGTGAATAGCGGCACCAGTGCGATAACCAGCCCCATGAACGAGCTGCCGCGTCCCACCGCCGCCTCAATCTCGCGGATGACGTAAGGCTGAATGGTGTAGGGGGCGGCATATCCGATCGTCGCCAGCGCGATCAGCGGCAGCACCACGTTGTCCCCCAGCCGCAGCCGTCGCCTGCCCGTCACCCAAATGAGCGCCAGCACGATCGCGCCGCCCAGTGCGCGGTAGAAGGACACGTGCATGTACCCGAACGAACCCAGCGACAGCCGCATGAGCGCGAAGCTGCTGCCCCAGATGATGCACACGAGAATGAAAAGCAGGTGGGCCATGAGCGCGGTGGCAAACGAGCGATTATACGGCAGCCGCACGACACCAGGCGAGCAGGCGAACACCTCTCAACGCCAACTCCCGCGCGGTGCGGGCGATCCGCTATAGTAAGCGCCCGCGCCGCCGACTTCGGTGTGACGCCCATACGAACCTGAAGACCAGCTACGAGGGAGGCCCCATGGCCAAGAAGACGATTGCCGATCTGGATGTCGCCAACAAGCGTGTGCTGATGCGCGTGGATTTCAACGTGCCCTTGCAGGATGGGAGCATCACCGATGATCGCCGTATCCGCATGGCGTTGCCGTCGATCCAGAGCGTGCTGGAGCGTGGCGGATCGGTGGTGCTGATGAGCCACCTGGGTCGCCCCAAGGGTGAAGGCGCGGAGCCGGCGTTCTCGCTCAAGCCTGTGGCGGAGCGGCTGTCGCAGCTTCTGAACAAGCCCGTGGCCTTCGCCAACGACTGCGTGGGCGAGGAAGCCAGCGCCAAGGCCGCGGCCCTCACGCCCGGCGGGGTGCTGCTCCTGGAAAACCTGCGCTTCCACAAGGCGGAGAAGAAGGGCGATGAAGCGTTCGCCAACCAACTGGCGAGCCTGGCGGACGCCTACTGCAACGACGCCTTTGGCACCTGCCACCGCGAGCACGCCTCGATGGTGGCGGTCCCCCGCGCGATGAAGGCCGCGGGCAAACCCTGCGTCTCGGGGTTCCTCGTCCAGAAGGAAATCCAGTACCTCAGTGACACCATCGCCAACCCGCAGCGACCCTTCGTGGCGATCCTCGGCGGCAAGAAGGTGTCCGACAAGATCAGCGTCATCGACAACCTGCTGAAAATCTGCGACCGCATCATCATCGGCGGGGCGATGAGCTACACCTTCTTCCTCGCACAGGGCCGCAAGGTGGGCAAGAGCCTGGTCGAACCCGACTTCGTCGATCGCGCCAAGGCGATGCTCGCGGCGGGCGGCGACAGGATCATGCTCCCCGTCGACACCCACTGTGCCGACGACTTCAGCGGCGATGCCAACAAGCAGGTGTTCGAAGGCGACATCGACGATGCATTCGAAGGCCTGGACATCGGCCCCAAGACGCGGCAGCTCTACGCCGATGCGATCAGGAGCGCCAAAACGGTGGTGTGGAACGGCCCGATGGGCGTGTTTGAGATGCCGCCCTTCGATGCCGGGACGCGCGCGGTGGCGGAGGCGGTGGCGGAATCGGACGCGGTGAGCATCATCGGCGGCGGCGACAGCGCGGCCGCGATCGAGCTGTTCGGCCTGTCCGACAAGGTCAGCCACGTCTCCACCGGCGGCGGCGCAAGCCTGGAAATGCTCGAAGGCAAAAAGTTCACCAGCGTCGAACTGCTGGATGAGAAATAAGAACACCGCGGATGAAAAGAACCACGCAGGACACCAAGGAAGCCAAGGCAAAGAGAAATTAGGGATGTGATCGTCTCACATTCTCAAAGAATCTTGGTGTCTTTGGTGGCCTTGGTGGTTCAATTCGCAATCCATGGCATCCGTGTTATCCGTGGTCAACAAGAAGGATCAGTGCATGCAGTTGCATCGGTGGTTGTGTGTCGCGGCGGTTGTGGGTGCGACAACGGTGGTGAACGCTCAGACGTCGGCGGGGTTGTTGATCGCGCCCTGGCAGGACGACACCTACGCGGAAATCTCCGCCGAGGCGTTCATCTTCAACGGCGGACACACCGATTCGCGCACCAGCGACTCCGTGCGGCTGCAGCTCATCGAGGCGCGCGGCCGGGCGGCGCTCTCCCCCAACGATCCGCACCTGCGGTTCGGCAGCGAACTGTTCTACCTCAACATCGACAGCGATGACCCCGCCCTCCCCGAACGGCTCGTCGATCAGTCGCATGCCATCGGCTTCGGCATCACGCAGTTCGACGGATGGGAGGTCGGCGCGGTGGTCGGCTTCGGCTACGCCGGCAACAACCCCTACGGCGACAGCGAAGCGCTGTACGGCTTGGCGAACCTCATCTTCTCCTACAGAATCGACGACGATCAGAGTGTGCAGTTCCTCGTCAACTACAACGGCAACCGCACGATCTTTCCCGACGCGCCGCTGCCGGGCATCGTCTACAACCATCGCGTGAACGACACGCTGTCCTACTCCGTGGGTTTCCCTTACAGCTCGATCACGTGGAAGCCGATCGATCGGCTGACACTCGACCTGAGCTACGCCATCACCTTCACGCTCCGCGCCCATGCCGACTACGAGTTCGTCGACAACTGGCACGTGTTTGGCGGGTTCACCAGTTCGCATAACGCGTTCACCATTGACGATGACCCGCGCGAACATCGCCGCCTGTTCTTCTCGCAACGTCGACTGGAAACGGGCATCCGCTGGCAATCGAGCCCGCGCTGCCACGTGCTGCTCGCCGGCGGCTACGCGTTCGACCAGAAGTTCGAATACGGCTACGACACCCGCGACCTGGACACCGTCCGCGATCTGAGCGACGAACCGTACCTGCGTATGTCGGTGGGGTTCAGCTTCTGAACGCGGGGGGGGTAGACGCCAAGACGCCAAGGCACAAAGAGGCCAAGGGTAAGGGCATGGGGGGAACATGAAGGGGTCACACGAAACTCCATTACAGCGCTCTGAACAACGGCGCTAACTCAAAACGCTTCGCCTTGGCGTCTTCGCCTCTTGGCGTCTTGGCGTCAACAACCCAACCGCGACACGCACAGCCATGCTCGACATCACCCGTCCACCGCGTCTTCCCCTGATCGCACCGTCGCTGCTGGCGGCGGACTTTGGCTGCATGGCCCAGGAGGCGCGCGATGTCATGGCGCGGGGGGCGGACCTGCTGCACCTGGATGTGATGGACGGCCACTTCGTGCCCAACCTCACGATGGGGCAGGACATGATCCGCGCCATGCGGAAGCATCTGCCCGATGCCTACCTCGATGTGCATCTGATGGTGGAGCGGCCTGACGAGTACATCGACAGCTTCGCGGCGGCGGGGGCGAACTGCTTCGCGTTTCACCTGGAGGTCTGCCGGGACTGGCGCGAAGGCGGGCTCGATGCCACGGCCATGATCGAACGGATCAAGGCGGCGGGCATGCACGCGGGGATGGTGGTCAACCCGCCCACGCCGATCGAGCCGTTGGAGCCGTACCTGTCGCAACTTGATCTGGTGCTGATCATGAGCGTGAATCCGGGCAAGGGCGGACAGGCGTTCATGCCCGAGGTGCTGGACAAGGCCCGGTGGGTGAAGCCGCGACTGGGCGAGGCGACGCGGCTGGAAATCGACGGCGGAATCAGCCCGGCGACGGCGGGGGCGGCACTGGCGGCGGGGGTGGACCTGCTGGTGGCGGGCAGTGCCGTGTTCGGCGCGGCCGACCGCGCCGCCGCCATCGACGCCATGCGGCGGGCCCGCTGAATCGTTCGCAAGCCGCAATCTTTTAAAATGTAGCAACTTACCTCTTTCGCCGCGACGCCTGTTGCTTTATAATCGCCGCCGCTCGAACGTGGGGCATGGCCTGACGGGGGACGTGAAGCCAGCGTAACGGTGAGCGATTTCGCCGCGGCGAAACAACGGGCGAAACACGCCCATCCCACCCAACGTCGTTCGGGCGTCATCTATTCAGGTTGACTGACTGGGAGTAAGCGCCGTGGCGGAACTGAAAGTCGCTGGACGCCAGCCGCGCGGCTGGGAGCAGATGGTCGGCCGCCTCAGCAGCGCGCACGACCGCGCCGCGTTCGATCAGGCGATCCTGGAAATCCAGTGCCGTGTCATCGCCGCGCAGTACGGTGTGCTCTGGCGGCGTGCGGCGCAGGGGCTGGAGCCCGTCGCGTTCTGGCCCAGCGCGCTGAGCGGCGGCGGGATGGACCCGCGCATCCTCGCAGGCCTCAATCAGGCAGCCACCACCGGCTTCCAGCGCGGCATCAGCCGCACGCTCGCCTTCCGCATCGGCGAGACCAGCAGCGATGCGCCCAACAGCTATGTGTTCGTCACGGTGATGCGCCGGCAGGGACAGGTGGAAGCGGTCGCCACCGCCGTCGCCGAGTGCGTCGATGTGCAGGCGATCGTCAACGCCACCGCGGCCCAGCGCGAACTGGCAGCCGGACTCTACGACGGCTTCAGCGCCCGACTCGAAGCCATGGCCCAGGCGGAGCAGGCGCGACAGGTCCGCCAGGCGCTCGCCCTGCTTGCCAGCACACAGGAGGCCACCGGCTTCCGCGGCGCGTGCCTCAACCTCGTCAACGAACTGGCGCAGACGCTGTCCGCGCAACGCGTCGCGCTGGGCTGGGTGCACGGCGCTTCGGTCAAGCTCATCGCCATCAACGATGCCGATCATGTCAAACGCCACACGCAGGAGGCAGGGCTGCTGGAAATGGCGATGGCGGAATGCCTCGACCAGGAGCAGCCGCTGGTTTACCCCGTGCCCGAGGATGCCGAGCCGCTGCTCGCCCATGCCGTCACCTACAGCCACCGCAAACTGCTCGAAGGCCGGCGGGATCTGCACGTGCTGTCCGTTCCCGTGCGAAGCGGCGAAGAGATCATCGGCGTGCTGACCCTCGAACGCGCCGATCAGCCGTTCGACTCCGCGACGGTGCAACGGCTGCAGATGACCGCCGACGTCATCGCCCCGCAACTGCGCGATCGGCATCACAGCGATCGGTGGCTCGTCGGCCATGCCTGGCAATCGCTGCGCAAGCTCGCCTCCTACCTCGTCGGCCCCAGGCACGTCGGCTGGAAGCTCGCCACCATAGCGCTCCTGGCGGTAATCGCTTACATCATGGTGGGCACCTGGCCCTACCGGGTGAACGCACCGTTTCGGCTGGAAGCGCACGACCGGCGCATGGCGGCCGCGATCTACGAAGCGCGGCTCGAACGCGTCTTCGCCCAGCCGGGCGACGTCGTGAAAGCCGGCCAACTCCTCGCCCAACTCGACAGCAGCACGTGGAAGAGCCACCTTGCCGAGGCTCGTGCGGAGCTGCGTGCCGCGCAGATCGCCCGCGATCAGGCCAGCCGGGAGAACAAGCAGGCCGAAGCCGCCCAGGCCGCCGCCCAGATCGAACAGATCCAGGCGCGCATCGCGCTGCTCGATGAACGCATCGCCGCCACCGAGATTCGCAGCCCGATCGACGGCGTGGTGCTCGCAGGCTACTGGCACGACAAGGTCGGCAGCATGGTCGAACAGGGCAAAGCCATGTTCGAAGTCGCGCCGCTCAATCAGCTCACCGCCGTCGTCCGCGTGGATGAAGCGGACATCAACCAGATCGTATCCAACACACAGGAACGGCTGATCCAACCATCACTGACCGGCGAGCTCGCCACACGTGCCGAGCCACGCATCACGTTCCGCATCAAGGCGGAGCGTCTGGTCCCCGCCGCCCGTCCGGTGGAGGGCGCCAACGTCTTTGAGGTCTGGTGCGAACTGGAGGAGCCCGCCCCCTGGCTCCGCCCCGGCATGGAAGGCACCGCACGACTCGACGTCGGCGACAAACCCATCATCTGGATCCTCTCCCACCGCATCGTCGACACCCTCCGCATGTGGCTCTGGTGGTAAGACGGAGGACAGAAGACGGAGGACAGGGGACGGGGGGGCGGGAGGCAGAGGGTGGAGGAAGCAGCAAACAGATGGGGGGAACGATGCGAATTCGTTCGGCGAAGGAACTTGTGGTTTACCAGAAAGCGTTTGAACTGGCGATGCAACTTTATTCGTTAACAGAATCATTCCCTGCCGAGGAACGTTACGCGTTGACCTCACAGATGCGCCGTTCCTCGCGTTCGGTTTGCCTCAACCTCTGTGAAGCATGGGCGAAATGTCGCTACGAAGCGCATGGCATAAGCAAACTCACCGACTGCGACGGCGAGATCACCCACCTGACCACGACTGACCTCAGTCCTCCGTCCTCTGTCCTCTGACTTCTCCCATGGAACGCAGCACATTCAGTCAATCCTGGAGCCGGGTGAATCGCCTGACGCCGATGTTGCGGCCGCAGGTGATTGTGCGCCGACGGGTCTTTCGGGGGCATCCCTGGTACGTGCTGCACGATCCGCTGGGCAACCACTTTTCCCGACTCAACCCGGTGGCGTACCACTTCATCGCCCTGCTCGATGGACGACGCACCGTCGAGGAAGCGTGGGAAACCACGCTCGCCCGTTACGGCGACGATGCGCCAACCCAGAACGAAGTCATCGGCCTGCTGGGACAACTCAACCAGGCCAACCTGCTGCGCGGCAACGAACCGACCGATGCCCAGCCGCTGCTCGCCCGTCACCGCCGACAAACCGTGCGACGCGTTGCCGGTCAGGCGATGAGCGTGCTGTTCATGCAGATTCCATTGGCCAACCCGCATCACCTGCTCAACGTGCTGGGGCCGTTCGTTCGACCGCTGCTCAGCCGGGTGGGGCTGATGCTGTGGCTGGTGTGGCTGATCTTCTGTGCCGCGGTGTTTCTGCCGCATCTGCCTGAATACGTGCGGCAAAGCACCGACCTGCTCGCCACACCCGCCACGTGGGGTTGGCTGATCCTGCTCTTCGTCGTATCCAAGGCGGTGCACGAACTGGGCCACGGCCTGGTGTGTCAACGGCTGGGCGGGCCCGTTTACGAAACGGGCGTCATGCTGCTGTTGCTCTTCCCGTGCCCCTACATGGACACGACCAGCGCCTGGAGCTTCGAAAGCAAGTGGCATCGCCTGCTGGTGGCGGCGGCAGGGATGATGTTCGAACTGCCCCTGGCGGGCGCCGCCGCGGTGGCATGGGTCTATACCGACGACGATCTGGTACGACAACTGGCACACCACATGGTGATGGTCACCTCGCTGGCAACGATCCTCTTCAACGCCAACCCGCTCATGCGGTTCGATGGCTACTTCATGCTCAGCGATGCGATGGAGATCCCCAACCTCTACGAACGCGCCACCAGCCAGCTCAAATGGCTCGGCCAACGGTTTCTCTTCGGCCTGAAAACCGTCCTGCCGCCAAGCACCAGCCGCAGCGAGCAGATCGTCCTGGTGGTCTACGGCATCGCCGCGATGATCTACCGCGTCCTCATCATGCTCGGCATCGTGCTGGTCATCTCAAGCTGGGCGTTCACCATCGGCCTGGCACTGGCGGTGTGGACCGTTGTGATGTGGCTGGGCATTCCCGCGGCGAAGTTCATGCACTGGCTGCTGGCGAGCAGCGCCCTGCACCGGCGGCGCGCCCGGGCGCTTGCCGTCACCGCAGCACTCGCGGCGATCATCATCGGCGGCATCGGCGCATGGCCCGCGCCGGATCATCGGCGGACCGTCGGCGTCATCGAAGCCGCCGAACGCGCCGAGCTCATGATCCGCGCGCCCGGATTCGTCAACGAGGTGCACGCCACCGCAGGCGACTGGGTCGAAGCGGGCGACCTGATCCTCGCCGTCGACAACCCGGCCCTGCGTGCCGAGCAACGCCAGCTTGCCGCGAAGCTGCGCGGCCTGGAAATCGCACGCCGGCAGGCGCTGCTCGACGACCCGAACAAGGCCGTGGCGATCGCCGAACAGATCGCCGCCACCCGCGAGGAACGGGAACTCATCGACGAACAGTTGGCGATGCTGGACATCCGCGCGCCGATGTCCGGGCAGCTCGTCTCCATGCCGCTCAACGCGCTCAAGGGTCAGTACCTGCCCGTGGGGAGCAGCGTGGGACAGGTCATCCAGCCCGACACCCTGCGCGTGACCGCACTGGTCGATCAGGCACACAACTCGCTCACGCTGCTCAACCAGTTGGAGCGCGTGGAGCTGCGCCTTGCCGGGTGCGCCTCGCAGACGATTACCAGCCGCGTCATCAAGGCATTCGATTCGGGACGACTGACGCTGCCCCACCCGGCACTGGCGGCAACGGCGGGCGGCACCATCGCCATGGACCCCAACGACCGTGAGGGACATTCCACCCTGCGACCGCACTTCCACCTGTGGTTGCAACTGCCCCTCGATGCCGCCGACCAACCCGCGGTTACCCCGCTGCCCGGCCACCGTGTCCACGTGCGCTTCACCCTCGCCCAACGACGACCCCTGGCCATCCAGTGGCTCGACCGCATCATGAAGGTCTTCGACCCGAGAATGGCGTTGTGAGGTGAGCCACGGATGAACACGCATGAACACAGATGAGGATTCTGAATGGTCCGGAATTGAAACATTGACGGACAGGAAACCGAGGCGCGTGACACGATGACATCATCACCCCTGCCCTGCCTTCATCCGTGTCCATCCGTGTTCATCCGGGGCTGAAACAGAACCATGACCACCATGCCCGCCAACGCGTTGACCCCGGGACCGATTCAATCGGACCTGATGCTCTGGTCGATGCTGCGCACACGTCGGCGGCGGCTGGAGGTGCCGCGCGGCCTCGATGCGATCGCCAACCGATGGGTCGGCCGCGCCCGGCATGCCAAAGTCAACGTGCGTTACCTTCGCCGTGAAGCCGAGGCTGTCGACACGATCAGCCCGCGCTGCGAGGCGATGAGCGATCGCGAACTGGATGAGCACATCGCCGAGGTGCGGGCTGTGTTTCAGCGTCGCCGTCAGACGCGCGACGATGTGCGGCAGGCACTGGCGATCGTGCGCGAGGTGGCACGCCGAACAACGGGTGAGCGACCGTACCAGGTGCAGCTCATGGGCGCGCTGGGGCTCTACCACGGCCAAATCGTCGAAATGGTCACCGGCGAAGGCAAGACACTCACCGCAGCCGTCGGCGCAACGCTACTGGCGTGGACCGGTAAACCGGTGCATCTTTTCACCACCAACGACTATCTCGCCCAACGTGACGCAGCCGGGCGAAACGTGATCTACCAACGCTGCGGTTTGCGTGCCGGGGCGATCGTCGGCGAAACGCCCGAACCGGAACGGGCGGCGTTGTATCAGGCGCCGATCGTCTACGCCACGCCGCGCGAAATCATGGGCGACTGGCTTCGCGATCGCCTGAAGCTCGGCCGCACGCTCGATGCCGTCTCCATGCGCTGGCTGCATTCGCCGGTGTGGCGCGTCGGTCAGTCCGACCTGCCCGGTACGGGTCGCCCCATCACGCTCGTGCCGGGCCTCTTCGCGGCCATCGTCGACGAAATCGACGCGATCCTCATCGACGAAGCCGTGACGCCGCTCATCATCGCGCAGCGCAGCGGCGAGAACGCGCATGCGGCGATCTACCTGCGCGCCCGTGATCTGGCGCGGCATCTGCAGCCGCAGGGCCACTACACCGTTTCCGCCAGCGACCGCAAAGTGGAACTCACCGCGGCTGGCAAGCGATTCATCAGCCACCTCATCGAAAGCGACCCCGCCACCGCCATCCATCCCATCTGGCGCGCCACCCGTCGTCGCGTGGAACTCATCGAACAGGCACTCGTCGCGCAGCACTGCTACCAGCCGGGCAAGCAGTACCAGATCATCGACGACAAGGTCGTGATCGTCGATGAATACACCGGCCGCATCCAACCCGATCGGCAGTGGCAGAACGGTTTGCATCAGGCGGTGGAGGCGAAGCACGACCTGGACGTCACCGCCGACCAGCAGACGCTCGCCTCGATCAGCTTTCAGCGCTATTTCCAGCAGTACCCGCATCTGTGCGGCATGACTGGCACCGCCGCGGAAGCCCGGCCGGAAATGGAGCGCACCTACGGCCGACCGGTGCGCGTCATTCCCACACACCGCCCCATTCAGCGGCAGCAATGGCCCGACCGCATCTTCGCCCGCGCAGCCGACAAATGGACCGCCATCGCCGATGAGGTCGAACGCATCCACCGCGAACGACGGCCGATCCTCATCGGCACGCGCAGCGTCGAAGCATCGGAACACCTCAGCGAACTGCTCAACCAGCGTCGCCTCCATCACGAAGTGCTCAACGCGGTGCGGCACGAGGAAGAAGCGCACATCATCGAAAAGGCCGGACAGGCGGGCGCGATCACCGTCGCCACCAACATGGCGGGGCGCGGCACGGACATCAAACTCGGCCCCGGTGTGCGCGAACTCGGCGGGCTCCACGTCATCCTCACCGAACGTCACACCGCGCGACGCGTCGACCGACAGTTCATCGGCCGCTCGGGCAGACAGGGCGACGTCGGCTCCGCGCAAACATTCATGTCGCTCGAGGACGATCTGATCGTGCGCTACCTGCCCACGCTCAGCTCACTATTGCGGCAGCGCTACGCCAACCA
Source organism: uncultured Phycisphaeraceae bacterium (assembly GCA_964511575.1). GTDB lineage: Bacteria > Planctomycetota > Phycisphaerae > Phycisphaerales > Phycisphaeraceae > CALKHT01. The sequence continues at coordinate 10,953 of CAZEFM010000017.1, read as the reverse complement.
TCGCGGCGAACTGTCGCGATCGCTCGTGCGCTTCTTCGCCTACGCCCAGCGAAAAGCCACCCGACAGGCCATGGCCGTCCGCCTCATGATGATCCAGCACGACCACGACCTGGAACAATCCCTGCCGGGTTGATGCCTCTCACTTTGCACTGCGCACTTTGAATTTAGCACTTTACGCCCCCTTCACCAGCACAAACTGCATCACATCGTTGTGCCCGGTGCGGAAGTAGTGCGCACAACCGGTGAGGTAGTGCATGTACATGTCGTAGACATCTTCACTGGTCAGCGCGATGGCTTCATCCCGTCGGGCGCGGAGCGCCTCCGCCCAGCAATCCAGCGTGCGCGCGTAATGCAGTTGCAGCGACTGCGTGTGCGCCACCGTGAACCCCGCGCGCCGGGCGTGATCCACCACCGTACCCGGCGAACAGAGCTGCCCGCCCGGAAAGATGTACTTGCGAATGAACTTGGCAAAGAGCACCTCCTCGTGCCCCACGGCAATGCCGCGTTCCTTCAGCGTTTGGCCGTCCGTCAGCACGATCGTGTGCAGCATCATCCGACCGCCCGCCGGCAGCAGCGAATAGCACTTGTCAAAGAACGCGGGGTATCGCTCCTGCCGAAAATGCTCAAACGCGCCGATGCTCACGATGCGGTCGACCGACTCATCGAACTCCTCCCAGCCCTGCAGGCGAAAGGTGATCGCATCGTCGTGCGTCGTCGCCGTGTTGTGCGCGTACTGCTCCTTGCTGAGCGTCAGGCCGATGACGTTGACGTGATACCGCTCCACCGCCCGCCGCGCCAGCGCCCCCCACCCGCAACCGATGTCCAGGAGTGTCGCCCGCTCACCATTTGAATGCGCGGTCGGCAGATCGCACTTGCCCAGCGACAGATCAATCTTCGCCAACTGCGCCTCAGCCAGCGACATCGCCTCACGCTCAAAATACGCGCAGCTGTACGTCATCGACTCGTCGAGAAACAACCGGAAAAAGTCGTTCGACAAATCGTAATGCGCCTGAACCTGCTTATAAAACGGCTGCAACTGCGACATGTACCACCCCTTTGAATCAGAACCACCAAGAACACGAAGAGCACGAAGAACCGAATGATTGTGAGTTAGAGCCCCAGCGATCGAAAGAACAGGGAAGGCCGAATAAACGGGGCCGCTCCGATCACCAGTAGGAAGCATTGCATGATCAGCCATGCAGGCCAACGTGTATCAGCCTCGACGCGGGAGAACACAACGGTGGCGAGGCTAACAACTCCACCGGCATAAAAGACGAACAGCAGTACCAACCCACACATCCAAAGCGTTGCGTCACCGTGACCACCCCCCAGATGCGCAATGCCGACCACCAGTGTCGGCAGAGTTAGTATCCCTGCCACCGTAGAGACAAGAAAATGCCCGCCAGGAGTATCGCATCAACCGTGTCGATCCCCCGCGCATTTCTTGGTGCCCTTGGTGCTCCTGGTGGTTCACCCCGCGCGCTGCGCCCGGCGTTTGAACTTGGGCGGGATCACGTTCTTCGCCAGACCCAGCTTCTCCAGCAGCTTGATCTCGTAATACGTGATGTCGATCTCCCACCAGCGGTGCTGCACCGATGCGCTGGCCGGGTCCTCGTGGTGGTTGTTGTGCCAGCCCTCGCCCACCGTCAGCAGCGCGACCAGCCAGTTGTTGCGGCTGTTCTCATCCGTTTCGTAGTTGCGATAGCCGAACAGGTGCGTCAGCGAATTGACCGACCAGGTGATGTGCCACACCGCCACCGTCCGCACGATCACGCCCCAGATGAAGAGGCTCGCGCCGAACTGCACCCCCGCCATCGCCGTGCCACCCGTCCACCAGCCGATGCCGAACCCCGCAAGGAAAAAGAGCGCCGCATGCGCCAGATAGATCCACGCCGCCAGCCACGGGTTCTTTTCCAGCTTCATGTAGAACGGATCGCGCAGGATGTCCGGCGCGTATTTCTGATACACGCTGATGCTGCGCACCCCCGGGTTCTGAATGACCAGCCAGCCGATGTGCCCCCACAGAAACGTCACCAGCGGGCTGTGCGGGTCGGGCTGGTGATCGCTGTGGTTGTGGTGGAAGCGATGCGTCGCCACCCACTTCGCCGGGGTGTCCTCCATGCAGCACATCGCGATGATGACGAACAGGTGCTCCAGCCATCGCGGCACGGTGAAGCTGCGATGCGTGAGCAACCGGTGATAGCACAGCGTGATGCCTTGCCCGAACACGTGGACCCCCACCAGCATGACAATCACGCCGGTCCACGAGAAGAACCACGGCACGAACGCCAGCAGCGCCAGCAGGTGCACCGTCGCAATGGGAATGGCGTACGCCCAGAGGATGCGGCCGGGCACCACCTGATCGGGCAACGGCAGCCGATCATGCGACGGCGGCCGCGTGGGATCGGGCAGCTCGGCCGCCCTGCCGGACGGCTCCAACACGGGGGTTGTGGGAGTGTTCTGACTCATGGTTCGCGAAATCTCAGCAACCTCCGCGCAACATCGCGCCCCACCATCTTACACGACCTTGAATCAGAGGGAGAAAAGGCCCGCGGCTACGGGGCGAACCTCAGCTATGCCACGCCCCAATCACCAATACGCAATAACGAATACCGAATAATTGATCCTCACCGCGCCGGCCGAATGATCAGCCGCCAGTCCACCGCCGACGTGTCCAGCGCCGCCCCCTCCAGAAACACCTGCGTCGCGCTGGGCATCAGCATGTAGCGCCACCGCGCCGTCGTGTCCAGAGGCCGACCATCCGCCTCGAAAAACTCAAAGCGGTACTGCACGTTGATCTGCCGATCGCTGCCGTTGCGCACCGGCACGCTCACGCTCATCGGCTGATCGTCCCGCGCCCGCACCGTCGCACGTGAAATCACCAGCCAATCGTCCAACCCGCCCTCCGCCACCACGTTCGGGTAGTTCTCGATCGCCACCGGGTCGCCGTGCACCGCGCCGGGCTTCCGCGGAATCGGCCGATTGCAACCGACCAACACCACCATCGCCAGCAACGCCATCAGACCAACCGCCGATCGTTTCATGATGAGCTTCCTTCCTTCATGCAACATGCTTCGCCAACCATTCATTCAACACCGCCCGCCTCGCGCAGCAGTTCCGATTGCGGCTGATAAGCCCGGTGCACCTGACCAAACAACCGCGCAAAGCCGGTCGTACCCGCCATCGGCGCCACCAGTGTCCTGCCGCCTTCCAGCACGTGCCGTCCCACACCACCCGCCACCTCCCAGCCAATGCCCTCGGCACGATACAACTCCATCAGATCACCCAGCGTGTAGTCACGCAGCACACCCGCCGCCTTGTACTCGCTCAACACCGCTTCGCTCGGCGGACGCACGCAACGCCCTCCGAGAATATAAGGCGTCACCGGACCATCCAACCCACCCGTCCACGCGTTCGCGTAATGAATCGCTCCCGACACCGCCCACGCCGGCGGCTGATCCACCTGATGCAGCAACCGCACATAACGCAACTGCGCACCCGCCACATCCCCGACCGGCGGCGACAAACCCGCCAACACCAGACGCGACCCCGCGCGGCCCTCCACCTGCAACTCCACGCGCACATCCTCCCCCTCGATCATCAACGGCACCAGATACATCCGCTGCGGCAACACCTCCAGGTACCGCGTGTCCGCGCTCGCCGTCGCCTTCATCACCAGCCCCGCCGCCAGTGCGCCAAGCCCCGCATACATCGCCGTCTCGTTGCCGCCCGCCGCACCGGCATACGTCGCCATCGCGCCCCCAGCCGTGAACAGCGTCCCCAGCGACGACTTGGCGAGCCGCACGTTCTCCAGGCTGTTCCACATGTGATCGCGCGCCATCCGGTTCAGATCCACGATCACCGGATACAAGTGCCGCCGCTCATCGCCCGTCACCCGCACCACCAGAGGCCGATCGTCGCTCGACGTCCGCGGGAAGAACGCCACCCGCGCCCGGTCCTCGCCATACGCCCGCTTCTCGGGCCCCAATCCATAGCTCACCACCAGGATCGTGTTGTACCGCCCCGCGCGCAGTTCCTGCAGCAGCGGTCGCAGCGATGGCTCGATCTCCGCCGCCACCGCGAAGTAATCGTTCGCCTCCTCATCCCGCCCCAACTGCTGGTTCGCAAGCCCAGCCATGATGTACCCGAGCGTGAAGTTCGACTCGCGCACCGCATAACCACTGTTGATGAAATCGTCCGCTGCGCCTTCATCGCCCGATCGCCGCTCGCGCTCCAGTGCCTCGCGCGCCACCGCCTCCACATCGAGCGTGCGCTGCTCATCGCCGCTGAAGTCGCGCAGGTTGAACAGCGAGTTCCCCGCCGCCGCACGCGCGTTGTCCCACTGCCCCAGCATCGCCTGCTGCAGGCTGTAATAAAGAAACGCCATCGCCTGCTCGAACGGCTCGCCCTTCCACGTCTTCACCCCTTCGTGCACCACCACCGACGCCACCGTCTTGTCGCGGTTGATCCCCTGCGTGCGCAGCATCTCATAAACCGCCTCGAACGTCGGCTGCGCCACGTGCGGATAACCGTCCGCCATCGTCACAATCGCCAACCGCTCACGATCGAGCAGGTAGTTGCCGTCGCGCTTGTCGTTGAGTTGATTCTGCAGTTGCACCCGCGCCTGGCCGAACTGCCCCCTGCCCAGTTGCGCCACCGGCGCAGGCCGCGCAGCCTGACACCCGCCCATCACCCCCAGGGTGACCAGCCCCACCAACCCCACAACCCACCACAACCACAATCGCATGCACAATCCTATTTCGGTGAACCACGACGACACGAAAGACACGAAGAAAGACAGACGGGCCTTTCAAACGCCAAGTTGCCAAGAAGCCGAAAAGCCAAGAGGAACGGGATGAGTTGAGCCCTGCCCAATCAATCTTTTTCTGATCCTTGGCAACTTGGCGACTTCGCAACTTGGCGTTTCAAAACCGTTCCCCGCCTTCCTTCGTGCCCTTCGTGCCCTTCGTGTCTTCGTGGTTCAAACCCTAATCCCACACATGCCCGCGCGCCTCACGCTTGAACTCGAAGCGGTCCGACCACACCGGCGATCCCGTTGCGAGGTCCACGACCTCAAACTCCGCGTAGTACACCTCCGTGCGATCCTTCGCCTGAGCGCGAGTGATCGACCGGAACGTCGCCGACATCTCGTGCGTCACTTGCCGTTCGCTGCCGAAGCGTTCATCGTATTCCACGTAATCAGGATGATTCCGCAGTTGCGCCACGCGCTCGGCCGGCAGAACGAACGTGATGTTCTTCTGCTCCCGCAGCGCCAGCAAAGGCAGTTCCGCTCGCAGCCGCGCAATCACCAGCCACTGCTCCGATGACGTCATCACATCACTGCTGAGGTTCATCACCTTGTTCACCGTGATGTACCACGGCTCACTGGTCGGCCCACGCTGCGCCAGCGCATCGCTTTGCGCCAGACTCTGCGCCATCGCCGTCGACATGTGCGTCAGGTCCGAGGCCGTCATCCGCGTTGTCCGCGGCGTCGCGGCACAACCGGACAACACGCACATCGCAACGGCGACGACCCACGCCCCGCGCAGCCCGAACAACGACGTTGGCGCAAGCTTCACAACCATAAAAAGCCATCGCGGTCAGATACGTGACACACAACAGGTGGCGCGGCGACACACCAGCCGTCGCGCAACCATCACACCATCAGCGCTGCTGCTTCAGGTCGTACGACTTGGAGAACACGATGTCGTTCGTGGCAAAGTGAACGAGCATGAACTCCATGTAGTACTGATTGGTGTCGCCACGATGGATGCGCATGAAGTCGCCGTTGAGCGCGAAGGTCATCCGCGGATCATAATCAGCGGGATCCGCATAGAAGCCATCACTGGCGACACGCTCGCGTTCGGCAATGTTCGACATGCGCCGACGTCGCTCCACGAAACGCACGCGATCCGTCACATGTCGGCTGCCCAGCAACTGACTGCGCAATCGGCTTCGCAACAGTTCAAACTCACTGCTCGACACGTTGCCCGTCTTGTTTTCAATGTCGCCCACCAGCACGATCACCTGTTCCCCGGCCGGAGCGTTGCGAACGTGCGGCAACTGCGCCAGATCCTGTGCAAGCTGCTGCGCCACCTCATCGCTGAACTCCATCATCGCCGCGGGCAACGGCAGACCCGAATGACGCTCCGCGCTGGTCGTGCGATACGGATCGACCCGGCCGGAGTTCGTGCCCTGGTTCGGCGTACGGCAGCCGGTGATCAGCACCAGCCCCGCCAAAGCCAGCATGACAATGCCCGCCATTCGCACAATTCGATGAATGATCATGATGATGTCCTTCGCTTCACAAAGCTTGTGGGAGGCCCCCGTCATCTTAGCTAGCGCCAAAGCCTGATACGCCCCGCAGGGTCGTACGGTTCAGGTCCGATTGATGCGGTACGACCATCGCACCACCGAGCCGATCGCCCGCGTGGAAACCGTGGCCGCCTGCCGCAGGTTGGAATAAAAACTGATCGTCATGAAGCGCAGCGCATCGCGCGTGGCAACGCTCGTGGGTTCATCGATCGACATCGCCAGCCCCACCGCCACCAGTCGCAGCACCGTCGACCCGGCCAGCAGCAGGTGGTGATACCCCCACGTGCGTCCCAGCCAATGCGCCTCAAAGCCGCTGAACTGCCGGGCGATGAGCGCCGCGATGATGCCCGAAAGCACACCGCCCACCGCCACCGCAAGACTGTTCGCCGCCACGTACGCACTGCCTCCCGCGGGGTTGTGACTCGATGGCGGCTGACCCGGCTTGCGACCCATCCGCCGCGATGTCCCCGCGAAACCGAGAATGATGTTGAAGTTGGCGATCTCAAAACCCGGCCAGGCAATCATCCCCAACAACGCCACGAAGAACGCCGGCCAGATGCCCGGCCACGCCACGCCCGGTTCCGCAAGCAGCCAGCCAAACGCACCGCTGATCATCATCGTCGTCGTAATCACCAGCACCGGCTTGCGACCCAGCTTGTCGACCAGTCGACCCCACAAGCCATACGTCGTCAGGTGCACCATCAACGGCACCACCAGCAGCAGCATGTTCGCCTGCCAGTTGTCCAGCCGCAGCACCGTCAGGAAGTACAGCCAGATGTACTGCCCGATGAAACCCACCGCGAGATTGAAAACGAAAATGAACGCCAGAAACCGACGAAACCGCGCATCGCCGAACGGCCGACCAAGCATCCGCACGATGTCGCGCACGTGCGGGTCCGGCTTGTACCGCCCCGGATCCATGCGACGATACATCTGAATGTCCAGCACGCCAAACAACCCGCCCACCGCCAGGATCACACTGCAGATCATCAGGATCGGCTGACTGAACAACTCAAACGCGCCCCACGCCACCGGCGGAGGATCCACGCCCGTCGATGCCGCGATCTGCCCCGGCTGCTGCGCCACGTCCAGCACATACCCGATCCCCACCGACACCAAAAGCGCCACCCCGCGCGTCAGCACCCGGCTGCGACCGACGAACCGGCCGCGCACCCGCGACGGAATCAGGTCCGCGTTCCAGCTCGTCGCCGCGGGCTGCCCCACCTGCTCACCCGTCCACGCAAGCCCCACCAGCACGATCAGCAGCTTCCACCAGATGTCCGGCTGGTTGTAGAAGATCCACGGCATGGCCGCAGCGCAAATCCACATCAGCCGCCCCAGCGTGAAGCTCCACAGCACGATCGTCCGCCGGTGCCCATACCGCTCCAGCAGATAGCTGCCCGGCAGTTGCATGAACGTCGCAAGGAACGGCAGCGCCGCCAGAATGCCGAACGCGTAGTCCGGCATCCCCACCGCCAGCGCGTACTGCGCCATCGCGGCGCCGGAAATGGCATAGGTCCACACCGTGCCCAGCATCCACGCGCGGTTGAGCAGCCGTAACTGCTGACGCACCGCCCCGGGAATACGCTTCTCGCGCAGCAACCCCTCCTCAAGACCCTGCGATGCGCCTTGAGCTTCGATGTCAGAACCAGCAGTCATGGCAGGCCAACCGACCGGGAACTCGGTGTGCGGAAATCACATCCGCAAGCGGCACATCCTATCGGCGGCAATCGGGCAAACAAGCGAAAGAAGGTGAAAATGTTCATCGCGGGTTCATCCATCGGCTGGAGTTCGGATAAGCACAGACGGACGAGGCATCCAAAGCTCGACATCCCAACCCCGCAGGCCCAACCCACGAAGGTTTTGTCATTCGCGTGTCGCCCTTCGTCATGCTGCCTTATCCCCTGTCTCTTTTTCGCAACGACGGTGGATAAGGGCAACACTTGAACGTTGTTCCGGGGCAACATCGCCGTGAACCCCGTCGGCCGTACCACCGCGGCAGCGAAGTTCGTAAACGCCATCATTTCCATGGGTTAACCATCACGAACAAGCCCGAATCCGGTTTTGGCACGGGCGTTGCCATATTCGGGGTGTCGCTCGGAAGCTGATGGCCGGTCTGGAGGGATGGGCCATCGGACACGGGAGAAGAGAATGAGCCGGGTCGTTGCTGGAGGGCTTCGACCCGGCGCAGGTTAGCGGCGGCGGCCGCTGAAGGAGGGGGCCGCCGCCTGAATCGTTCGAGCCTGCCGCCTTGTCGCGGCCACTCGCCCGGAGGGTGAGAAGGGAGACTTCATGCGTTGGTTCACCACATGCCTCGCCGTCACATTCACCGTCGCTCCGTTCGTCTCGGTTGCCGCTGCCGGTGAACGCGCTTACGTGATCACCGCCCACACGGCCAGGCCAAGCGCTCAGGTCACCCGCTACACGGTCAACGGCGGCAACGCCCGAACCAGCCCCGTCACCCTCGTGCAGCGACAGGTCGCCGAACCCGCCGCCGTCGTCAGCCGCGAACTCAGCCAGCAGCCGGTCCACCCCCACCTCATCGAACTCAAGGTGGCCCAAACCACCACCTACATCGATCCCGCCAAGGACTACCAGTTCCAGAACGGCAACCCGATCGACCAGAACCACTCCATCCTCCGGGCGCAGCGTCTGCACGCCGCCCTCAATGCCCCCGGCGTCGTCATCGTCCGCAACCCTCGGGCAGCCGAGGTCGAGGACCAGATGATCCGCGCCGATGAAATTCAACCGCGAGCCATCCTGCAGTTGCCTCCCCGTCCGGGACAGCAGCCGCAGAAGCAGGACCAGCCGACTCCCAAACCACAACGCTGGAAGGTCGCGTCCCTGTAAGGCTCCACGGTCGGTCGTTCACCGACCCCACAACCAAGACCCCTGATCGAGTACGACTCGGACCATCCCCTGGTCCGGGTCGTACTACTTTTATGACGTCACGTACACCGCCGACACGTCGCGCGGGCATGAACCCACCCGTCGGCGTGCGAACGTTGTGATGCGTTGTATCGCGTGGATCAGGACGTCCGGGCGTCGAGTCGACCCAGCCGGTGGCGGACCGCATTTTCCAGCTTTTCCGCCGCGCCGCTGATCGCCAGGTACAGGTCGTCCGATTCGTGCTCCGCGGTGATCGGGTTCTGCCCCGCCAGCCGGGCTTCGAGCAGGCAGCGCTTGTCCACGCCGCCCTTCTTCGCGTTGATGTCCTTCAGGTGCACCTCGACGCGGGTCACCCGCTCGCCGAAGTTGCGCATCGCCTTGGTAACGCACTTCTCAACGTGCGCGTAGATCGCATCGCTGGTCTGAACGTCGTTGGCGCTTATTTCGATGTACATCAATACCTCCATGTCCCGTCGCGTTGACGGCTGAAACCGTGTTGTCCGGCCGCCGCATCAGCGGTCCGGCGGGCGCACTTCAATCGCCCCCTGATTCATCGGCTAAATGCGCCGATCCGTTGCGATGCGCGGTCGCGACCGCCACGGCAGGGGCGGGGCGTCGGCGAAAGGCCCGATGCCACAACCACACGAACGGCGCGCTCACGGCATAGATCACAAACGCCGCCGCGATCGAACCCTGCGGGTAAATGATCAGCAGCAGCAGACAGACCACCACCATCACCAGCGTCGGGAACGGCGCACGCCGGGGCATGTAACGGTTCAGCACGTGGCTGTACCGCAGCCGGCTGACCATCGCGATCGCTGCCAGCAGCATGGTGACGACCATCGTCACCTTCGCCCCGACGACGAGCCAGTCGATCGCCGAGCCGTGCACGAAATGCTGGTGCAGCAGGACAAGGCTGGCGACGGTGCCCGCCGCACCGGGTGAGGGCAGGCCGCTGAACGACAGGTGGTCGTCCAGTTCGGGCGATTTCGTTTCGATATTGAACCGCGCCAACCGCAGCGCGGCACAGGCGACATAGATAAACGCCACCACGATCGCCATGCGGTCGAAGATCCCCTCCTGCAGGGCGAGGAAGGGGGTCTGAATCCCCACGAGGTGGACCGCCAGGAACGCCGGCGCCACGCCGAACGTCACCATGTCCGCCATCGAGTCGAGCTGTTCGCCCAGTTCGCTGGTCGATCGGGTGAGCCGCGCCACCCGGCCGTCGAGCCCGTCGAGCACCATGCCAAAGAAGATGAACAGGGCCGCGAACGTCAGCGGGGTCCATCCCCACGGCAGCGTGGTGTCCGGCGTGCGGGAGGCGAGCACGATGGCCATGAACCCGCTGAGCACGTTGCCGAGTGTCAGCAGCGTCGGAAGCACCGCCACGGTCTTGATCGCCGCCCGCTTGCGGGAGACGTTGCGATCGCGCCGGCGTCGAAGTCGCTTGCGCTGCCGTGCTTCATCGGCCACATTCTGGATCAGTCGATCCTTCATCTCAGCGATATTGTAGCGGCGCAGCGACAGGCGGGTCGGGCAATCGCCGCCCCCACCGCCCCAACCACCGCTTCGACACCACCACTCCTCCTGCACATGCCGCTCCTGATTCCCGAATGTCACCCCCCCAGGGGGTCGAACCACGACATTTTCTCACAAGAACCGAAATGAACGTGGTTTACACAAAAATTTCACGATGTCACCCCCACGACAAACACGACAAACACGACAAACACGACATGGGGGAGGGCC
>CAZEFM010000016.1:9117-47324 GCA_964511575.1 uncultured Phycisphaeraceae bacterium | reverse complement strand
TCATCCCGCCGTGGCGGTGCGGCAGCAGGAGCCAGAGGCCGACCCAGCCCAGCGCGACGATCGCCGCGATGAGGCCGAGGTCGCGCGTGTCGAGCAGCGTCACGGGCGTCAGCTCCGGATGGGGGATTCGGCGGCGGGCGCGGTCGCCTTCGGACCGGGGCCCTCGGGTTCGAGCGGGGTGGTGGGCCTCGGCAGCGACCGGGGCGGGTTGCCCGTCCGCATCGGCTCGGCGTCCTTGGTCATGTCGAAGACCGAGAGGAGCTTGGCCTTGTCGTAGATGAGCTCCTCGCGGCTCAGGCCGGTGAGGTCGTAGAGGCCGGTCAGCTCGATGGCGTCGACCGGGCAGGCCTCCTCGCACATGCCGCAGTAGATGCAGCGCAGCTCGTCGATGTCGAACTTGACGGGGTACTTCTCGCGGTCGTCCCAGGGGGCCTCCGCGCCTTCGATGTGGATGCAGTGGGCCGGGCACGCCGTTTGGCACATGAAGCAGGCGACGCACTTGACGCGGCCGTCCTCGTCGCGGTTAAGCCGGTGCACGCCGCGGTAGCGATCCTTGAACAGGCCGCCTTCCTCGACGGGCAGGTGTTCGCGCCGCTCCTCGGGGTATTCGAGCACCTTGTTCATCTTCCCCCGGCCGATGGTTCCCATCAGGTGCTTGAACGTGGTGCCCAGCCCCTTGAACACCTCGGGCAGGAAAAACGACTCCCCAGCCGTCAGCGGGGGCACGTCCACCAAAACGATGTCTTCATCACGGATTGCCATGCGCTCATTGTTGAGTGCCCGGCACACCCGGTCAAGTTGCCCGCCGCCGCTTGCGGCTTCGCGCAACCCCCCAGCCACCCACCGCGCCCAATTCCTCCCCAACCCCGCCTCAGAAATAAAACCCCGCAAACGGCAGCACCACCGACATCGCGTTGTACGCCCCATGCACCACGATCGCCAGCACCAGCCACCGCAGCGCCGGCACCAGGTCCGGCGACCGCCCCTGTGTCACCGTCCGCTGCCACACCCGCACCACGCCCAGCGTTGCGATGGCCGTGCAACCCACGTGCAACGCCGTGCAGATCGTCCACCGCCAGGCGATGAGCATCGGCGACGGGTCGGAGATGTAAACGTTCAGATACAGCAGGTTCTCGATCGTGGCGAACCCCAACGCGCTGGCGAGCGCCGCCACCACGATCTGGCTCCGCGCGGTGAAAAGATAGGGCCGCGTCTCCACGATCATCATCACCGCGCCGACCTTGAGCACCTCTTCCGCGACCGGCCCGAAGAGGACGATCGCCGCCAACCCGTAATCCGCCCACATCGATGCGAACACCAGTGCCACGGCAAGCGGTCCGCCGACCACCGCCGCCAGCAGCGTCATCAGCCACGCCTGCGAAGCCGTCCTCTTCGCCCGCATCGCCGCCAGCCATTCGCCGTAAGTCCGTGCCTCGCGGTAGCCACACTCCGGGCAGGCATCCCCTGTCGTCAGCCCGCGCAGGGGGTACCCGCACGCGCCGCAGGTGGCGTCTATCTCGGTAGGGCGACTTCCATCGTTGTGTGACGTGACGGCGAAAGGTTCCTCGAAAACCGACTGCTCCGCCCGCTGTCGGGCATCGCGGCTCCGAAGCGACTCGTGACGCAGCAACTCCTCCGCGGCACGTTCCCCCGCGTCCGTGTTGTCGTCGCGACGCGACGATGGATGGGCGTCACGGCGAAAGTGCGGCTCGTCTTCGATCCCGTGGCTCATATCGCCTCATCCGCCGCCTACTGGCGAACCACTGCCGTCCCCCACGCGAAAACTTCCACCTGCATCGCGCCCTGTCGTCCGCGCATCTCAGAAATGTTGCAAAACCCGTAGCGCACGTTCCACAACTCATCCGCTCCCAACGCGCGGGTCTGTTCCAATGCACGCAGCAGCGCCTCGCGGCGGGCACGCAACATCAGCCGTTCCGCCGACCGCATCTCCCCGCCCACCAGGTTGCGCAGCGACGTGGCGAAGGTCTTGTAGTAGTCCGTCGCGATCACGACCTGGCCCACCACCATCTGCGAGTGGGCGACGGTGTGCGGGCCGGTCACCCGCTTGAGGTTGCACACCCGAATGTCGCCGTACTGCTGCTCACGCCGATCCAGATCGCGCAAGTGACGGCGTTCGATCGTTCCACCCACGAAAAAGCCCACGGGCAGAAGGATGAGCTGCACCAGCAGTTGAATGAGATCACCCATGGTGCGTCTCAGCGTAGGCGCCGCTCGCGGTGACGGCATCGCCCGAACCAAGCCGAACCGCCGTGCCGTAGGCATACAGTTCCGCCGCCCCGGCCGTGACGGCGCTGGTGGTGAAGCGCACGTTGACGATCGCATCGGCGCCGAGCTGCCGCGCCTGGTTCATCATGCGTTCCATCGCCTGCCGTCGGGCCTCGGTCAGCAGTTCGGTGTAGCCCTTGAGCTCGCCGCCGATCAGGTTTTTGAAACTGGCTGCGATGTCCCGCCCCACGTGCTTGGCGCGGATCGTGTTCCCCTGCACCAGCCCGAGCACCTCAACAATCTCACGCCCCGGCACCGTCTCGGTATTCACCACGATCATGAAAGGATCCTTCACGGGCATCACGCCCGGACCACCATTGTCGACCTGCCGCACCGAATTATCAACCTACCACCGCTGCGCCGCACCGGTCACGTACCACCAATGAAAGGATGGCGGTGTTTGGCATCAGGTTCCTCAATGTTCGCAAGTGATGAATCGGGGTGGCCGGATTTGAACCGACGACTTCCTGCTCCCAAAGCAGGCGCTCTACCAAGCTGAGCTACACCCCGTGGGACGGGTCTGCGGGGATTATACCCGGGTTGCGGCGGGGTGGTTAGGCGGTGGGTTGCACGGCGACGTAAAAGCAGGCGATTCCGTAAGCAAGAGTGATCAGCGTGAGTGTCGCGAAGGCGGAGAGATCAATGATGCGTTCGCGGACGCGCCGGACGAGGATGGTGGCGACGGTAAACCAGAGAAGGGTCCACCCGGCGGTGACGAGGGCGGTCCAGACCCACCAACCAGGCGTGATCTCGTGGCCGGTGAACGCGAATCCGAGGCTGAGCATCGCGGAAGGGAAGAAGAGCAGAGACAGCACATAACCGACGTTGGAAACGAACCAGAGCGGCGGCCCAATGATGTACCAACCGGCCCGGAGGACAGGATGCAGTTCCCGCAGCGCGCGTTGCGTGCGACGCCACTTCGCGCGCCAGTCGACGCCTTGGATCTGCCATGTGGTGTGCATGAGCGTCCCCCGTTGAACACATATGACGACTTACTGATTTTATAGGCGCTGTGAGGTTTATCTCAAGCGTGCGGATTAAAGCCCGGGGATGGCTATCCCCGGGGCTTTCGGGGGCGTGTCGTGCGTGAATCAGCGGGTTGCCTGGGCGAGGTAGGCGGTGAGCAGGTCGCGGCAGGCGTGGAGGTCGTCCTTGTGCACCATCTCCGTCACCGTGTGAATGTAGCGCGTGGGGCAGGAGAGCGTAAAGACGCGGGTGCCTGCGCCGGCTCGCTGGATGGTGCCCGAATCGGTGCCGCCGCGCGGGAGGATCGATCGCTGGTGTTTGATCCCTTTTTCACGGGCGATGCGCTCGAACGTTTCAAAGAGTTCCAGATCGCTGATGAAGGAGGAGTCCATCGCGGTGAGGCCCGCCCCTTCACCCTGTTTGCTCACGCGCTGCTCATCGGGTACGCCCGGCGTGTCGACGCACAAGGTGGTGTCGATCGCGATGCCGATGTCCGGCTGCACGGCAAAGGCGCTGGTGCCCGCGCCGCGCAGCCCCACTTCCTCCTGCACCGTGAAGACGCAGTGAATCTCACAGGAGTGGTCCTTGAGCTGCTGCAGCGCGCGAATGGCGATCCAGCACGCCACGCGGTTGTCCAGGCACTGCGACACGACCGTGTTGCCCACGTGAACCACCGGCGCGGTGAGCACCACCATGTCGCCGATCTTCACCTTCGCCTTCACCTCGTCGGCGGGCAGCCCCAGGTCAATGACGAAGTCGCTGATGTCGGGGATCTTCTTGCGGTCCTCATCGGTGGCGATGTGGGTGGGGCGGACGCCGGGATTCATCACGCCCGGCAGATCGCCAGCCGGATCGCGAATGTCGGTGCAGATGACGCAGGTGCGTGCAAAGAGATTGCGTGTGTCGAACCCACCGACCGGGTTCACGCGGACGAACCCCTTGTCATCGATGTGGCGAACCATGAACCCGATCTGGTCCATGTGAGCGGCCAGCATGATGCGCGGCGGGTTGACGCTCGGCTGCGTGGGTTTTTTCACACAGATGAGCGAACCCATCGCGTCGATGCGCGTTTCATCGAAAAGACCCTTTGTTTCCCGAAGGATCAGGTCACGGACACGATGTTCCCGGCCCGGGATGCCGGCAGTGGTGGTGAGAGCTTCGAGCAGTTGCATGAACGATCCTTTGACGCTTGAGGCTTGGGACCTGAGGCTTGATGGTTAAAGGTTGGGGTTGTGACGCCCGGGTTCCGTTACTTCCCGTGGCCACCTTCGGGGGCGGGTGTTTTCTGCTGGGAAAGATACTCGATGATGTCGCGCAGTTCACGCAGGCTGAGCATCTCGATCAGGTTCGAAGGCATCGACGACTGCGTGCCGCTGCGTTCGTGAATGTCCTGTTTGTCGATCACCACCTCACCTTCAACCGGCACGTGCAGACGCAGTTCGGTGTCGGTTTCGCTGACGAATCGGCCGTTGATCACGTCGCCGAAATTGGTCTGCACCGTCAGGAACTCAAAGCCGTCGGCGATGTCGGCGTTGGGGTCGGCAATCGCGCGAAGGATGTACGCCCGATCGCGCAGGGCACCGATGGCGGAAAGGTCGGGGCCAACTTCTCCGCCGCCCTGGCCTCCGATGGTGTGGCAGCGCTGGCAGTTGGTTTCCACCTTCTCGAAGAAAAGGCGTTTGCCGTTGTTGGCATCGCCGCCGTGCTGCGCGATGCGGTATCGCGCCAGCGGGTCGTTGGCATCGAGTGACGCCTCGTAGCGTTTCAACAGCGAACCCAGCTCGGGAGTGTTGCGCGCCTGGGCGGCGGTCAGCACATCGAGCTGCAGTGCCTTGTCCACCTTGCCGGCGAGCAGCCGATCCATCCAGTCGGCGATGATGCGGTCGGCATCGGCCTGCTGCATCGCGGCGAGGGCGGACAACGCGTTGCGGCCATCGGAAACGCTGCCCGTGTCGAGCACCTTGCGCAGCGCCGCGACGGCATCTCCCGCACCCAGCGTGCCGAGCTGACGGTACGCCTGCCCGCGCACCTTCTCATCACCGCTGCGCAGCGCCACGGTCACGGCATCGGCCAGGCGAGGATGCTTCAGACGCGCCATCGCGTCCAGCGCCGCCGCCTGCGTGTCGCCGGAGCCCTGCGCTTCCAGCACGATCGCGAGCAACCGGTCGCCCGCTTCACGCAGGTTGTAGTGTGCCGCAACGTGAATCGCGTTGCGTCGAACGCCGTCCGCCGAGGTGGCGAGCAGCGCTTGAATCGCCGGAGCGATGGCCTGACGCGCCTGAGCCTCCGGTCGAGGCGCGATCGGCCGCCACATGTTGTGCACGCGATCGCGCGCGGACGGTTGCGCCCAGTTCATGAGCATGTCGAGCGCTTCGGCGCGGCGGTCGGCCGGGGCGTTGTCGTTCCCGGCGAACTGCACCAGGGCAGCAGCTCGATCCGCACCGCCGAGACGATAGTTGGCGTTCACCACGCGGCGGAGCAGCGCATCGTCATGGGTCGGGCGGGTGTTGATCAACCCCGCCAGCGCGGGCATGGCGTCGTTGATCGGCACATCGTGGATCGCGCGGGCCGCCTCCACTACGATCGACGGCTCGCCATCGTGCAAAAAGCGTGCGATCTCCGGCCGCTCCAACCGACGCAGCGCCAGCAGCACGCCCATGCGCACCGCTGCGGACGAGTCGTCGGCATGACGCAGCAGCGCATCGACATCGCCGATGCCGCTGAGCGCCATCACCGCCGCGTGCCGGAGAAACACATCGGCATCGTTGTTGTCACGCAGCAGGTTGAGAATCGCGGGGATCGCCGAAGCATCGCCGACCTTTGCGAGCGCCTGGGCCGCAAAGTAGCGCACCCGCGCGTTGCGATCGGCAAGGCTCTCCTGCAGTTGACTTGCAGCGGAGGCGATGCGCACATCGCCGATCGTCCGCGCCACCTGTGCGCGGACTTCATCGTCTTGCGCGGCATAGGCGGCGAGCACCGCTTCCTGAGCGGATGCCGAACCGGTGCGCGTGATCTGCCCCAACGCCCAGATCGCGTGGATGCGCTTCAGTTGCGGTTGATCCTCGCCGGTCGCGCCACGCAGCGCGGCAACCGCGGCTTCACCCCGGGCGGCGAGTTCATATTGCGCATCGCGACGCACACGCATGTGACCGTCGGCGAGCAGCGCGATGAGTTCCTCGATCGAGCGACCCGTCATGCCTTCGCGGATCAGCGCTGTGGTTTGCGCTTCCCGCGCGGAACCACGATGGTTGGGGTCGGCAATGCGGTAGATGCGGCCGCGCTGCGGATCGCGCCATCCATGCACCCAGTCGAGCACATAAACGTTGCCATCGGGGCCGAGCTCAACGTCGGTGGCAAGTGTTCCCCAGACGAAGTGCTTGAGGTCGGTGACCTGAAAGCCCGCGCCGCGCGGGGTCATGGTGATCTGGTGCACACCGCTGCCGTTGCTGGCGCCGCGAAAGTCGCACAGGAGGAACGAGCCTCGAAACCCTTCGGGCAGGCTGTCGGTGCCGAGGTACGTGACGCCGGATGGCCCGCTGCTGATGTTGGCGATGGGCGGGATGATCCAGGCGGGCTGGCCTTCGTGCTGCGGATGCCAGATGCGTTCGCGGTTGTAGGGGCCGCGGTCCGACAGGTACTGCACCGCCATGCGCCAGCCGTGGTCCGCGCCTTCGACCACGTAGTACCACTTGGCGCGGTCGCCGGAGTCGGAGTTGTTGTCGCCGGTGAAGAGGTTGCCGTATTCGTCGAAGGCGAGTTCCTGCGGGTTGCGCAGGCCGGTGGCGAACTCCTCGAGTTCCGAGCCATCGAGGTTGCAGCGAAAGACGCTGCCGGTTTCGGGCGTGCCGACGGTTCGGCCGTCCGGCGTGGTGATGTTGGCGCCGCGGTCGCCGATGGAAAAGTAGAGCTTGCCATCGGGGCCGAGGATGAGGCCATGCATGTCGTGGCCGTAGAACGCGGTGCGCACGCCGTAGCCGTAGTGCAGGCTCTTGCGTTCATCGGCGATGTGGTCCCCATCGGTGTCGCGCAGCAGCCACAGATGGGGGATGCAGGTGTAGTAGACGTTGCCGCGGTGTTCCAGAACGCCCGAGCCGATGCCATCGAGAATGTCGTTGAAGCCATCGGCAAAGACGGTGCTCTTGTCGATGATGCCGTCGCCCGTGCTGTCGAAGAGGAAGCGGATGCGATCGTGGTGTTGGGTATAGAGCTGTTGATACTGTGGGCGATGCTTGAGGTAGTAGGCTTTGCGGTCTTCGACCGTTTGGGCGGCGAGGTCATCGTCGACCCAGAAGGGGTGGTCGCGGTTGTCCGGCACGCCGAACCCGCTGCCGGCACGGTAGGTTTCGGCAACGTAAAAGCGCATGTGATTGTCGATGTAGAACGCGACGGGGTTGGCCAACAGCGGTTCGGCTGCAACGAGTTCCACGCGCAGTCCGGCGGGAAGGGTGAACTGCCGCATCGCATCGGTCGCTTCGTTGGAGGCGGGTTGGATCGGCGGGTTGTACGGTTCGGCCGGCGGACCATCGGCGAGGCTGAGGGTGACGGCGAACAGCATCAGCGCCGCAACGCCGAACAAGCCGTGGCAACGGGAAAGTGGAAGCTGTGTCACGAGGATGTCCTTTCGTGGAAACGAACGGCCTCCGCCGGAAAGGATGGAAAGTAGTCGTTCGCAGGGCCCTTGGCAACGGGTCGCGGCGACGGCATGGAGGACACGCCATCGGTCGCGACACATCCTACCGAACCACGGGGTTAAGGGGCGGGGTTTACTGATCCTTGCTGGTCCAGGGGGCGACGCAGTCGCCGATGCCGCAGGAGAGATAGCCGCCGTCGACCACCAGGGTGTGACCGTTGACGAAGCTCGCTGCGGGGCTGGCGAGGTAGACGGCCGCACCGGCGACTTCCTCCGCCTTGCCGAACCGCGCCATGGGGGTGTGTTCGAGGATGCGTCGGCCGCGGTCGGTGTTCTCGATCATTTTGCGGTTGATGTCGGTGGGAACGAACCCCGGTGCGACGGCGTTGGTGCGGATGCCGTACTTCGCCCACTCGTTGGCGAGGCTGCGGGTGAGACCGAGCACGGCGTTTTTCGCGGCCGCGTAGGCGGTGACCTCCACCAGGTCGACGAACGAGCTGATCGACGCGATGTTGATGATGCACCCATCGTGCTGTTCGCGGAAGATCCGGCCGGCGGCGAGGCTGCAACGCAGCGCGCCGGTGACGTGCGACTCGTGAATGCGGTTGAACGCTTCGGGGGTGAGGTCGAACGTGGGCGTGCGCAGCATTTCCCCGGCGGAATTGACGAGGATGTCGAGCCGGCCGAACAGGTCCACCGCTTTGCGGACCGCATGTTCCACGCTGTTGTCCACCGTCACATCCAACGACACGCCACCGACCAGCGGCTCATCGTCGGGCGTCTGCACGTGCCTGTTGAGTTCGGCGACGGCGGCTTCGACTTTCTCCATGTTGCGCGACCCGACGAGCACCTTCGCGCCGTGTTCGACCATGGCGGCGGCGATTGCCAGGCCGATGCCGCTGGCGCCTCCCGTGATGAGTGCGACTTTGCCGGTGAGGTCAAACAGTTTGGTCGAAACGGGCATGGAATGCTCCAATGCGGGGGTGAATTGACGGAAAGAATACCCGAATCACACCGCAATTGCTGGGTTCTTGCGTCGGACATCCTCGGCGTGGGCGGGCGAAAAGTCGGTGAGGCGATGCGAAGCGAGTTGCGGTATATTCGCGCGTATGAAACACAACCCATATCGATGGCTCGGACTGTGGCTGGCGGTGCTGGTTGGGGGCGTGCTGATGCCTGCGGGCGTCTGGGCGCAGGAGCCAGCCGGGGAGGTGGAGCAGTCGGCGGCGGAAGCGGAGGCGACGTCCGAACCGGCAACGGCGGTGACGCTGGACAGCCCGCGCGCGGCGATGATGACGTTCCTCAAGTCGATCAACGATGCGCTGGTCGGCCGTGAGGGGGCGTGGCCCCAGGTACTGGCGACGCTCGATACGTCGGCGGTGGGGGAGGACCAGGATGTCCAGCGGTTGGCGGAGCAGCTCAAGGAGGTGCTCGATCGGCTGGGCGAGGTGACACCCGAGGAACTGCCCGATGCGGCAATGGTGCAGCGCGAGGGCGTGAGGCGATTCAAGTATTTCCCGCACGTCGAGCATGCGACTTTGTGGGAGCGGCTGGGGCACGCGCCGGGCGGTTCGATCTGGCTGGAGGCCGGGGCGGACGATCGCTGGCGTTTCTCGGCGCGGACGGTGGCGGAAGCGGGGCAGTTGTGGGACAGCATGAAGGATCTGCCTCCCGTGTATGAGGCGGATGTGACGCCCGGGCGGGTGTTCACGGTGGTGGGGCCGACGTTTGAACTCACCGAATGGTGGGGCTGGGTGGTGCTCCTTGGCGGAATCTTCGCGGGGCTGACGGTTGGCAAGATCGTGCAGGCGACGTTGCGTGGCATGGGTGATCGGGATGAGAGCAACGGTCAAATGATTCGGGCGACGGTGGCGCGGAATGCCGCGAGCCCGGCAAGTCTGGCGCTGTTCACACTGGGGCTGATGGTCGGCTTGTGGTTCATCTACATGGAAGAGCCCGTCCGGCTGTTCTTCGGCAACGTGCTTACGCTCCTGTACCTGCTGGCGCTGGGGTGGTTTCTCTTCAACCTCGTCGAGGTGGTGGAACATCTGTTCCTGAGTGTGACGCGGCGGTCATCGACACGATTGGACCAGATGCTTCTGCCGCTTATCCGCAAGTCGCTGCGCGTCTTTCTGGTGATCGTCTTCACGCTGGTGGTGGCGCAGAACGTTTTCGGGCTCAACATCACAGGCTGGCTGGCGGGGCTGGGCATCGCGGGACTCGCGTTGTCGCTGGCGGCGCAGGATTCGGTGAAAAACCTCTTCGGATCGCTGACGATCTTTTTCGATCGGCCCTTCACCGTCGGCGATGTGGTGAGCTTCGGCGGTGTGACCGGCGCGGTGGAGGAAATCGGGTTGCGGTCGACGCGGATCCGCATCGCGGCCGGGCATCTCATCACCGTACCCAACATGAAGTTCATCGACGGAACCGTGGAAAACATCTCGCGGCGACCGGCGATCCGTCGTGAGATGAACGTGACGATCACCTACGACACCCCCACCGCCAAGGTGCAGGAGGCGGTCGAACTGGTCAAGCAGGTGCTCACCGACAGCGAAGTCGTCGCGGCTGGTCAGTTCAACATGGACAAGAACCCGCCTCGGGTGAACTTCGACAATTTCAATGCCGACAGCCTCAACATCAAGGCGTATTACTGGTATCAACTCAACCAGGACCCGAACCGCGGGTTTTTCAGCTACCTGGCTCACTGTGAGATGGTGAACCTGAAGCTGCTTCAGGCATTCAACGAAGCGGGCATCGAGTTCGCCTTCCCGACGCAGACGCTGTTCCTCGCGGGCGATCCGGCTCGGAAGCTGACGGTCGGTACGACCACCGATCACAACGCTTCGTGAGGCAGGGCGTCTAGACGCCGGTGTGGCCGAAGCCGCCTGCGCCGCGCTGGGTGGGGGGCAGTTCGGTCACTTCGTTCCAGACGGTGCGCGGCACGGGTTTGATGATCATCTGTGCGATGCGCATCGTGCGGGTGATGGTCACCGGTTCGCTGCCGAGGTTGATCATGGCGACCATGACCGGGCCGCGATAGTCGGCGTCGATCGTGCCGGGCGGGTTGATGAGCGTCAGCCCCTGTTTGGCGGCGAGGCCGGAGCGCGGCCGAACCTGCGCTTCGTATCCCACGGGCACCGCCATCGCGAATCCGCAGGGAATCAGCGCCCGTTCGCCCGGCTGCAGCGTCACATCGCTTTCCACCGCCGCGTGCATGTCCATGCCCGCGGCATGCTCCGACTGATATGCCGGCAGCGGCACATCGTCGCACCCGGGCAGACGTTGAATGGCGACTTCGATCGTTTCGATGTTCAGGTCGGTCGGCATGAGATTCGGCACCACGGATGAAGGTTGGCGAAGTTATTCGCCCGGATCGAGCACAGCCATGAACGCTTCCTGGGGGATGTCGACGGTGCCGACGCGTTTCATGCGCTTCTTGCCTTCTTTTTGTTTTTCGAGCAGTTTGCGTTTTCGGCTCACGTCGCCGCCGTAGCACTTGGCGGTCACGTTCTTGCCGACGCTCTTGATGGTTTCGCGCGCGATGATCTTGCCGCCGATCGCCGCCTGCAGCGGAATTTCAAAGAGGTGGCGTTCGATCTCTTTCTTGAGTCGGACGAGCAGGGCGCGGCCGCGGTACTCGGCCTTGCTGCGGTGGACGATGACCGCCAGCGCGTCGACCTTGAGGCCGTTGACGAGGATGTCCATCTTCACGAGGTTGTCGGCACGGAACCCGATGAGGTCGTAGTCCATCGTGCCGTAGCCGCGGGTGATGGATTTCAGTTTGTCGTAGAAATCGTAAATGATTTCCGAGAGCGGCAGCTCGTATTCGAGAATCTGTCGCGTGTCGGAGAGGAACTGCTGTTTCTTGTAGACGCCTCGGCGCGATTCGCACAGCTTCATCAGGTCGCCGATGCATTCGTTGGGCGTGATGATCTCCACGCGAACAATCGGTTCGCGGATTTCACGGATCAGCGAAGGGTCGGGCAGGTCGGCCGGGTTGGTGATCTGGTAAACCTCGCCATCGGTCTTGAGGATTTCATAGGTGACGGTGGGAGCGGTCTGAACGAGGGTGACGTTGCCCTCGCGTTCGAGTCGCTCCTGGATGATGTCCATGTGGAGCAGGCCCAGGAAGCCGCAGCGGAAGCCGAACCCGAGCGCTTCGCTGGACTGCGGCGCGTAGGTGAAGCTGGCATCGTTCAGATGCAGGCGATCGATGGCGTCGCGCAGCTCGTCGAACTGGGTGTCGCCCGAAGGGTAGAAGTCGCAGAACACCATGCGCTGCGGCTCGCGGTACCCGGGCAGCGGTTTTTCCGCCGGGTACAGATCGAGCGTGATGGTGTCGCCGATGTTGACGTCTTCGAGGGTTTTGATGGAGGCGACCATGTAGCCGACTTCGCCGGCCTCCATGGGCTGCCTGTAGGCGGTCATCTTGGGGGTGAACTTGCCCAGTTCACCGATGGTGTAGGATCGGCCGGTGCCCATCATGCGGATTCTGTCACCCTGCTGGAGGCGACCGTTGAAGAGTCGGAAGTAGACGATGACGCCGCGGTAGTCGTCGTATTCGCTGTCGAAGATGAGCGCCTGTGTTTTGGCGTTGGGGTCGCCGGTGGGGCCGGGCAGGCGTTGGCAGATGGCATCGAGCAGTTCGTTGACGCCGATGCCGCTTTTGGCGGAGACGTAGAGGCAGTCTTCGGCGGGCAGGCCGAGGATCTGCTCGATTTCCATGGCGACGTCATCGGGGCGGGCGGAGGGCAGATCGACCTTGTTGATGACGGGGATGATTTCGAGGTTGGCTTCGATCGCCATGTAGGCGTTGGCGACGGTCTGCGCTTCAACGCCCTGGGTGGCGTCGACGACGAGGATGGCGCCTTCGCAGGCGAGCAGGGCGCGGCTGACTTCGTAGTGGAAGTCGACGTGGCCGGGCGTGTCGATGAAGTTGAGCAGGTATTCCTCGTCAGCGTGACGGTACTTCACGCTCACGGCTGAGGCTTTGATGGTGATGCCGCGTTCCCGCTCCAAATCCATGTCGTCCAGGGTCTGTTCACGGGCTTCGCGGTCGCTGACAGCGCCGGTCAGTTGAAGCATGCGATCGGCCAGGGTGGACTTGCCGTGGTCGATGTGCGCGATGATGCAGAAGTTACGGATCTTCATAATCGGGGGAATGATAGCAGGGGGATGGCGGGTGGGAAAAAGGGGGTTGGGGGCGAATGTCCAATGTCTAATGTTGAATGACGAACGTCGAAGGGATGGCCGATTGTTGATTGCCGATTGAGGGATGTGTGCGGGGGGACTGATCGCGGGCTTCTGGCTTCGGGCATCCGGCTTCCTTTTCATGTGTGGTGGGTTTGTGCGCACGGTGTCGTGTCGTCCTGAAAAACGACGGATGCGTGGTTTTTCTTCTAAATTTCAGGGCTAAGAAGACTTGTGCGTGTGGCTGCGGATGTCGGGGGGGGTGACAAACACGACATTTTTTGTCGCGGAGTGGGGGGTTTGGCGGGCGTGGCGGTCTGGCACGATTGTGCGCATCATACCTTATTTTATGCTAACAATTATCGCGGGACAAGCGGGTTCGTCAGGAGGCGGGCGGGCGATGAGGCGGTGTGGCGTGCCGTCGGGGCAGCGATGCGACGTTTCAGGGGGGGGCGGAGGGGGGCCGGCGTGCGGTGAGCCGGGTCGGCTGCGGGATTCGGAGCGGGGGCGGGGGTTTTGTTATACTGCCCGGTTCTGTTCAGTCTTTCCCGGAGTATGAGTTGATGGCGACGCGACGACCGCTGGTGGGCGGCAATTGGAAGATGAACCTGCATCAGGCTGAGGCCGCGGCGCTGGCGACCACGCTGGCGACGGATCTGGCGGAGCTGACGCAGAAGGTGGATGTGGTGCTCTTTCCTGCGTTCCCTTATCTGCCTAAGGTTTGGGACGTCTTGAAGGACGCTGGCCCGAACGGGTCGGCGATTCGTCTGGGCGCGCAGGACTGCTACCCGGCTGCCAACGGCGCGTTCACCGGCGAGGTCAGCCTTTCGATGCTCAAGGATGTGGGTTGCTCGGTGGTGCTGGTGGGGCACAGCGAGCGGCGGCACGTGATCGGCGAAAGCGATGTGCTGATCAACGCGAAGGTTCGCGCGGCACTGGCGGCGGACATGGATGTGATGCTCTGCGTCGGCGAGACGATCGATCAGCGCGAGGCGGGGCAGACCGATGCGATCAACGCGGCCCAGGTGTGCTACGGGTTGGCGGGGGTGTCGGCGGAGCAGATGAAGCGGGTTTCGATCGCGTATGAACCGGTGTGGGCGATCGGGACGGGCAAGACGGCGACGTCGGCTGACGCCCAGGCGGCGCACGTGGCGATCCGGCGGGTGCTGGCGGGACTGTTCGGCGAGAGCGTGTCGCAGGCGACGCGGATTCTCTACGGCGGATCGGTCAAGCCGGACAACGCGGGTGAGCTGTGCAGCCAGCCGGACATCGATGGCGGGCTGATTGGTGGGGCGTCGCTGAAGGCGGCGGATTTCTCGGCCATTGTGCAGGCGGCGGGGAAGTAGAAGTGGTGAGCGGTAAGTGGTGAGCTGCTTTTGATGCGCCACGCTTGCCATGGACCGGCCTTGAATTACTAAAGGTTCTTCTCATGTTGACACTTGGGTTTCTGACGGGGTTGCTGCTGACGGCGTTCGTGCTGGTTTGTGTGCTGTTGCTGCTGGTGATTCTGATTCAAAAGCCGCGCGGCGGCGGGCTGAGCGGTGCGTTCGGCGGCGGAGGCGGCAGCGCGCAGGCGGCGTTCGGCGCCAAGACGGGCGATGTGCTCACCTGGGTCACCGTGGTGCTCTTCGCCTCGTTCCTGCTGCTGGCGATCTTCCTGACGTGGGATCTGAGCAGCGACCGGCAAACGGGGGAGGCGATCATGGCTGATCCGGTGCGCACGAGCAGCGAGGTCCCGACGACGCCGCCCGCAACGAATCCGCCGACGACGCCCCCGGCTCCCCCGGCGACGGACAGCACGCCTGCTCCCGCGCCGGAAACTCCGGCGACCGATGTGCCGGCGACCGATGGCGCTGCGGGTGACGCTGCTGACGGCGAGGCGGCCAACTGAGTTCATCCCGCAGCCGGGGCGCGATGACGTGAACGTTTCACGCCACGGGGAACTGTTCGGCGCCATGTGTGTGCGTCTGTGCCCCCATCGGGGCTAGAACGGAGAAGCCGTTTGATTCGATCCATGACCGGTTTCGGCGACGCGTCCACTCAGGTTGACGGCATTCACTTCTCCGTCGAGCTGCGCAGCCTGAACAACAAGTATTTCAAGGCGACGCTGCGCCTGCCTGACCCCATTGCAGGGCTTGAAGCGGAGCTTGAATCGCAACTGCGCAAACGGCTGGTGCGCGGCTCGATCGTGCTGAACGTGCGCATGGCGGCGAGCGACTCGGCGGCGGCGCTGCGTGTGAACGATGCGGCACTGGTGCAGTATCTGGAGCATCTGGAAACGATCCACAGCAAGTTTGGCGAGCGGGATCAGTCGCTGCACATCGACCTGACCGCGCTGCTGGCGCTGCCGGGCGTGTTGCAGCCGACCGAGGACGAAGCGTCGCTGTTGCGTAAGGCTCGGCCGGTGGTGGCGGATCTGGTGGCGCGAAGCTGCGACCGTCTTCTTGCCATGCGGGAGCAGGAGGGCAAGCACATTGCCGAGGACCTGCTGAGGCAGCGTGAGGTGATTCTGGAGCGGCTGGAGCAGATTCGTCAGCGTGCCCCGATGGTGGTGGAGGAATACCATCAGCGGCTCAAGGCGCGGATCGATGAGTTGATGGCGCGGGCGAAGCTGGCGGTGGATGAATCGGACCTGATTCGCGAGGTGGCGATCTTCGCCGATCGAGCCGATATTTCGGAAGAGATCAGCCGTATCGGTGCGCATCTGGTGCACTTCGACCAGGTATTGCAGACCCGCACGAAGGAGCCGGCGGGCCGAACGCTCGATTTTCTGGCGCAGGAACTGCTGCGTGAGGCGAACACGATCGCGAGCAAGTCGAACGACGGCCAGATCAGCCGCGCCATTGTGGATGTGAAAAGCGCCATCGACCGGATCAAGGAGCAGGTGCAGAACATCGAGTGAGCCTGAACCACCGGGGACACGAAGCACACCAGGTTTGATGCGCGCTGCTTTCCTCTGTTTTCTGTTCAACCATGCCTGAGCAGCCTGACAACCCGGAATCGTCGAGCAGTGCGGCGTCGCAGGCACAGGCGGCGGCGACGGCGTCGGGGTTGGGGGCTTCGGGGCTGACGTCGGGGCCGAGTTCCAAGCTCGGGGCGCAGCGCGAGGTGTTTGCCGCCGACGAGTTGGCGATCGTGCTGTCCAACTTCGACATCGGTGTGATCGAGGCGATTCAGGAGTTTCCGCGTGGATCGCGTCGGGCGCCCAAGTGCCTCATCCGTGCGGAGCGCGGGCTGTATCTGCTCAAACGACGTGCGCGGGGCAAGGACAACCCTTTCAAGGTGGCGTTCGCCCACGCGCTGCAGCTTTACCTGGCGAGCAAGCAGTTCCCGCTGCCACACCTCATCGGCACGCGCAAAGACAACAACTCGATGCTCCAGCACAAAGGCTGCATCTACGAGCTGTTCGAATACATCAAGGGCAGCGGCTACGACAACTCGCTGCAATCGACGGGTGAAGCGGGCAAGACGCTGGCGCTCTTCCACAAGCTGCTGTCGGATTACCAGGCGGAGTACGAAGCGCCCACGGGGTCGTACCACGCTTCGCGCTCGGTGGCGGCGGCGATGGAGACGATCCCGGCGACCATCGAGAAGGTCGACCCGGACATGCCCGATGAGCAGGCGCGGCGGATGCAGGAGGTGGTCGCCTTCCTGAAGGCGAGCTACAACGCGGCCGCCATGCGGGTGAACGAGATGGGGCTGAGCGATTGGCCGATGCAGATCGTGCATTCGGACTGGCACCCGGGGAACATGTTGTTCCGGGGTCAGAAGGTGGTGGCGGTGATTGATTACGACGCCGCCCGCATCCAGCAGCGTGTGATCGACATTGCCAACGGGGCGCTTCAGTTTTCGATTCTGGGCGGGGGGGATGACCCTGCCCAGTGGCCCGATTATCTTGATGAGGCGCGGTTCAAGCGGTTTCTGCGGGCGTATGACGCGGTGCCGAACTGCGTGCTCAGCCGGGCGGAGCTGCGCACGATCGTCTGGCTGATGATCGAGGCGATGATCGCCGAGAGCGTGATTCCGATCGCCGCGACGGGATCGTTCGCCCGCATTGAAGGGCCCGGGTTCCTGCTCATGGTGGAGCGCAAGGTCCGCTGGTTGCAGGAGCACGCTGAACGTTTGTCCAACGTGCTGGAGGAATGAATGCCATGACAACGCTGCCGTTTCGCCGCAAGGGGGTAAGGTGGACGCCAGGGGCGTTTGCGCTTTGTGTCACGATGGTTGTGTTGCTGGTGGCGCATGTCGCGGCTGCGCAGTCGAGCGACAGCGATCTATTGGCGCAACTCGGGCATGAGGATTACTTTCAGCGCGATGCCGCCGAGCGCGCCATGATGGCGGACGCCACGCTGACGATCGAGCGGCTGGCGAAGCTTTACGAGCGATCGGAAAACCCGGAGCAGCGGCATCGGCTGCTGCGGGTGGCGCGGCATTATCACCTGCGCATGGTCGCCCAAAGTGCCGAAAACTTCGCTCATTTGGCGGATCACCCGGTGAACGGTGCGGTGGGCATTCCGCAGGACGCGGTCAACGCGGATCAGGTGCCCGATGTGGGCAGGCCGGCCGTGCGCGTGCGCGAAACGTTCCCCGGGTTTCCCTCTCACCAGTATCTCAAGCGGGACGACCTGATTCTTGCGGTGGATGGGCAGACGCTGCCCCGCACCAGCGACCCCGACATCACATTCTTAAATTTCAAGAAAATGCTGGGCAATCATCAGGCGGGATCGCAGGTGACGTTCACCGTTTATCGCGAAGGTCGCACGATGGATGTGACGCTGACGCTGGCGCATGGTGCGGCGTTGGCGCAGATGTACCAGGCGCGCGATCGCCTTGGCTCACCATTGGACGAGGGGATCGCGTTCAACTGGAACACGGTGCGTCACCAGCGATTCGCCGCGCCGCCCTCGGACGATCCAGCCCTGACGGTGGATTGGCCGTGACACGCCGGTGGTGAACACCCCCCGGGCGGGGCATACAATCGGCGGGGCATCTCCGTCCTTTCGATCATGAACAGCATTACAGCCGCGCGACCGCCAGCCGCCGGGCACTGGTCAGCGCGATGGCGATGGCGTCGGCGACGTCGGGCGGGCTGGGGGGCTCGGCCAGACGGCACTGCGTCTGCACCGCCTGCTGCATCTGCTGCTTCGAGGCATGGCCGTAGCCCGTCACCGCGCGCTTTACCGCGGTGGAAGGCAGATGGTCGATGGGCAGGTTGTGCTGCTGAGCGGCAAGAAGAATCACCCCGCGGGCGTGCGCCATGAGAATCGCCGTGCGCGGATGCTTGTAGTGAGCGTAAAGCTTCTCGACCGCCAGACGGGTGGGCTTGAGTTCGGTGATCAGATCGGTCAGGTCGCTGTGCAGTTGCCCCAGCCTCGCCTCCACGCTGAGCTTGCCCGACAGGCGGACGATCCCCGCTTCCACGAGCGTCGGCTCCAACGCCCCCGGCGCGAGATGCACCAACCCGTAGCCGGTCAACCGCAAACCCGGATCAATGCCCAGTACGCGCGCCATGGCAGGAGGATATCACATCGGGTGTTGAATGCGGCGAGGCACGCGCTTGAAAGAAGTTGCGCCTTTCAATGGATCGTGTGGTCGGCCTTGTCAGGTGGGCGGATTTGTTCTACGTTGACGCGATCGGGGCGCGTGGCGTTCCGGGCAGGATGAATGGACCAGACGGCGCCAGGGAGGGCGACCAGTTGGCTCGCAAACGTAAACAGGATGAACAGGATGCGACCTCGCTTTTCGACGCCGAAACGGGCGGCGGCGGTGGGGGCGCGTCGATTGATGTGGCGTCGGGCGGGGCCGGTGGCAACGGCGACATCGTCGCGTTGCACGAGACGGCCCAGGCGCGGTACCTCAACTACGCGCTGTCGGTCATCACCAGCCGGGCGCTGCCCGATGTGCGCGACGGGCTCAAGCCGGTGCAGCGCCGCATCCTCTACACGATGTGGCAGCAGAACATCACCGCCGACGCCAAGCACCGCAAGTGCGCCAAGGTGGTCGGCGATGTGATGGGTAACTACCACCCGCACGGCGACATGGCGATCTACGACGCCCTGGTGCGCATGGCGCAGCCGTTCGCCATGCGCGCGGTGCTCGTGGACGGGTCGGGCAACTTCGGGTCGCTCGACGGCGACAACGCGGCCGCGATGCGCTACACCGAGTGTCGTCTCGCGCCGATCGCCTCGGAAATCCTCAGTGAGATCGATGAGGACACCGTTCACTTCCGCCCCAACTACGATGGCAGCCGCACCGAACCAGTGGTGTTGCCCGCGCGCATTCCCAATCTTCTGGTGAACGGGGCAACGGGCATCGCGGTGGGCATGGCGACGAACATTCCGCCGCACAACCTGGGCGAGGTGTGCAACGCGCTGATCAAGCTGCTGGATAATCCGGAGCTCAAGACGTATCAGCTCTGCGCCGCGGACGGCATCAAGGGGCCGGACTTCCCTACCGGCGGGCAGATTCTCAACACGCGCGATGAACTGCGCGAGATCTACAAGTCGGGTTCCGGCGCGGTGAAGCTGCGCGCCACCTGGAAGCCGGGGCCGGTGACGCGCTCCACGCGGAAGATCATCATCACCTCCGTGCCTTACACGGTGAACAAGGCGAACCTCGTCGAGGCGATTGCGCAGGTGGTGTTGCAGCGCAAGATGCCGCTGCTGTTGGATGTGAAGGATCTGTCGACGGAAGATGTGCGCATCGAGCTGGATGTGAAGAAGGACGCCGACGTGCAGATCGTCATGGCGTATCTCTTCAAGCACACGCCGTTGCAGATCAACTTCAACGTGAACCTCACGTGCCTGATTCCCACGGAAAACCCGGAAGTGGGGCGGCCGGAGCGGTGCGATCTGCGCGAGATTCTCAGCCATTTCCTGCAGTTTCGCATGGAAGTGGTGGTGCGCCGGCTGGAGCACGAACTCAAGGCGCTCAACAAGCGGATTCACATCCTTGAAGGGTTCGCGCTGGTTTTCGATGCGCTGGATGAAATCATCCGCATCATCCGCAAGTCGGAAGGCAAGGCGGACGCGGCGAAGAAGATCATGGCGCGGTTCAAACAGCTCGATGCTGATCAGACCGATGCCATTCTCGAGTTGAAGCTGTATCGCCTGGCTCGGCTGGAAATTCAGCTTATCACCGATGAACTCGAAGGCAAGCGCAAGCGCGCCAAGGAGATCGAAAAACTTCTCGGTAATGAGCAAAGCCGTTGGTCAATCGTTCGCAGCGAGATCGAAGAGATTCGCGACAAGTACGGCAAGGCGGACAAACGGCGCACGCTCATCGAAGCCGCCACCGAGGAACCCGAGTTTTCCGCGGAAGACTTCATCATCGATGAAGACAACCAGGTAATCGTCACGCGCGATGGTTGGGTGAAGCGACAGAAGGACATCCGCGACCCGAGCACGACGCGCCTGCGCGAAGGCGACAGCGTGCTGACCGCGCAGGCGGGATCGACACGGGCGCCGATCGTATTCTTTTCGAACTTCGGCACGGCCTACACCTGCCGCATCATCGATGTGCCGGCAAGCACGGGCTACGGCGAGCCGATTCAGAAGCTCTTCAAACTCAAGGACGGTGAGCGGATTGTTGCGGCGTACAGCCTCGACCGTCGCGCCATCGGCGATGTCGCGGTGAACCCGAAGAAGCCCGACAAGCCGCCGAAGGTGCACGCCATCGCGGTGGCGAGCGACGGCTACGCGATGCGGTTCAGCCTGGAAACGTTCGATGAACCCAGCACCCGCAGCGGGCGACGCTATGCCCGGCCGGGCAAAGGCGCGGAGTTCGTCGGCGTGGAGATCGTGCGCGGCGGCGAGGTGGTCATTGCCGCATCGAGGCAGGCGCATGCGATGCTGTGCAGCGTCGATGAAATCAACTACCTCGTCGGCCCCGGTCGCGGCGTGATTCTCATGAAACTCGGCAAGGACGATGTGCTGCTGGGCTTCAAGCTGTCGACGGGTGATCGCGACCTGCTGCGGGTGGAGACCTCGCGCGGGGCGGAACAGACGATCAGCACGACGAAATACGGCGTCACGGGCCGCGGCGGCAAGGGCCGGGAAGTCATGAAGACCGGCCAATTCGTCCGCGTCATCCCGGAGGAGGCGGGCACGCCGAGTTTGGAAGGGTGACGGGGGCGGTTCGTGCCCTGCTATAATCAGCGTATGGTTACCAACATCTCCCAGGAAGAGTTCGCGCGACTGCTCAGCAGGCTTACGCCCGAACAACAGCGTCAGGTGATGGACTTCGCGCAGTTTCTGGCGGAGCGCCGGGGGGTGTCGCGTGAGGTGTCGGCTGAGCCGCGTCGAATTCAGTTCGATGGCTGGGCGGGGTGTCTCTCCCACGTGGAGAAGTCGGCCGTCGAACTGCAGCACGAAACGCTCGATCACTGGGCGGAGAAGGAATTGAAGGACGTCGACGATGCATCTCGTGGACAGTAACGTTTGGATGCAGGTGCTGCGTAACCGCGAGTTCGCAGAGGAGTCACGAGCGTTTCTGTCGACCATTCCTCCGCACCAACTGTTCGTTACCGATTTTGCGATCTGCTCGATCGGCATTGCGCTGCAGCGCTATGGCCAGATTGACCGATTCGCTACTTTCTGCGAGCAAAGTACGATTGGTACATCGATCGGAATCCTTCGTCTCACGCCAGACGATCTGCGATCCATTCCCGTTGTATGTGTCCGGCATAACCTCGACTTCGATGATGCCTATCAGTATGTCGCCGCGGAGAAGCACGACCTGACGATCGTGAGTTTTGATGCTCACTTTGATCCCACACCGCGCGGGCGACGGACGCCTGCCCAGATCCTTGCCTCACTCACGGATGAGCAATGACCGCTACCTATACCGCCGCCAACATCCAGGTTCTTGAAGGTCTTGAGCCGGTGCGCAAGCGTCCCGGCATGTACATCGGCGGCGTTTCCAGCGCCGGCCTGCACCACCTGGTGTGGGAGATCCTCGACAACGCCGTCGACGAGGCGATGAACGGACACGCTTCGGAGATCGGCGTCACGCTGCACGCCGACGGCACCAGCGTCACCGTCACCGACAACGGCCGCGGCATCCCCGTGGACGTGCATCCCAAGACCAAAAAGCCCGCACTCGAGGTGATCCTCACCACGCTGCACGCAGGTGGCAAGTTCGACAACGACAACTACAAAACGTCCGGCGGGTTGCACGGCGTCGGCGCCAGCGTCGTCAACGCGCTGTCGAAGAAACTCGTCGCCACCGTGAAACGCGGCGGGAACGCCTACGAAATGTCCTTCGCGGCGGGCAAACCCACCGGCAAACTCAAAAACCTTGGCGCGGCACGGGGCAGTGGCACCACCATTTACTTCCACCCCGACCCCACCATCTTCCCCAAAACCGAGTTTGATCCGGAACAGATCCGCCAACGCCTCGAAATCGTCAGCTATCTGCACAAGGGCGTGAAGGTCAGCTTCGACGACCAGGTCAACAAGCAGAAGTACACCTATCAGCACGCCGAGGGACTGACCGATTTCCTGCGCAAGATCATTGCCGAACGCAACGTCAAGCCGGTCCACGAGCAACCGTTCGAGCTTTCCAGGGAGAACGGCTCGCGCATGGAGATGGTGCTGCAGTGGAGCGAGTCGACCGATGAACACGTGCGCAGCTATGTGAACGGCATCCCCACCGCATCGGGTGGCACGCACGAGCTGGGCATGCGGTCCGCGATCGGCAAGGCGATCCGCAACTACATCGAGACGCACAAGCTCGCGCCGCGTGGCGTGACGCTCACCGCGGAAGATCTGCGCGAAGGGCTCGTGGGTGTGCTGAGCGTCTTCGTCACCGAACCGCAGTTTCAGGGACAAACCAAAGATCGGCTGAACAACCCCGAAGTGCAGGGGCAGGTCGATGGCGCATTGCGTCCCGCGCTGGAGCATTGGCTGAACAACAACCGGACGATGGCGGAGGCGATCGTCGCGCGGATTATTCTTGCCGCCCGGGCGCGTGAGGCGTCGCGTGCCGCATCCGCCGCCGTCACCCGCAAAACCGCCACCACGGGTCGGCTGAACCTGCCTGGCAAACTCAGCGATTGCAGCACGAACAAGCCCGAGGAATCCGAGCTCTTCATCGTTGAAGGCGACTCGGCCGGCGGCAGCGCCAAGCAGGGACGCGATCGCGCGACGCAGGCCATCCTTCCGCTTCGCGGCAAGGTGCTCAACACCGAAAGCGCGTCCATCAAAAAGGTCATCGAGAACAAGGAACTCACCGACCTTATCACCGCGCTGGGGTGCGGCATCGGCAGCAATCTCGATGTTTCAAAGCTGCGCTACGGCCGGATTATTCTGCTCGCCGATGCCGACAGCGACGGGCACCACATCACCACGCTGTTGCTGACGTTCATCTTCCGGCACATGGGCAAGCTGATCGAAGCGGGCAAGGTATATCTCGGTCAGCCGCCGCTGTACCGCATCGACATCGGCAAGGAGACGTATTGGGCGCTCGACGATGCGCACAAGGAGGCGATCCTCAAGCAGCACGGCGGCGGACGAGCCAAGGTGGATATCACCCGTTTCAAAGGGTTGGGTGAGATGACGCCCAAGGTGCTTTGGGAGACAACGCTCAACCCGAAGACACGCCGACTGCTTCAGGTGCAGGTCACCGACCAGCTTGTCACCGACCGCGTGATGAACGAACTGATGGGCAAGGACGCGTCCGCCCGCTTCCGCTTCATCATGGACCGCGCCGAAGATGCGCAGGAGCTGGATGTCTGATCGCTGCCGTCGACGTTGCGTGGCTCAGTTGCCGGCCATCACCTGGCCAACGTTGAAGATGGGAAGCAGCAGGGCGATGGCGATGAAGCCGATCAAGCCGCCCATCACGCTTACCATCAGCGGTTCGATGAACTGGGTGCTGGTGCGCACGCAGGTGTCGAACTCCTCTTCCGTGTAGTCGGCGATGCGGTTCATGACCTGGCCCATGCGGCCGGACTTCTCGCCACTATGGATCATCTGCGCCACGGCACGCGGCACGAGCGGCGAGGCAAACAACGCATCGGAAAGCTGTGCGCCGCGCCGAAGACGTTCATCCACCTCATCCCACAAACTCTGAAAGTGGACGTTGTCCGTCACCTGTCGCACGATGGCGATCATGTCGAGCATCGACACTCCCGCGGCAAGCATGGTGCCCATGGTGCGACAAGCACGGGTGATGTAAAGCTGCAGAAAGATGTTGCCCACCACGGGCGACTTGAGTTTAAGCGTGTCCAGCACATGTCGCCCGAAGTCGGTGCGCATGCCGAAGACGCCGCCGATGGCAAGCGCCAGGCCGAGCGTGCTCCAGATCCACCAGTAGTGCACCGCAAGGTGGCTGGCGGTGAGCAGGAGGCGCGTCGGGCCGGGCAGTGATGCGCCGCGCCCCTCATAGATCGCGGCAAACTTGGGCAACACGCCCACCAACAGGAACATCACCACCGCCGCTGCCATCATCAGCATGAAGGCCGGGTATGTCAGCGCGCTGCGAATCTTTTTGCGCGTCTGGTTCTCTTTGGCGAGGTGCCGGGAAACACGTTCGAGCATCTCCCCCATTGTGCCGCTGATCTCGCTGGCGCGGATCAGACTCACCATCACCGGCGGAAACACGCTGGGGTGCCGTTTCAACGATGCGGAAAACTCATTGCCCGCCTGCACCTGACCGGCAACATCCTCCAGCACCACGCGAAAACTCGGGTTCTGTGCCTGTGTCACCGCGCAGTCAAGCGCTTCCTTCAACGGTACGCCCGTGTCCACCATCACCGCAAGCTGATGGGCGAACGTCACCACTTCCTCACGCTTCACCCGGCGAGGCGAAGTGACAACGACATCATCGTCGTCCTCCGCGGGGTTCAGTTCGATGACGAACTTCCCCTCGCCGCGCAGCATGCGTGCCGCTTCATCGAACGTGATCGCCTGAAGCGATCCGCTGGTGAGGATGCCGCGGCCGTCCCGTGCTTTGTAGGCGAATTCTGCCATCGCTTCTTACACCAGCGAGCTGATGTTGAACAGTTCTTCCAAAGTCGTTTCGCCCGCGGCGACCTTTTGCAGGCCGTCCTGCACCAGTGTGGTCATGCCGCCCGCCCGCGCCAGTCGGCGCAACTCCTGCAGGCTCGCGCCGTGACTGATCGCATCGAGGGTGTCGTCGTCCGGCACGAACAACTCATACACGCCGATACGGCCGCTGTACCCCGAGTTGCGGCAGCGCGCACAACCGGTGCCGCGATGCAGCGTGTTGACACAGATGCCTTCGCTTCGGGCGAGCTGTTCCAGCGCGCGGTGCTGTTGAGCGTTGGGCTGAACCGATTCCTTGCAGTTGGGGCAGATGCGCCGAATCAGCCGCTGCGCCAGCACGCCGCGCACCGACGCCGCCACGAGGTACGGTTCGACGCCGATGTTGAGCAGCCGTGTGATGGCGCTGGGGGCATCGTTGGTGTGCAGCGTGGACAGCACGAGGTGCCCGGTGAGCGCCGCCTGCGTCACCATGCGTGCCGTTTCGTGGTCGCGAATCTCGCCGACCATGATGACATCCGGATCCTGTCGCAGAAGCGCGCGCAACGCGGAAGCGAAGGTGAACCCCGCTTTCTCGTTGACCTGAAACTGGTTGACGCCATGCAGAGCGAACTCAACGGGATCCTCCACGGTGGACACGTTGACCGAGTCGTCGCAGATGGCGTTGAGCGATGCGTAGAGCGTCGTCGATTTGCCGCTGCCCGTGGGGCCGGTGACAAGCACCACGCCGTTGGGTTGACGGATGATCTGGTTCCATTGTCTGCGTGTCGCGTCGCCGAACCCGAGTCGTTCCAGTTGGATGAGCCCGCCGGAACCATCGATCACGCGCATGACGATCTTCTCGCCGAACTTGCCCGGCATGCTCGACACGCGCAGGTCGACGGAGCGCCCCTTGAGCATGACGCTGATGCCGCCATCCTGCGGAAGGCGTCGTTCGGAGATGTCGAGCCCCGCCATGATCTTGATGCGACTGGCGATGGCGGGGTGCATGTGGTGCGGCGGGGCGATCTTCTCGTAAAGCTCGCCATCCACCCGGAAGCGCACCCGTACGCGACCGTCGCCGGGTTCGATGTGAATGTCGCTGGCGCCTTCCTGCACCGCCGAGGCGATGAGGTAGTTCACCAGCTTGATCACGGGCGAATCGCCGCCGGCCCGCTCCAGGTCCGCCAGATCGGGCGCGGCTTCCTCCTCGCGGATGCTCAGCTCGGTCGCCTGAATGTCGTCAACGATCTGATCGATGACGAAGAGATTCGAGTTGGGCAGGTGCGCCCGCAGCGTCGCCTGAATATCATTGGCGGTGGCGGCGACGATCTGAACCGACAGATCCGTCCGGCGTTCGATCTCTTCAATGAGAAACACGTTCGCCGGTTCGGGCACCGCAACCGTCAGCTTGCCGCGCACCGCAAACAGCGGAAGCACGCATTGTTTCTCGAGAAACTCACGCGGCAGCAGCTCGATCACCCGAGGGTCGGCAAGCTTCGGACCCACCCGCGCGAACGGCACGCCATACGCCTCGGCCAGCACCTCGGCAACGCACTCCGGCGACACGATGCCTTGCTCGATGAGCAACTCGCCCAGAAGCTGCTGATGACCATCATCGCGCTGTGTGGCGAGCGCCTCGTCAATCTGATCCTGCGTGAGCAGACCTTTGGCGACGAGCAAATCACCCAGCCGCACCGGTTGGTCCAGCGGCGTCGGCGTCGTGTGCGTCGTACAAGCTGTCGTGTCCATCGATCGCTTCCCTGAATCCTCGCTGTGACAGCCGCGTCGACTACTGCAGACTGGCGATGGCGGCTTCCACGGTGGCCTCCGCTCGCAGCCTCGCCGTCAGCCGTGTCATCTCCAGAATCTTGACGATGTGTTCCTGACAACTCGCCAATCGCACCTGCCCCAGTCGCTCGACGCACGTGTCATCCAGCCACAGCAGTGTTTCCAACCCCTGCGAGTCGATGGTTTCGAGGTTGCTCATGTCCAGCACCAGGTCGCGCGCGCCATCATCGAGGCGCGCCTTCGCCTGCGTGCGAAATGGTTCGCAGTTGTCAGCGGTCAGTTCCGTTCGCATGCGAAGGATGCTGACGCGGTCGGTGGCGGCGGTGGTGGTGGGCATGGCTCAGGCGCAGTGCTTTTGCAGTTGGGTTCGATGGCGGTCGGCCATTTCAAAGTACGCCGCGAAGTCCAGCGACAGGAAGATGTCCGCCAGTTGCGGGTCGAACTGCGTGCCGCGGCACTGCTGAATCTGGGCGAGCACCTGGTCGTGAGGCATCGCGTCGCGGTAGGTGCGGTTGGAACTCATCGCATCAAACGAATCCGCCAGACAGATGATGCGGCCGAACAGCGGAATGTTGTCTCCCGCCAATCGATGCGGATAGCCTCTGCCATCCCATCGTTCGTGGTGATACAGCACGCCGGGAATCAGGTCCTGCATGGGTCGGATGTCGCGAAGGATGCGCGCGCCGATCTCCGGGTGCATCTTGATCTGTTCGAACTCTTCCGCGGTGAGCGCGCCGGGCTTGGTGAGCACCGCTTCGGGCACGCCGATCTTGCCCACATCATGCAGCAGGCCGGAAAGGTAGACGCGTTCGGCGAGCGCGGGTTCCATGTCCATGCCCTCGGCAAGCTGGCGCGACAGCATGGCGACGCGTTCGGTATGACCGAGCGTGTAGCTGTCCTTGGCGTCGATGGAACTGGTCAGCGCCTTGAGCGTGCCCATGAACATCGCCTCCATGTCCTCGTAGAGGATGGTGTTCTGGAGGAAGATGGCCAGGCTGTTCGCCAGCGAGTTGACCAGTTTGGCATCCACGCTGCTGATCTGGGTGCGGTCGAGCTTGTCGCCGCCGAAAAGCAGGCCCAATCGCTGCCCTTCGAACATGATGGGCACGATGAGCAGGTTGGTGACCATCTGCTGCAGCGCGGGCAGACGAATCTGTGCCGAGTCTTCCATCACCACGGAGGCGAGGATAGGCGGTTCGATTTCAAGCAGACGCCTTCCGATGCGGCCAAGCGCGAAGTTGTCGACGCCCGGTTCCCCCGCGGTGAACGTCTTGCCGCTCAGTGCGTTGAAGCGGGCATCCTCGGTGAGTTGCAGCGTCATCCAGCGCAGGCCGACCACCTGCTGCAGTTCGCGGCACGCTTCGAGCAGGAACCCGGCCGGCGGCTGGTTGAGCGTCATCGAGCACGAAAGCTTGTACAGCAGGCTCAACTCTTCGTACGACTCGCCCAGTTCACCACTGATCGCCTGCAGCTCGCTCGAACGACGATCGATCTCGATCGCATCCTGACGCATCCATGCGAGGATGGTGGCGAGGCGCGTGACTTCATCGGCGGAGAGCAGCGAACGCTTGTCGATGCGCGAGACGGTGGTTTGATAATCCGCGTGTGCCGTGTCGCACAGGAGACGAAGCTGATCGCTTTCGAGCATGGCGTGCGACAGGAGGATGGCGACGGGAACGCCAGCGTCGCAGCCGGTGCGTCGGCGTCGTTCGGTGGGCAGCGCCACGAAGGTGACGCCGGGCCAGATCTCCAAAGGCAGCCCCGGCGCATCGCGCAGGGCGTTGAACTTGTTTTTGAGCGTGGCGGCGAAAGCGGGCGATTCCGCCAGAAGCCATTCGATGGGGCGAGCGCGGGCGGGAACGGTGAGCTTGCCGTCGGAAGCGACGTGGGCGGCGGTGACATCCATCAGCGCCAAACGCTGGGTGAGTCGATCGGGTGCGAAGGGTGTCTGGGTGGCGGCGATGGCTTGGGTCATGCTTCGGGCCTCCCCGCTTCGGGACTTGCGGCATGGCTGCCGCCGATCATCTCCTGAGCCCGCGCGAGAATCTCACGCGGACTGAACGGCTTGCTGATGACGGCGACGATGTTTGTTTGCTCCATCTGCTCCTGCGCGAGGCTGTAGCCGCGGGCGGTGAGCATCAGGCAGGGCGTTTGGCTCGTCGCTTCGTGCTGCTTGAGGCGGACGCACAGCTCCAGGCCGTTGGCGAAAGGCATCTGGTAGTCGGTGATGACCATGGCGGGCTTGAGCCGTGTCGCCATTTCGAACGCCTCTTCCCCGTCTTCTGCGGTGATGACGCGATAGCCTGCGTTCTGCAGCTTGAGTGACAGAACGTGGAGGATGTGCGCTTCGTCATCGACGATCAGAATGACCGGGGCGTTGTCTTGCATGTCTGATAACCGTATGAGGCCGCGGATGCCAGAGAGGTGGACGGCGCCTCCTGAACACCTCGCTCAGTATTCGTATTCGGCAATCGGAAGGCTGAACGTAAATACACTTCCCTTGTCCAGATCGCTTTCCACGCGAACGGTGCCGCCATGTACCGTTTCGATAATGTGTTTCACCAGGTTGAGCCCGAGCCCCGTGCCGGCCGCGAGCTTTTTGTGGTCCGCCACGCGGTAGAACTTGTCGAACAGGCGGGGCAGATCCTGAGGCGGAACCCCCACGCCGGTGTCGCGGACCCGCACCTCCACCTGGCGGTGGGCGCGGTCGCAGTACAGCTCCACCTCGACCACACCGCCGGGCGGCGTGTATTTGATCGCGTTGCTCACGAGGTTCAGCAGCGCCTGATAAATCATGTCGCGGTCGGCGAACACCTGCACGTAGAAGGGGGCCGTGTCGCACGTCAGCTCCACCCGACGGGCACGCGCCTGCGGCTTCATCACGTCCAACACATCGCTGACCACCTGCGACAGCGACACCAGTTCCCGCTGCGTGCGCACTACGCCCGCTTCGATGCGACTGATATTGAGCAGGTTTTCGATGAGCCGCGTCAGGCGGTTGGCTTCGCCCTGCACGATGTTGTAGAACTCCTGTCGTGCCGGTTCGTTCTGTGCCTCGCCGTCGATGAGCATCTCCATGTACGCCTTGATGCAGGCCAGCGGTGTGCGCAGTTCGTGCGAAACGTTGGAGACGAAATCGCTTTTCATCTCGGCGATTTCCTTCTCCCGGGTGATGTCGCGCAGCACGGTGACGATGCCCGCGGTTTCGTGTCCCGCGCCCGCGGCATCGTCCTGATCGTTGAGACTGGTGAGCGTGACTTCAAACGTGCCGGGACCGCGATGCGTGTCCAGATGGAACTCGACATTGCGTCGCACGGTTCCCGCGCCGCTGGCGGCAGCCTCACGCATGTCCTTGATCAGCTTCACCAGCACCGGGTGCGTCACGACGCGCTCGATCGGCCGACGCACGGCGCGACGAAGATCGAACTGCAGCAGCCGCGCCGCCGATTCATTGGCAAGCGCCACTTCGTTAAAAGCATCGGTCACGATCACGCCGTCGGATATGGCGTTGAGAATGGCCTCGGCGTGACGTCGCTGCGCCTCGCTGATGCGCACGTGGATCTCCAGCTCGCGGCGCTGCTGCATCAGCGTGTCGATGCGGCGGCGCAGCTTGCCTACCGAATGATCCACGGCATTCGCCAGATCGCGCAAGCCACCTGTGCCGGCATGGTAGGGCGGTGCGGGCGCATCGCTGCGTCCCAGACGTTCGATGTGGGTGCACAGTCGTCGCAGTTCGAGGTCCAGGCGGTTGAGCACCATGCTCTGCACGAGCATGACCATCAGGCCGATGACGATCGCCACGCCCAGCAGGACGACCTGGTCATCATCCGCCCAGCCGGTGCGCTGGAGATAGGCGATCGTCGCAGCCACCAGGATGGTGGTGGCAACGCCGACGCCCAGACTGAGCGATCGGCTCAACGACACGGTGCAACGCCTCCTGTTGACTTTCGAATCCGCAGTGCGTGAATCACATCCCCCGAAGCGGTGGTTCACTGTTGCGTCACGTTGGCGAGCAGTCGCTGCGCCCGGGTGTCATCCGGCGCGACGCGCAGAGCCTGCGTGTACGCCTGAATGGCATCGTCACGACGGCCGGCCTGCTCGAAGGTGAGCCCACGCAGAATCTGCGGCAACGCCTGATCCGGTGCGGCTTTCGCGGCGGCGTCGAACATGCGAAGCGCCTGCTCTGTGCCGCCACGCTTCTGCCACACCATGCCCGCCACGAGGTAACCCTGATGACGATCCGGTGCCAGCGCGATCGCGCGATTCGCGGCATGCAATGCGCCGCTCAGGTCATTCTCCGCAAACGCCAACTCGCCCAGACGCGCCCACGCTTCCGCATCCTGCGCATTCTGCCGCGTGATCTGCAGGTACACCTTCCGCGCATCGTTGAGCTTGCCCGTTTGCATGTAGCTCGATGCCAGCGCGTGTTGCAGGTCGGTGCGATCCCTCAGCTTCGGCTCCGCGCACAGACGGGTGAGCTGTGTGATGGCGCGTTCGTAGTCGTTCGCCGCGATGAGTGTCAGCGCCAACTCCTCGGCGATCTTCAGATCATCCGGGGCGAGCAGCAATGCTTCGTGAAGGTAGCGTGCCGCCTGTTGATGATGGCGCTGCATCGAAAAGAGCTGCGCCAGGGCGACACGAATGCCCGCGTTCTGGTCGAAGTACACCACCCGAGACTGCAGCAGCGCCTGTGCCGCGTCGATGTTGTCCATCGCCACGTGCATCTCGGCGATCGACAGAAGGTAGGCGACGTTGTCTGCCTCCAGTTCGTAAGCCTTCTCATAAGCGACCAGCGCCTGATCGTATCGCTGCCATCGTTGCAGCACGACGCCCTTGAAGAAATAGGCATCGGGGAAATCAGCATCAAGCTCGTTGGCAGCGTGGAACCGGTGATACGCCCGTTCCAACTGGCCCCGCTCCAGCGCGACGCGACCGGCGAGGTTGTGCAGCCGCGCGTTGGCGGGGTCCATCGCCATCGCTTCTGCCAGGGTGCGCTCACACTGTGTCAGGTCGCCCGTGTCGAACTGACGCTGGGCGCTTTGCAGGAAAAGTCCCGAGCGTGTGGACAGCCATCGATTCGTGGCAGCGTTCTTGGCCTGCTCGTGGCTTTCCATCTTCCGATGACAAGCCGTCATCCCCAGCACCACCGTGGATGCCAGCGCCAGCTTCAGTGCCTGCCGAAACAGATGGTTCCCGTTCATCGTCGCTCTCCGGTCCCTCCGCAAGCCGGACCGCGTGGCCGCATGCGAGAGTCACGCTCCGCATGCAGGCACGGGTCCGGCCCGGGAAAGACATTGCAGGTTGTCTTATCGATCCGTCTGATTCGTCGGATGGCTGGCGTTGAGCACCTCGGAAACGCTCGGGCCGTCGAACGGCTCATCCTGCGTGCCCGCGGGGTCCTCCCAGACCACCGGATCCGTGTCCGCCGTGTTGTCGTCCGTTGCGACGGGCTCTTCCGTCGACACCGCAGCGGTCGGCTGCGTCACCGGCTTGGCGGGCAGCTTCTCGTTCACGATGTTGTTCACCGCGTCGTTGATCAGGCTGCGGTCAGGCATGTACAACTGTTCGCCCGTCAGTTCAGCCTTCAGGCGCAGCGCCTCGACGAACGTCGGGTCAAGCGTCAGCGCCATGTTCACGTTCCACAGCGCCTTGTCGCGGTTGCCGGACTCGTAATACTCAACCGCACGGTTCATGTAGCTCGAGGTCTGCTTGGTGCGCGACCAGGGCAGCAGCGCCTGCTTGGCGCCCAGGCGCGCCAACTCAGTGCTTTCGTTGATGCGCTCGCCCTGAGCGTACAGCGTCTCGTCCTTCACCACGGTGGGCGTGATGAGGAAGATCACTTCGCTGCGGGTCACATCGTCATCCTGCCCGCGGAAACCCCAGCCGGCCAGCGGAATGTCCCCCAGTACGGGCACCTGACGACGGCTCACCTTCGTGTCTTCCTTGAACAGACCACCCAGCACCACGGTCTGGCCGCTGCGCACCATCACGTTGGTGATCATCGAGTTGGTCGTTTCGTTCGGGATGACGTAGTTTTCTTCGAACACGGTCGTGCCGTCGGAGATCGAGGGCTGCAGTTCCAGTCGCACGAAGT
The DNA here is from genome assembly GCA_964511575.1 of uncultured Phycisphaeraceae bacterium. Classification (GTDB taxonomy): domain Bacteria; phylum Planctomycetota; class Phycisphaerae; order Phycisphaerales; family Phycisphaeraceae; genus CALKHT01. The sequence goes on along the minus strand of CAZEFM010000016.1, from coordinate 14,383 downwards.
CGTCGTCGCTGATGAACGCACGGAACTTGAGCGAGGTACCCACTTCCAGGAACTCGACGGTCTGCGTCGCAGCGGTTTCGGTCGCGGTGGTCGACAGGTAACCCAGCCGTTCACCCACGAGCAGTTCCGCGCTCTGACGGTTCAGCGCCAGCAACGTCGGCCGGGCGATGACGGTCGTATCCGTCACCGAATCCAGCGCCTTGACGAAGACGTTGATGTTGTTGGAGAGGAAGCCGAGCTTGATGCCCGAAGCGCCGGTGCCGGTCTGGCCGACAGTGGTCTGAACCGCCTGCCCCTGTTCGGTGCCGAGCGCCGGGCCGGTGCCGCCGATCAGGTTGTCCACCACACCCACGGGCGAGGCGAAGTCGGCGTAATCCATGTCGATGATCGCGGAAATATCCACACCGAACGCGTTGTTCTCAGTCAGTCGCGCCTCGAGAATCGTCGCAGCGACCTGCACCTGCTTGGGACGAATATCCAACTGGCTGATCACGCTGACGATTTCATCAACGTTTTCGGCGAAGTCACGGATGACCATGGTTTCGCCCTGCGCGTTGGAGTTTTCGCCGCCCCGGCTGACGCTCGGCTGAAAACCGGCCGTCACAGCGCCGCTCACCGCGATGGAGCCGGTGCCCGAAAGCAGCGGCTGCACGAACGCCGAGGCGTCCTCCGCGCTGATGTAGTTCAGCCGCACAATGCGGGTGACAGGCTTCTGCATCGTCTGGCGACGCTGCTCCAGCTCGTCGGCGGTGTAGACGTAGATGAAGTTGTTGCGTTCCTCGTAGCCGTAACCGTTGGCGTGGAGGATGGCGTCGAGCGCATCGTAGAAGTTGACGCCGTACAGGTCCGCCGAAACGGAACCGGAAACATTTCGTGTGGCGATGATGTTGCGCTTGGCTTCAATGCTCAGAAGCTGCAGCACCATGGTAATGTCCAGGTCCTTGACGTGCAGGTCAATCATCTCGAGGGAGTTGACCTTGACGGACTGGCCATCGGGCAGCGCCTCGCCGCCGATCTCCGCCGCAGGCGCGGGTTCGCTGGCACTGGCGCTGGGCGTGGGAACGGGCATGGGGACGGACTGGAACTCAAACGCCGGTGTCGCGGGCGATTCGTTCGCGGGTGCGGGACCATCCGCCCCAACTACCGACGTGCTACAAATCCACCCCACCGTCGAAAAAAAAACGACGGCACGTTTGAAACTGGTCCGTTGCAACATGCTCCACACTCCTGGGTAGGCCTCCGGATGGCCTGTGCTTTCGCCTCACCTTGCTCTGAACGTTGCGGTGCAACGTTCCCGTGTCTTTCATCCCGGCCGTCACATCTTCAGCACGAACGTGAGTCCGTCGCGCTCGAGCACCACGTGGCGCTCATGAATCCTGACGACGCGAAATCCCCTGATGTCCTGCCCCGGCGCGAGCGTTCGGCCATTGACAATGGCACGCGGCTCACGGCCGAGCACGGTGGACTGCAACCGCAGACCGGTCGCCAGATTCACCGCGTCATCTACATCGGCAATCACGGGGCGCGACTTTTCCTGAGTTATCGAATCCGAAGCACCGGAAGTGATTTGGGCAAACTGTGAAAGATCGACCGCAAAAAGATCGCGCCGCAGCGTTTCGTTCAGGCTGACGTAAATCCTTTTGTGCTCTCCGGTTGGCGTGGGCGTGGCCGGGGTGGTGGACGCCGGCGCCTTCTTCTGAGCCGGGTCGGCGATCGCCTGACGCGGCACCTGCTTCACCAGAATACGCCCCCACAAAAGCAGCGCAACCGCCAGAAGCCCTACCATCAGACCGAACTTGCGCCGATCCGCAGTCAGTTGCTTCACACGTTTTTTGATCCATCGCTTCATGATCCGCCCTCCGAGGGGGCGTAGAACGCGCTGATGCGCACCGTCACATCCAACAGTTCCTGCGGGTTGTCGCGATTGCCCAGGACATCCAGCTTGTCGATGCGGATCAGGCGATGCATCGATTCGATGCGCTCAATGATGAGGAACGTATCCACGAACGTCGCGCGGAAGCGGATCGTGATCGGCACGGTGTAATACCGAGCGCCGCGAACTTCATCGCCGTGCTGGGTGTTGATGTCGCGTGCCGCATGCTGCTGAAGCGTCGAGTAAAGGTCGCGCATCAGCTCCGCGAGGTCCGCATCCGCGGGAACGAACTTGGCGGTGGCGTTGACCTGTTGGCGCAGCTCAGCGACGCGGCTTTCCAATGCCGGACGCTTCTTCCGTGCCGCATCGCCCGCGTGCAATTCGGCCTCCGCATCGGCGATGCGCGTCACCAGGTGCTCCGCCTGCAGTCGGCTGGGGAGCCAGACGATCAGCACGAACAGCGTCACCATCGCGAGCAGAACCGCCGCCGTTTTGAGGACATCGCGCTCAATCGACATTGGCGACCTCCTGCCGCGGCGGCACGATCTGGCAGTTCAACGGCACCTGAACGCTCATGCGAAAGTCCCGTCCACGCATCCGCAGAAAGTCGATCTCCCGACTGTAATGCAGCTTCACATTGGCGAAGACCGGGTGCTCGCTCAAAGCGCCCACAAGGTCCGCCAGGTCCAGTTCCTTCGCCGCGACACCGTTGAAGGTCAGCGTGATGTATTGCGGCGGCGGCGGCGGCGGAGGAGCGGCCTGCCGGGATCCCTTCGCCGCGCCGGACGTCGAGACGGGCACCCGGTAATTCTCCGGCGACGACCGCTGCACCGACACGCGCAGTTCCGTCATCGCCAGCGAAGCAGGCAGCATCTGCGAGATCGTTGCGAGAACCTGCGTCTGGGTGATCGGTTGCACCAGGTCGCGTTGCAGCATGCATTGCTGATGCAGTTGTTTTTCAAGAAGCTCCAGCGAAGCGACCGCATCGATCATCATGCGCGCCTCGGCCCGTTTGGCTTCCAGTTCGTGCACCCGCCGCCGATCCACGGCATCGCTGTGACGGATCCCAAAGGTTGCACACAGCAGTGCGAACGCGGCGAGAACGATGCACGCCCATTCCAGCCGGACGCGGCGAATCTGTCTGCGACGACGCAGATACGATGCTGGCAGGAAGTTGATGTCGTTCATGCGGCTGCCTCCATGCGGTCGTCACCGTACGTCGCCTGTGGATCGCTCGTGCGTAGCGCCAACCCGGTGGCGACCGCCCACTGGCCCGGGCAGGTGCCGGCCGCGACGCTTTCAAGCCGTGAACTGTTCATGGCATGGAACGGTGAGACGGGTTCAAGCGTGAAACCGGATTGCTCGCTCATCAGCCGAGCCAGCACGACATCGTTGCTCTCATGGCCGACCAGCGCAATGCGGTCAGGCCGCACACCACGGAACGTGACGCTGTAATACCGCAGGCAAAGTTGCAGTTCCCGTGACAACTCCGCGGTCGCAGCGGTCAGTGCATCGATGAACGGCTTGTCCTCAACCGCTTCATCACGCATACGCTGGCGTCGGAGTCGCACTTCGTCGCTGGCGAGGTGGAGCCGTTGGGCGATCTCCTGTTCGATCGTCGCACCGCCCACATCGATGATCTTGCAGAAAACGATGCGACCCTGGCGGACGATCACCACCTGTGTGGCGTTTCGTCCGAGCTCGACGATCACCCGCGCGGGTGTCGACGTTTCTTCGGTGGTGGCGGCGTGTGTGGACATGCCGCGAGCCAGGCTGCGCGCCAGCGCCGCAGGGGCCACATCCACCGCCAGCGGGTCGAGGCCGCAACGCGTCAGTATCCCCACGTGCGCTTCAACATCAGCGGTGGCGGCGGCCATGAGAATCACCTCCTGCCGCGACTCATCACCCTGACGCACCACGCCCGCATCGAAGTACTGCAGCTCCATCTGCCCGCGCTCGAACGACATCCGGTCGGTTGCTTCCCATTCAACCGCCTTGGTCAGTTCCTCGCCGGGCATCGGCGGCAACCGCAGATTCTTGAAATGCACCAACCCGACAGGCAGGCAGCTCACGCACGCACGGCCGCGAAAATCATCCTCCGCAAGCATCGCACGCAGGGTTTGAGCGAGATAATGCGCGTGTTCGGCACCGTCGGAAGGGGGCGTATCGGGCGCAGGCCGCATCGCTGCCGCTGCGACCGACCAGCGGGCGGCCGCGGCATCGATCGAGTGTTCGAGTTGAATCAGCCTGATGCCATCCGGCCCGAGATCGACGCCGATGGGCGATCGACCGCGAGCGCTTCTGCCTCCAAACACGTGTGCCTCCTCGTCGTATTCAAATCACGTGCGCTGTTGCTGTCCTTCCCTGCATCATTCCGCGACGGCGGTCACCGGCGCGATGGTCACGCGCCCGGTGAACGGCGCTACCGACACGCGGTAACGCGTTTCCTCGAAAATCAGATCAATCGTGCCGCCGTTGACCGGCGCTCCCAGATCATCAAACGTCAGCGTGTTGGTCCCGCCGAAGTTCACGTTGGCGAGTCGCACCCCGGCGAATCGACCATCGTTGCCGAAGTCCACGACATAGTTCTGCGACGATGCCCCACCGGACTTCCAACTCACCCCCAGCGTTGTTCCCGCGCCATCGGTCATGCGATAACTGTTGGCGTCGGTGTTGAACACGATCTGTCGTGTTTGCTGCCGCGCCACCGCTTCGCTCTGTGCGAAGAGAATGTCGGCAATGACCATGCGGCCGGCCGCCTGGATCGTCAGTTGACCGGACTTGATCATGTGCGGCACGACGATCGCGCCGAGCATCCCCATGATGCCGATCACCAGCAACAGCTCGATGAGCGTGTAGCCGTATCGGCTTCGGCGGGGATGGCGGGTAATGTGCGGCATGGGAGACGTTGTGCGTGGTGCGTGAGGCGTGGAGCGTTGATCCGGGCGTTGGAGGGTGAGTTTCGTAGTACCACCCACCACGAACCGCTCACCGTTACTGTCCAGCTTCAACCTTCACACGCACCTTGCCGGATTCCAGCAGTTTGGTGAGGTTATCGAGCTTTTTGTTCTGTTCGCGAAGCAGATCGATCATCTGTTTGCGTTGCGAGGCGGCGTTGGGGATGCCATCCTGAGCGTGGGCGGCTTCGACAAAGGGCGAGCCGTGCTGGTCGATGCCTGACCAGGTCGTCCACAGTTGCAGCGCCATCAGGACGGCGAGGATGGTCAGGATGGTGTTGAGATAACGCATGGGGTGAACTCCTCGGCCGGGAAACACATCGTGTCGGCAGGGGGAAAAGTCACCCGGGCGGTTAAGCCCAGGTGACTGGTGGTGGGCTGATGGATTAGTTGCCCGTGCCGCTGCCGCCGCTGCTCTGGACGTTGAAGTCGTTGT
>CAZEFM010000016.1:0-9017 GCA_964511575.1 uncultured Phycisphaeraceae bacterium | reverse complement strand
CCGTTGTGCTGCACCTGATAGAGTTCGAGCTGGCTGCGGATCGACTGGAGTTGGCTGGTCAGGCTCGACGCCTTGGCCGTTTCCGAAGCGTTGGTGAACTGCGGGATGACGATTGCGGCCAGGATGCCGAGAATCACCACCACGATCAGAATTTCGACCAGGGTGAAGCCTTTGTGGATGCGCTGACGTGACGACATTGTTGACTCTCCTCACTAAAACGGTGAAAACGCCTGTTGCAAGTGAATCCGCGCGGACTCATGCTCGCTGGGGGGTTGAATCGGGCGCTTATCGACGCCACTGCACGGATGATTCGCTCCTCTTCCGGGCCCTGCGAGGAGTGGATTCGTCCGCACCGGGTTATGCATCGACTATCGATGCCGACGACTTAACGTCGCCGCCGGGACCCGGTCGCGTCACCGGCTCATTCGTTCGTTCTGCCGAGTGACGCTTGTCCAACCGAACGATATCGGCACGTCCAATGCAAGGCGGCTGTGTAGGTTTCAGGTCGAGTTGCCGACGAAAACTTTGCCTGACCCGCGGAATCGCTACGATCGTCAGTTCCGTCGGGGCTTTGGGAGCGGCGCGGGTGGCCAAAGACAATGCACAACTTCCAAGAGAGGTGGGGGTGTTCGGCGCCACGATGCTGGGGCTCGGCTCGATCGTGGGCACGGGCGTGTTCGTCAGCATCGGCGTCGCGGCAGGGGTGGCGGGGCCCGCGGTGATCCTCGCCATCGCCGTCGCCGGGCTCATCGCGATGTGCAACGCCTTCAGCAGCGCCCAGCTCGCAGCCAATCACGCTGTCAGCGGCGGAACCTATGAATACGGCTACCAATGGCTCAACCCCGCACTGGGGTTCACAGCAGGGTGGATGTTCCTGCTTGCAAAGAGTGCTTCGGCGGCGACCGCGGCGCTGGGGTTCGCAGGCTATGCCCTGCACGCGCTTCGCATCACCGATACCCGGTGGCTCACGCCGCTGGCGATCCTCGTCGCCGCGGCCATGACCCTGCTCGTCCTCACCGGCATCCGCCGATCCAACATCGCCAACGCGATCATCGTGTCCGTGACGCTTGCATCGTTAATCGCGTTTGTGGTGGCGGGGCTCCCACGCGCGGTGTCGATGGGTACCACGCATCTGATCCCCTTTGTGAAGGAAGGCGATGGCATCGCCGGCAGCATTGCCGCTGTACTGCACGGCTGCGCGCTGATGTTCGTCGCGTTCACCGGATACGGTCGCATCGCCACGCTCGGCGAAGAGGTGCGCCGCCCGCAGCGAACCATCCCTCGCGCCATCGTGCTGACGCTCATCGTCTCCGTGATCCTCTACATCGCGGTCGGCTGCATTGCCGTCGCATCGTACGGCACCGAACCGCTCGCCGAGGCGACGCGCCAACGGGCGGCTCCACTGGAGATCGTCGCCCGCACGTTTCCATGGACGCCCACGCCTTCCATCGTCGCGATCGGTGCGGTCACAGCGATGCTCGGCGTGCTGCTCAATCTCATCCTCGGCCTGTCGCGCGTGCTGCTTGCCATGGGGCGACGCGGCGACATGCCTCGCATCTTCGCCCGCCTCGATCAACGGCAGACGACGCCCGGTCCGGCGGTGCTGGCGGTGGGACTCACCATCGTGGCACTCACGGCAATCGGCGATGTACGCCTCACCTGGTCGTTCAGCGCGTTTGCCGTCCTCATTTACTACGCGATCACCAACCTCGCCGCGATCCAACTCGCGCCGCAGCAGCGCCTCTATTCTCCGCTTTTCGCATGGGTCGGCCTTCTCGCATGTCTCTTCCTGGCGTTCTGGGTCGACTGGCAGGTGTGGCTCGTCGGACTGGCACTGCTCGTACTTGGGCTCGGCTGGCATGGGTTCCGCAGACGCATGCACCCGGACCGATGAACTTTGCAGTTGATCGCCCGCTCCAGCCGATAACGCCAACGGAAACATTGTTGGGATTCGTCACCATGGTGAGATGCCTGCTCCTGCTTCTGTTCGTTCTGACACCGCTGCTGACGCTGACCGGGTGCAACGCGGTCAAAGGCTTCGGTAAGGACATTCACGACGCCACGCAGAACGTGCAGGAGTGGATCGAAGGCGGCAACCAGAACTCCCGCCACATCAAACCGAGTTGATCCATCCATCGTCTGCGAGGCCTGGTCACCTCACTGCCACTTCTCCGTGAGCAGCATGTCGATGGCATGCGCAACGCCATGCTCATCGTTGGTCAGCGTGATGTACCGTGCGGCATGACGGACAGGCTCGATCGCATTGCCCATCGCAATCGCGCAGCTCGAAGTGGCGAACATCGACAGATCGTTCACCCCGTCGCCGATCACCGCGATCTCGTCGTCGGCGATGTTGTGCTGGCGGGCGATCCACTGCAGGCCGCGCCACTTGTCGACACCTCGGGCAAACACCTCCAGCACGTAAAGCTGCTCGTCCTGATCGGGCAGATTGATCCCCGCAAAGGCGTGCGAAACAATCTGGTCGCCGCACAGTTCGCGCAGTTGCGGCAGCACCCTCGCCATGCGGTCGTTGCCCGCTACCATGCCCACCCGCAGCGTGTGCAGGAGATCGTCCTCGCAGATGGTCGGCTGATGATGCACCATGGAACGGGTGTGGTCGAACCACCACCGCGTGTTGGCGCTGAGCTTGCCGCGACCGGTGACGAGATAGTCGTGCCCGGCGCGATGAGCATCGCGGAAAATGAGCACCGCTTCGGGCAGTTCCTGCAGCACCTGCACGATCCGCCAGGCGAGGCTGGTGTCCATGGTTGCGGTGTCGAGCGGGTGACCGGTGGGCATTTCGCTGATCGCCGCGCCGGTCACGAAGACGCCCAGTTCCAAATGGGCCGCCTCCGCCAGCGCGCGGTGCGATTCGCGCCATGCGCGACCGGTGCAGGGAACGACGAGCAGTCCCGCGTCCTGCGCCCGCCGCAGCGCGTGAAGGTTCTGAGCACTGACTTTCCCGTAGGAATCCAGCAGCGTGCCGTCCAGATCGACGCCGAGCATACGGTACTTCATAGCCCATAGCCTAGCCGTCTCCTCGCGCGAAATCGAACATTCGCTCCAGGTGTTTCCCCATCGATCGCGGCGGTCGCGACGCGTCAGTGAAGTGGAAAGAGCGTGTCGCGCCCCCGGATGCGCGCCACGCTCCTCGACGCCGAACCTCGGCGTATCTCACACCATCATGTCGCCCGGCCGGGCCTTTGGCTGCGGGCTCCCCGGGCGGAGGCGAAGCCGCATTTCCATCGGCTGACGCATCGCTTCCACCTTCGCGCGAAGCTCCTGGGGCAGCTTGGCCTTGTCTTCCTCCGTGTTCCACGGGCCGTTGAAAATCACCTCGCCCGCCGCATCCTTCACCTCCAGCGTCGCCTCCCCGCCCTTGCGGGTCAGCGTGATCACGTGCGTGCCATCGGCGAAGGTCGACACCGACACGCCGCCCGCCGCGATCCCCTCGGGAATCTCGATCCGCATGTCCATCGGACCGCCCTCAAAGTCGGGGAACACCGGCACGCCGTCGCGACGCTCCAGCATGAACTGACGCATCTGCTCACGCATGCGCTCCAGCTCCGGGCCCATACGCAGCATCATCTCGTTCATCTGCATCTCAAAGGGATCCTCGCCGTCAAAGAGATCGTGGCCCGGCGGAATGAGGAACATCCGGTCGCGACCAATCACCCCCCCGGGGTTCTCGACCACATCCTTCTCCACCAATTCCGCCTCGAGCGTGATGGTCTTACCCTCGCGCAACACTTCGAGCGTGACTTTCTGCCCAGCCTTGCTCTCGCGGATGCGGCGTCGCAGTTCATCGGGGTGGCCAACCGCTTCGCCGTCGACCTTGAGCAGGATGTCGTGCCGGCGCAGTCCCGCCTTCGCGGCCGGCGAATCGTCGATCACCGCCACCGCCACCACACCCGTGCCTTCCTCCAGCCCCAGTTGCGCCGCCACCTGAGGGCTCACCGGCTCCGACGCCACCCCCAGAAACGGCACACGCACCATTGCCGGCGCTTCGCCGAACGCCACACGCCGTTCCACCTTCTCCGGCAGCGTCACCGTCACCTCCACCGGCTTGCCGGCCCGAATCACGGTGAACGTGATCTTCGCGCCCTTGTCGTGCGTGTCCAGCAGCTTGCGCAACTGATCCACGTTGGTCAGCACCTGATCGCCCATCTTGTGCAGCACATCGTGTTGCTTGAAGCCGTGGTCCACACCCTCCGCCACACGCGACACCACCAGGCCCACGCCTTCGGGCAGCCCCAGTTGCGCCGCCAGCGCGCCGGGCATCGACTCCGCCGCAATGCCGAGGCGCGGCACCGCGGACGATGCCAACACGCTGCGCACCACCGTGCGTCGTGGAGCGATTTGCACTGCCGCATCCTGTGCGAGCGTTACGCCGCTCAGACCCAGCACACCCGCCAATCCAAGTGCCATCCACCGTTGCTGATGTTTCATGGTTCAAATCTCCTGATCAATCAATGCCTGTGCATCCGTGACGTTTGTTTCAGTCGAAGCTGATCGGTACGAGCATCCACTGTTCCTGCAGGGGCAGGGTGGTTTCCATGCGAATGTCGCGAGCGGCGTCGACCCATTCCACCCGCTGCAGCGTCTGCCGTCGCACCCGCCGCATGGGAAGGTCATCCGCGAGGTAGACGACGCCTTCATCGGAAAGATGCGACAGCACCGTCTCGTGTCGCACCGGGTCGAAGGCGATGGCGGTGGGGGGCTGCAGGGGCGAGCCGTTCACGCCGCTGCGGTCGATGCGATGGCGCTGCGCCGCCCAGAGCGTGATCGCCAGTGTCGCCCCGGCAATCAGCAGCGCCGCCGCACTGAGCCAGCCCGCCAGACGCCATTGCGACCGATCACGCAGCGATGCGACAACCGGCTGCGATGCGCCCAGCACCTTCGCATCCAGCGCCTGCGACGGCTCGCGCAGCGGCATCTGTTCCAGCAACTGTTCGATGTCCCGATCGTGCTCGTTCATCGTGTCGTCTCCCACACGCCCAACGCTTCAAGCTTCTCACGCAACCGTTCCAACCCTCGGCGATAGCGGCTCGTCACCGTGCCCAGCGGCGCTTCGACCACCGAGGCGATCTGCTCGAACGTCAGGCCGGCGTGCGTCTTGAGCAGCACCACCTGCGCCTGCTCCTCGGGCAGTTCGCTGATCGCCTGCCGCACCAGCGCCTGCGTTTCCGCCTGCAGCAGCGATGTGCCGGGATGGTTCGGCGTGACGGTGGCATCGGCGTAGATCGCGTCGCCCAGCGGGGTCGGCGACGGGCCGTGACGTCGCACCAGGTCGATCGCCGTGTTCCGCACGGTGGCAAAGACGTACGCCACCACGTCGCCGTCGGGCCGCGCCTGCCGGGCGAACAACCGCGCAAACGCTTCCTGCACCGCATCCTCAGCGCGGTCGGGAACACCCGTCACCGCCAGCGCCAGGCTGTACAACCCCTGACGGTGGGACCGGTAAACGGTTTCCAGTTCCTGCCTCAGCGCTGCTTTCTCGTGCATCGTCACCTCTTACACGCATCGGGCACTGATTTTTATGCATGCGGCCGGCGGGGGAAAGCAATTCCACCGGAATCGTGCCGACCACGGACAGCACCCGTGAGACACACGGCCGATCACGCGGCGATGGGCGCGGCTGCGGTGCGTTTCAGGTTGATACGGCGAGCCGGGGCGGCTCACCAGGCGGGGTATTGCGGGGCCCCGCCTTCAAGAACGGTCACAACGTCGCGGCAGACCCAACTCATGTTCTGCAGCGCGCGGTCGGTCCGCGATGCCAGGTGTGGCATGAGCAGCACGTTCTCCACCCCCCACAACGGGTAATCCGCCGGCGGGGGTTCCGGGTCGTGCACATCGAGAATCACACGGGCCTTGGGACGCTGCTTCGCCCATGTCGCCAGCGCCGCGTTGTCGATCACCATGCCGCGCGACGTGTTGATCAGCAGCACATCGTCCATCATGTGCGACAGCGCCGCCGCATTGATGAGGTGCCGGTTGCTGGCGCGGCCGTCCACGTGAATGCTCACCACATCCGAGCGTTCGAAAAGCGTTTCCATCGATGGCACATACTGGAACGCGTAATCGACCTTCTTGCGCAGCTCCACCTCCGGCAGCAGATCGTGCACACGCAGGTTCATCCCGATGGCGTGTGCCACCTCGCCCAGCCGTTTGCCGATGCGGCCGAACCCGAGAATGCCCAGCGTCAGTTCTTCAAGCTGTTTGCCCACCTGTTCCGCGCGAAGCTGGTGGAACACTTCCGGCGTGACGATGTGGTTGAGCACCGGTCGCGGCCGACACGAATCGAGCATCAACCCCAACACGTACTCGACGACCGCCTGCGTGTTGGCATCGGGGGTGTAGACCACCTGCACGTTGCGCTGACGACACGCTTCCAAATCGATGTTGTCCAGCCCGACGCCGGCCCGGCCGACGACTTTCAGGTTCGGCGCACGCTGGAGAAACGCCTCGTTCACCTGCGTGTAGGTGCGCACGATCACCGCGTCGGCGGTGGGCAGCAGCTCATCGAGACGGTCCGCCTCGTTCAGTGGGCACCACTGCACATCCATCCGCTCGCTGAGCCATTCGGCACATGCGGGATCCAACGTTTCGGTAATCAGTACCCGTGCTGGCATCGTTTCATCGTAGCAAAGGACAGTGAAAAGATTCGGCGCTTGGCGCGTGCTGTATCGATGTTTCGAACTTATTTCAGGATGTCACCCCCTCCCCCCTCGCACCTCTGTCGTGTTGCTGCAAGTGATGTGTTGGTTATGTCTTACGACGAAAAACGACGATGTCACCCCCACGACAAACACGACAAAGACGACATGGTCTTTTTGAATTGCGGACTGCGGATTGTTCCTCGGATTTGCGCGCACGGTGGCAGATGTCCCCTTGGGGGAGAGCGGCGCTGGACGATTCAATCATACCCGGATAAAATACGAAAATCAATGGGAAGCTTGACGGACAGAGGCCAGAAGTCAGCGAGTGGCGGGGCTCCCAATCGGCAATCGGCACGCCCCCACTTGCCCCTGTCGTTCTGTCGGACGATAATGGCTCCATCATGCTCAAACGCCTTCCTGCCGTCTTTTTCGCTGCTTTTGTTCTGCTCGTTCTGGCGGGTGAGGTGTGGGCGTGTCCCAACTGCAAGGACATCCTGCCTTCGCTGGAGGACGGGACGCAGCGCGGCGGGGCGGCGGAAGGGTTCTACTACTCGATTCTCGTGATGATGTCCGCGCCGTTTCTTCTGGCGGGGACGTTCGGCGGCGCGGTCTGGTATATCAGCCGAAAGAACGCCGACCCGACCGCCTGATCCAACCATCAGTCATGGTGAATATGTGTGATCGCCACCCTGGCGTCTGGCGTGGGTGGTTGTTGATTGGTGGGGAAAAGGGGGGAAGGGGAATGATGCGGACGGCTCGGCCGCCGGTTCCCATGCAGGCGACCGAACCGTCCTTGGTGGGTGTGTGCCTGAACCGTTCGCCAGTGTTGTGGCCTGTTGGGCGTCGGGCGAACGGGTTGTTGATGGATCACGCGTCGCTTGCGGGTTCGGCCTGCTGCTGTTGGGCGGCGTGCTTGCACAGTCCCAGCCCGATCAGTGCCACGCCGATGCACGCCAGCGGGTTGTTGTAGAGCGCGCCGGCACCTTCGCCGACCGCCACGTACACCACCGCCGCCATCGCAGCCCCCCACATCGCATAGTGCATCGCCAGTTTCATGGTTAAGCCTCCACTGGCTTAACCAGAGCATATAACCGCTTCGGACGCAAGAGCCGAACTTGAATTTTTTCGCGCGATGGAGCGCAAGCTTGCTGTGATGTTGTGCGGCAGGGTTTTATCGGACGACCTTCATCGACGATTGGCGTGCGCGGTGGAAAAGTGAGCCGGGTTCATGATGGCGGTGTGCTACGGCAGCGGTGATGGCGGGTGGGTGGCGAAGGCGGTTTCGCCGCGCAGTCGGCGGGCGACATCGGCGATGATGCGGGCATCGGTGAACGCGCCGGCATGGGCGGGCGAGGGGAAGGGGCGTGCAACCCACCAGGGAGTCTGGCCCGGTGGGGCGGCGTTGGCGGGGCCGACGGTCCGATCGCCGAGGCGCACGTAGGCGTAAAGCTCGTAGTCGCCGTTGGGGGGTTCGAGCGATTCGATGAACGTCGAGCCCATGCGCATGTCGATCTGCACGCGGTCGAAGGTGGGCAGGTCAGCCAGCGGCGCGCCGCGATGGGGCGAGGCGATGGTGAACATGCGCGCAACCTTCAGACGTTTGTGTGCCAGCGGATCGTCGCTGTTGTTCGCGCTGGTAGCGGGTGGGGTGATGTCCATCGCAGCGTATCGGCCGACGACGCCACCCATCGAGATCGCCACCACATCCACCTCGGTGGTCCAGTCGGGATCGTCGCTGGGGAAGTGTTCCTCGACGGTTTCGATGACGCGTCGACGGCATTCATCGAAGTCACGGCAGAAGGCGAAGGCGATGGCCTGGATGCGCGAGTCGCCGGTGAGGTTGCGCAGGCGCACGGCGAAGCTTCCGGCGGCGAAGCCCGGATCCATGTAGCCGGACAGCACCAGCACCGGCCGCTTCAGTGGGCGCGGGTGTCGCTCCATGTGCCGCAGCGCCGCCTTGGCCTGTTCCATGGTGACGTTGAACGAGGGGTTGCGTGGCTTGTTGGCCGAGCAACCCACCAGCAGCAGAGCCAGGACCAGTGACGCGATTCGCATGGCAGAACCCTTTGCACAGGACCGGCGTGCATGTTGCCGTGGCGGGTGCGGGTGATGCACTTGATCGGTGCCGTGCAACGCGCGTGCCGGGATAGAGGGTGTAGCTGTGGAGGCGGGTGGGAGGTTCATTGGTGGGGGGCGACGGCCCGGAGGATGTCGCGGGGATGGCGATCCCCGGGCTTTCGTTTAGGTGCGCGCGAGGGGGGATGATGGTGGGCGCTGTCGCCTCGCCGGCGGGGCATGCTCAAGCGCCGCATGGGCTTGAAGGCAGCTCGTGATGGGCGGGTGCGGTGTTTCGGGCTC
>CAZEFM010000015.1:16192-50269 GCA_964511575.1 uncultured Phycisphaeraceae bacterium | reverse complement strand
GTTACGCCAAAACATTCCAGACCTGGCACGAAAACATCCGCGACTGGTGCATCTCGCGTCAGTTGTGGTGGGGGCACCGGATTCCGGTGTGGTATGCGGTGTGGGATTTGAAGAAGAATCACCCACCGGCCGATTCAACTAAGTGGATTCCTATCAAGTTCGATTTTTTGTCAGATGATGAGCACAGCCACATTGCAACACAGGTGATACCCGGGGGACCTGGCGGACAACCGATTGTTACGGTTTGTGTCGAACCTGATTGTCCAGGAATTGAACAGAAACTAATTGATGCAGGGTTTGTTCAGGACCCCGACGTCCTCGACACATGGTTCTCCTCCGCGCTTTGGCCGCTTTCGACGTTGGGCTGGCCCGAGGACACGCCGGAACTGGCGACGTGGAATCCGACCAGTGTGCTTTGCACGGCCCGCGAGATCATCACCCTCTGGGTGTCGCGCATGGTGATGTTCAACCTTTACTTCCTCGACCGGTTGCCGTTCCACGATGTGTTCATCCACGCGATGATTCAGGACGGCGAGGGACGCAAGATGTCCAAGTCGTTGGGCAACGGCGTCGACCCGCTGGACATCATCCATTCGCACGGCTCCGATGCGATGCGCTTCACGCTCGCTTCCATGACGACCAACACGCAGGACGTGCGCATGCCGGTGACGCGCGATCCCGCAACCGGCCGCAACACGAGCGAAAAGTTCGACGTCGGCCGCAACTTCGCCAATAAGCTGTGGAACGCGGTGCGGTTCGCGCTGGGCAAGCTGGGTGAGAGCGACGGTCGCCAACGGCGCTCCGAACCTCTCGGCGCGGCCGATGAATGGATTCTCGCCCGATTGGGCGCGACGATTCGCGATACGACGCACGCGATCGAACATTACGAATTCGCCGAGTATGCCCGGGCGCTGTACGACTTCATCTGGCGCGACCTTTGCGACTGGTACATCGAAGCGGTGAAGCCCACCGTGTCACAGCACGAAACGCAGCGACAGGTGCTGGCGACGTGCATCGATGCGGCGCTTCGGCTGCTGCATCCGGTCATGCCGTTCATTACGGAAAAGTTGTGGGAGCACCTCAACGCGGTGATGCCGCAGCGTGGCGTGGAGGGGGTGGAGATTCCGCCGCATGAACTGCTGATCAAAGCGCGTTGGCCGCGCGTTCGGCCGGGTGTGACCGAAGCCGACACCCGCGCGTTTGCCACGGTGCAGGAACTCGTCACCGCCATCCGTCAGGTGCGCACACAGCACAAGGTCGCGCCGCGTCAGACGGTGGCGGTATCGATCCGATCGGAGAATGGATCGGTCATCGAAGCGCAACGCGCGCTGATCCAGACGCTGGCGAACGTCACGTTGGAAGCGGTCGGCCGTGATGTGGAGCGTCCCTCCGATGCGGCCGCCGCCGTGTGCGGAGACGATCAGATTTATCTGCACGGCCTGATCGACGCCGAGGCGGAACAGGCGCGCCTGGCGCGTCGCGCCGAGGAGCTGCGCAAGTCGATCGAAGCGCTCAACAAGCGTTTGGCGAATCCGTCGTACGTCGACAAAGCCCCCGCGCACCTGGTGCAACAAACCCGCGACCAACTCGCCGCCGCAGAAAAAGAACTGGCGGCGATCGAACAGGGGTAAAACCCAGATTTCAACGCCAAGACACCAAGACGCCAAGACGTCAAGACGCCAAGAAATCAGGGAATGGGATCAATTGCGTTCTCCCTTCTTGGCTTCTTTGTTCCGGCATCTTGGCGTCAATACCGTGATGATCGCGCCCTTGGTGGTTTCCTAGGCTCCGCTACAATTCTCCCATGCCGCGGTTCAAGGATCAGGCGATTTGTATTCGGCACTTTGACTGGTCGGAGACCAGCCAGATTGTCGCGTTGCTGACGGAGCAGCACGGCAAGATTCGCGCCGTCGCCAAAGGCGCCAAACGCACCAGCCCCTCCAGCGTGCAGCGATACAGCGGCGGCATCGAACTGCTCACCCTCGGGCAGGCGGTCGGCCTCATCAAATCCTCCACCGATTTGGCCAACCTCACCGAGTGGGATCTGCAGGAACCCTTCTGGCATCTGCGGCGCAACCTCGAAGCGCAACGGCTGTCGCTTTATGCCGCCGACCTCGTCAACGCGTTGCTTGCCGAGCGCGATGCCCACCCTGTGACGTTCCACGCCCTGCGCAAGCTGCTGACGGACCTTGCCATGCCCGAAGCACGGCAGATGGCGCTGCTGCGCTTTCAGTGGACGTTGCTCGACGACAGCGGGTATCGCCCCGAGCTTGATCGCGATGTGCAGCGTGACACGCCTCTCGCAACCGCACGGTCGTACACGTTCGATGCCACGGCCGGCGGGCTCACCGTCGAACCGGGCGATGAACGCAACAGTTGGAAGGTGCGCAGCGAGACGATCGCCTTGCTCAAGCGCATCGCCGCCGCGGGACACGACGTTCAGGTGGGTGATGAAAACCCCGAAGCCGTTCGCCGCGCCAATCGCCTGTTGTGCGTCTATGCGCGGGCGATCATTGATCGGCAGTTGCCGACGATGGCATTCGTGTTGGGCGAAGATCGCGGCGCGGGCTGAGCATCACGTCACATCGATGCCTTACTGCGGCATCGCGAACGTTCCAGTCGCTTCATCGAAGCCGACCGCATCGAGGTGGCCGTTGGTGATGTCGTACACCCAGCCGAGATTCGCAGCCGAGGCGGCGCCGACCGTCATGCTGTTGGTGTACGGGTTCAGCGGCGGATTGACCAGGTAAGGCCCAAAACGTGCCGTATCGCTGATGTTCCCATCGCTGTCGGTCTTCTGCAGCAGCGGCATCCACTGATGCGTCACCAGGTCCGGCCACGTGTCGCGATGATCGAAGCGATACCGAGCGACCTGATCGCGCACGTGTCGCAACTGCGACAGCGTTGTGCTGGCTTTGGCCTTGTCGCTGGCGTTGGTGAAGCTGGGGATCACCACCGCGGCGAGAATTGCCAGGATCACCACCACAATCAACATCTCAACCAGCGTGAATCCGGCAGAGCTACGGCAAGCGTTTCGCGACATGGCCAGGCTTCCCAGAGGAGGGCTCGAGGCACGTTCGACGATCGCGCCGTCCGCTTGCCTCACCAGCCCCATCGGCCGGAACGTCCGCGAAAATTAACGTTGCCCCCACCACGCCTGCAGGTTCTGCGCAGGTGGGACGATTGTGACGATTGTGCAGCGCACGCTTCACCCCACCGCGAGTCGATCCATCGTGGCCTGCCCATCTATGGTGCGGCGATGCAGATCGTTGAGGATGCGCATCAGAACGTGCGGCTTCGCCAGTGCATCCGGCTCCATCGCGAACACTTCCTCAAGCGGAATCCAGCGTACTTCGAGAATCTCGCGCTGGTTGGCGAAAGGCTTCCCGCCGATCACGTGCCCGAGGAACACACACCGCAGTCGTCGCTTGCCGGTCGCGGTGGTGTAGTCATAAAGCCCCGCCACGCCGTGGATGCGCGTGTGGTAACCCGTTTCTTCCAATGTTTCGCGGACGGCCGCGTCGAGAAGCGTTTCGCCCGGGTCCACCTTGCCGCCGGGCAGGTTCCAGCGGTTGCGGTCGCGGCCGCGCCCCTGCCGCACCATCAGCAGCCGGTCGCCGTCGATGACCGCATTGGAGACGATCGCCCGGCCGCCGATCGGCTTCCGGTGAGCACCGGGATCATCCATTCGCACCATGAGGCGACTCCGCACGAAACGTCCGCAACGAGTTATAGCTTCCCTTCCTATGTCGGCTTTCCGGTCAATGTGCTTGATTTTGTCTAGGTGACTCCCCCCGAAGCCCGGGGATGCAATCCCGGGTGGCCTACCGCACCAGCCGCCGCACCCCCTGCCAGTAAAGCGTCAGCACCGTTGACAACGTGTTGACCGCCGCGAGGGCAAGGGGCGACTGAACCAGCCCAGGCGTGAGCGGCAACGGCCCCGCCATGAGCAGGTCACGGTCGCCGCGCTTCCGATCGCGTTGCATCTGTCTTCGCCGTGTGGCGATCCTGCGCCAGTGCCGCACCTGCCACGCCCACGCCCGCAACCACGCCCCACCCCATCCCTGCGCGATCGCCATCACCATGCTGGCGAACTCGTACACCGCCAGTGCCGGCGACAACAGCAGCAGCGTCGAAACGCGATAGTGAATCAGCATCGTCATCAACCGATGCCGCAACGTGAGCGTCGCACGCTTGAGCGGATACTCCCCCTTGCCGCGAAACGACAGGCCCGGCGTGCCGCGCCCCCGGTCGTGGTACACCACCGCCGCCGACTCACAGACAAAGCGATGCCCCAGCGAACGCATGCGCAGGCTGAACTCCAGATCCTCGAAGTAAAAGAAATACGCCTCATCGAACCCGCCGGCATCGAGTACCCGCTGCCGATCCAGCAGCATGCACGCGCCGATGCATCCACCCACTTCACTCGTTTCGTCGGCGAGGTCAGCCACGGGACGATACGCATGTCGCAGCATCATCGTGCCCACGAAATGCGCCGCTGCGCCGTCCGCCTGCACCACATCCTCCTCAGGCAGCAGGATGATGCGCGGGCACACCACCGCCGGCTCGCCCAGTTCCAGATACGCGCGGATCATGCGGTCGATGCAATCAGACGACACATACACATCGTTGTCGATCAACAGCACCAGGTCGGCATGCGTCAGCCGCAACCCCGCGTTGCGTGCTGCGGGGAGGCCGGCGTTCTCCCCCATGTCCAGCACGTCCACCTCATCGAACGCTTCACGAATACGATCAACACTGCCATCGGTCGATGCATTGTCCACCACGATCACCTCGCGCAGAGGTGTTTGCTGCTCCAGCAGCGCACGGACGGTGTTCACCACCCGCTCACCGCCGTTGTGGTTCACCACCACCGCGGCAACGGTCAGGTCGGTGGCGTGGCGATGTTCAGAGCGTCGATCCAGGGCGTACATAACGTCACCTTCTCCCAAAAGTGGACGCATCAAGTGGCGGGTTGCTGATGATGAGCGTGCAGCGGCGGAGCCTCCTCAGGCAGCAGCCGGTCGTACACCGTTTCCGCTCGCCGTGCGACGCTGTCCCAACTCAACTCACTGAACACGTACCGTCGGGCGTTGCTCCCTATCCGCTGCGCCAGCGCCTGGTCCGTCAGCAGCGTGAGAATGCCGGCCGCAAAGCCCTGAATGTCGCCGTCGGGAACGACCCAACCTCTGCGACGATGAATCAGTCCGCGAGCGCTGCCTTCGAACGACACGATCGGCTTGCCCGCCGCCATGTAGTTCAACAGCTTCTGCGGAATGCCTTCGCATTGCGTTCGCGGGTTGAGCGCCACATCCGCTTCTGCCAGACGTTGCGGCAGAACGTTGAAATCCGCCCGCTCCAGATCGATTGCCTCACGGATGCCCAGCGTCTGCGCCATGGCTTCGTAAGGCTCAAACGACGAATCGGACATGATGTGCAAGCGCACACCGTCGCGCTGTCGTCGCACCTCGGCAAACGCGTGCAGCATCAGCTCAATGCCCTGATAAGCCGCGAGATTGCCCGTGAAGATCAGCTTCGGTGGGTGAGCGTCGGATCGTGACGGCACCGGTACATCAAAGTGCTCGCACTCCACGCCGTTGGTAATCACCGTGACGTCACCGGCGGGTAAGCCGTTCACCAGCAATTTGTCTCGCAGCTCATCCGTCACCGCAACGACATGCGAAGCACGTGGCGGCAGGTGTCGATCCAGCGCCCGGCCCAGTGTGCGTTTGGCCCGTTGAAGCATCGACATTCCGTAGAAGGGCAACTCCGATTCCAGCAGCGTGTGAGCATCAAACACGATGGGGATCGGCCGCATCGCGCGGGCCATCAGCGCGGCAAGCAGCCCTTCATAATGATGAGCGTGAATCACATCGAACGAACCCTGTCGCAACACCCGCGCCAACGTCGCGGCGAGCATCGGGTCGAGCACGAGCAGCTTCTGCAACGTCGGGCCCGGTGAACACTTGCGGTACGTCCGCACATTCGGGATGCGATGCACCTGATAGCCCGGCGTGACACGGCTGTCCGCCAGGTGATAGGTGATGACATGCACTTCATGACCGCGTCGTGTGAGTGCATCGGCCATCTGATGAATCCGCACGGGTGTTCCTCGTGGGTAGGGGAACGGACATGCCGCCACCATGGCGATTCGATACTGACGCATGGCACTTCCTTCTCTCTCCGCCCCGTTCGATCCCGGGGCTGAGGTTGTCGGCACACCGGGTGGGTCGAAGCCGCCGGACAACCTTGCGTGATCATAGCGCTGTGCTTGTAAGTGGATGATGCGTAAGAAGTACAGCAAGATGAAACGATGTTGTGTCCTTTGTGCGAACCCCCTTGCGCATGCACGGAAATGAGGGGTGGCGCTGCTGCGTCGAAGGTTCGGGATAGCTGATCGCGGCAACAGCCGCACCGGGCTTTACGAGATTGTCCTACGGTTCCATCTCCGATGGCGCAGGGGTATAGAGGAAGACGCTGATGCCGGCGTAAGGCTGCGCCAGTCGCACATCGAAGTAGGCGCGCAGATCCGCCGCTTCATGCAACCAGCGATGCTGCTTGCCGAAGCTTGCCGTGTCGGTATGCGCCACCAGCCACGCGGTACCGTTCAACGCCGCAGCCGAACGGGGAAAGCGCCTGCCCGCATCGGGTGACTGCAGGTAGTAGCGTGAAAGAAATGCATCCGGTGCGGTGACATACACTTGCTCGCCCGGTTGGCGGTGTTGGGCGATGTAGGCAAACGCCTCGCGCCATCGTGGGTGGTACCCGCCGCCGCTTTGAAAGTAGAGCACGTTGGTCAAGAGGATCATCGCTGCGACCAGAACAAGCGGCGACCACGCCACCGCGCGGCCGAGTCGCGGCTCAAGCGCATCGACGAGCCGTTCCACCCCATACGCCGCCAGCGCCAACCAACCGAAGTAACAGATGAAGCCATACCGCAAATGCACGTACACATCCGCCAGTGACAACACGGAAAGCAGCAGCGCCGGCACGATCGCCACAAGCACGAGATAGATCGCCTTGCGCGCATCCTCGCCAAACATCAGCCACGCCCCCACGCCCGCCATCGTTGCCAGCGGAATACCCACGAGATATACCGTGCCAAGGATGAGCGTCGTGGGCGATTGCGGGTCGGTGTGCATGAAGAAGCGAATGCTTTCGGGGTTTTCGATGATCACATACGCCGCGATGGCAACCGCACCGCCCAGCGCCAGCCCGATCGCCAGCCACCCAACCCGTCCCAGTCGCACCCGTTCGCCGCGCCATGTTGAGATGATCAGATCCAGCACCACCACCCCGCCGAACAGCAGCGCCATCCAGTGCGACCAGAACGCCAGCGCAAATGTGACCATCGCCGCGAGCAGCAGTGCGGTCACGCCGCGCCGTGTCGCATCGAAATAGTAGATGATCGCCAGGCTGATGAAGAGGAACTGCAACGGATAGAAGCGGGCCGTCTGCGACCAGTAGAGATGCCACGTGCCGATCGCGAGCAGAAATGCGAGGATCGCTGCCGCACGCGGTTCAAGGATGCGGCGACTGGTCCAGCCGATCACGGCTATGGTGACGATACCGACGATGCACGACCCCAGTCGTGCCGACCACTCGTTGATGCCATGCGCCTGCCACCGATCCGGCGCATCGGCGGGCAGTGCCGCGAGATCCACCCCCGCCAGTCGCAATCCGATCGCCGTGTGCACGTACCCCAACCTTCGGGTGACATGTTTGCGCGACGGATCCGCCACATCGCGGATCGTCATGAGTTCATCGTGCCAGAAGCTGGGTTGCCCCAGTTCGTGAAACCGCAGCAACGCGCCCAGCAATGTCGCCGCGGCGATCCAGCCAATGAGCCAGTGTGTGCGGTCAGGCCGTTTCGTCGGGTTCACCTTCGCGATCGGCCGCGTCATCCACGACAACAGGTGCTGGAACGTGGGGGAAGGCATCGACGGTGAAGGTTGCAAAGCCTGCGCCGTGGTCGGCAACAGGCGACGGCATGGCGATTGCACGCTCCCGCATAAGAGCCCGGTCGACATCGACAACCTTCCGCTCGGCTGAGGCGGTGTCGCTATGCAGGAGCTGTTGCGATGCGTACCCGCGCCAACATCAAAAGTCATCCGCTGCACCCGATGCTCGTGCCCTTCCCGATCGCGTTCCTCTCCGGCGCGTTCATCTGCGACCTCGTCGGCGGCCTGGCGGACCGGGCGCAATGGTCCAACACCGGCGCCTACATGGCGTTTGCCGGCATCGTCGCGGGACTGATTGCCGCGGTCCCCGGCCTCGTCGACTACACCGCCACCGTCCCGCCCAACAGCTCCGCCAAAAAACGCGCCACCTATCACATGGTCGTCAACACCGGCGCGATCGGACTTTTCATCATCGCATGGCTTTACCGCGGCGATCCCGCCACACGGCCCGACGTCATCGTCCTTCTGCTCGAAGCAGGCGGGCTGGGTTTGCTCATCATCGGCGGGTGGCTGGGCGGCACGTTGGTGTATCGCAACTTCATCGGTCCCGATCATCGCTATGCCGATGCGGGCAAGTGGCGCGAGGAATCGTTCGAACCGTCCGAAACGCCCATCACCGTTGCACGCGACGATGAACTGGCTGTCGACCAGATGAAACTGCTGCACGTGGGCGATCGACGTATCGTCCTGGCGCGCACGGTTCATGGGTACGTCGCGTTTGATGATCGCTGCTCGCATCGCGGTGGGTCGCTGGCGGGCGGGGTGATGATGTGCGACAAGGTGCAGTGTCTCTGGCACGGGTCGCAGTTCGATGCGCTCAGCGGCGAAACGCGGTGCGGCCCGGCTGAGCAGGCGATCCAGACCTACCGCATCGAACAGCGCGACGGCAAGGTCCAGCTTGTCCTTTGATTCATTGCACATCGACATCGGTCGGCCGTGGAGGCAGTCAACATGCGTGAAGCGGTGAACCGGCCTTGTGTCATCGTGACCGGCAGCAGCGGGCGCATCGGTCGGGGGATCGTGCGTCGGTTGGCGATGCGCTATCACGTGGCGGCGCTCGACCAGACAGGCGCGACCGAACCGCTTCCGCCCGGCGCGGAGTTCGTCCAGGCGGACATCGGCTCCGACCCAAGCCTCAACGCCGCCATCGAACGCATCGGCCACGCGTGCACGCAGGGCATCGCCTCCATCGTTCACCTCGCCGCCTACTACGACTTCTCCGGCGAGCCGAGCGACCTCTACGAACGGGTCAACGTTCGCGGCACCGAACGACTGCTCATCGCACTGCGACCGTATCGACCGCAGCAGTTCCTCTTTGGCAGCACGATGCTCGTTCACGCGCCAACCATACCGGGCCGACCAATCAACGAGTCCTCTCCATTGGCGGGCCGATGGGCGTATCCGCAATCGAAGATCGAAGCGGAGCAGTGCGTTCTGGCGGAACACAACGACACACCCGCGCTGCTGTTGCGCCTGGCGGGGGTGTACACCGACCTGTGCGATTCGATTCCGCTGGCGCAGCAGATCCGCCGCATCGCGGAGGAGCAGCTCATTGCACATGTGTTTCCCGGCGACATCACGCATGGGCAGGCGTACGTTCATCTGGATGATGTTGCGGATGCGATCGAACTTGCGGTGGAGCTTCGGCACAAGCTTCCGCGCGAGGTCGCACCCATGCTCATCGGCGAGCCACGCACCTACAGCTACGATGAGGTGCAGCGGGAGCTGGGCAGACTGTTGCAGGGCGAGCGCAACTGGATCACCGCGCCGATTCCGCGGATCGTCGCCAAGTCAGGCGCGTGGATTCAGGAACAAGCGCCGGGTGTTGCATCTCCTTTCATCAAACCGTGGATGATCGACATGGCGGATGATCATTACGAGCTGGACATCACGCGCGCCCGGGAATGGCTGGGCTGGTCGCCGCGACATCGTCTGATCGATTCACTGCAGCGGATGGTCGAATCGATGCGTGCCGATCCGCTGGCCTGGTATCGACGCCACAACCTGCCCATCCCGCGCCATCTGCGCGAACCGGAGCAACGCCGGGCTTAAAAGGCGAAATCCTGGAAATCCTCATCATCTCCTTTGAGGTGTCGACACCCGTTGCGCCCGGAACAACGCAACGGGTGCGACAAGGCGTCACGGGTGGTCCCACAAATCGCGCATCGACTGCGGCAACACCTGTTTCACATCGCTCATCTCGCCTGCCGAGATGCGATGATCGAGCAGCCGGAACACACAGCGCACCGCGTGTTCCTCATCCACCGCGCTTCCTCCGGACATCTTTTCCCGCACCAGGAGCAGGAAATCGTCACGGGTGCGCGTGCGCACGGGGGTGATGGCGGGGTTCCATCCTTCGTAGTAGATGCCGCGCACCAGCATGGGCAGTTGTGCCGCGAGGTCGGATGCTTCCTCGACGGTCAGGCGGTCACGAAGCGCCTGCAGCACGGCGCGCAGGGCGGTGTAGGCCTGGGCTTCGTCGTCGAATTGTCCGATCTGTTTGAGTTCCTTGAGCCAGTCAACCGTTTTGTGGTACGTCGCTTCGAGTGTGCTGACGTGCGTGCTGATCATGGTGTGGTCCCCTTCTGTTTGCGTGGTGGTCGCGTTGTTCAGAGGCGTTGGCCGGATGCGCCGCTGATGATGCCGAAGAGGCGTCGTTGAGGCAGGTTGTTGCCGTTGCCGAAGCTGAGGCTTCCGAACGCCGGGCCGGGATACGGATCGCTGGCGCGCACGGGCTTGTAGTGGAGCCGCTTGCTGATGAACCAGTAAGGCGCGAAGCTGATGGTTCGGCCGACCTGCAGCCGTTGCGTGGTGGGCGTCGCGAGCAGTGCCGCGGCGATCTGCGTCTCGTGGTCGCGTCGTGACGCATCGCGGCCGGTGATGCGCAACCGGAACAACCCCTCACCCAAATGCTCGCCGATTTCATAGTGAAAGACGTAATCCCTTCGCGCGCTGTCATCGGCCACCGTTTCGCCGTGCGGCAGGATGGTCCAGGACAACAACTCGGTTTCGAAGGTGTTCTCGGGTTCGACGATCTGCAGGGTTTCCGATGTCTGGCCGCCTTCATCCTCGAAGTGGCCGTGGAACGGCAACGGTCGCACTCTCATGGTTCGATCCTTGTTTGTCGTGAGGCTCGATCGGCGAATGACTCCGGCGCGAGGTATTGCACAAACCATGCCTGCGCCAGGTGCGCGGCTTGCTCCAGCGTGCCGGGCTCTTCGAACAGGTGCGAAGCGCCACGCACCAGTTCCAGCCGGTGCGGCGCGACGAGCAGGCTTGCCGCCTCGCGGTTCATTTCAATGACGGCGGTGTCCCGGCTGCCCACGATGAGCAGCGTCGGTGCCTTGACCAGCGGGAGCATCGATCCCGCCAGATCGGGTCGACCGCCGCGCGACACCACGGCCGCGATCCTGTCCGGGCGCTGCGCCGCCGCCACCAGCGCCCCGGCCGCGCCGGTGCTCGCGCCGAACAGGCCGATGCGCAACGACCGCGTCAGTTCGTGACGGCTGACCCAGTCGACCGTGCCGATCAACCGTTCGGACAGCAGGCCGATGTCAAAGCGAAACTCCGCGGTGCGTTCATCGATGATGTGCTCCTGCGCGGTGAGCAGGTCGAACAGCAGCGTCGCCATTCCCGCATCGTTGAGCACCTCGGCGACAAATCGGTTGCGCGAGCTGAATCGACTGCTGCCGCTGCCGTGGGCGAAGACGACGATGCCCTGCGCCCGTTCGGGAATGGCGAGGTGACCTTCCAGGGCCGTTTCGTGGGCTTCGACGAGGACATCGCTGCTCTGCACCGTGGCTTTGGGAGACACGATCATGACCTCCGAAGGGAAGCGAGTGGCGCCGTTCGGCGACGGCGGCGGTCATCCTTACTTTACCGATCACTAAACCACGGCGACACAAGCGGATGCGCGTAATTGGATGGCGGGGAAAGACTGATTGGGGGGCAGGACCATGGGCCAGGGGACAAGAGGGAAACCACGAAGACGCGAGGGCGCGAAGGAAGGCGGGGAGATGCGGTTTTTTTGGTTGATGGAACGGAATTTCCATCCTTTCGCTCCACGCTCTTGCGCCCTTCGCTCGCTCCAATGTCACCCCCCCTCCCCCTCGATGTTGGCTGGATTGGTGTAACAGGTTCATTGTGCGTCACTTAGAAAGAAAAATGGCGATGTCACCCCCACGACAAAGACGACATGGTCTTTTGAATTGCGGATTTCGGACTTCGGATTGCGGATTTGAGTTAAATGCTGATGGAAATGGATGTTACTGCGTTTCTGCATCCGGTTGCTGTCCTCGATCCTCTGGCTTCGGGCCTCTGAGCTCTGATAGGGGGTGACAAAAAGGGGACGTTTCGGGTGGAGGGGACAAAAGAATGAAACGCTGTCGGGGGAGAGACGGCGTTGGCGTGAGCTGCGCGAATGCGCGTGGCCGAGCGGAGTCGGCCTGGCTGATGGAATATTATACCCTAATTTAATGCAAAAATCCATCGGGGGGGATGTTTTGCCGAGCGGACGTCCGTCCGTGTCGTTCGGGCACACGGCACCGCCGAGCCGGATGCCGTGTGGCACCCACCACCTGTGGATATGCAGCATCGCGTGGTGGCTCACATCGCCACATCACTCCATCACCAAATCACATACCGCTCATTCGAGCGGGCGGACCCAGATGTTTCGGAATCGCACGGGGTCGCCGTGGTCCTGGAGGCTGATGGGGCCTTTGTCGCCGTGGGGGGCGTAGCGGGCGCGTTGCTTGTGGGTGGTTTGGCCGAGGATGGTGACGTTGTTCTGGACGAGGACGCCGTTGTGCAGCACGGTGATACGGGCGGGCTCACGGACGGTGCCATCGTCGTTGAATCGCGGGCGTCGGAAGATGATGTCGTAGCTCTGCCATTCACCGGGCTTGAGGCTGGCGTTCACGCTCGGGGGGTACTGGCCGTAGATCGATGCAGCCTGACCGTCGGCGTAGGTGGGGTTCTCGTAGGAATCGAGCACCTGCACCTCGTAGAGTCCCATGAGGAAGACGCCGCTGTTGCCGCGTCCCTGTCCGTTGCCGTTGGCGGGGTTGGGGGCGGCCCATTCGATGTGGAGCTGACAGTCGCCGAACTCGGGGATGCTGCGGATGCCTCCGGTGGAGGTGACGCGCATCGCGCCGTCTTCCAGCGCCCACCGGGCCGGGGTGCCGTCTTCCTGGCGCACCCACTGCGAGAGGTTGGAGCCGTCGAAGAGGACCACGGCATCGGAGGGCGGGGCGACGAGTGCCGGTCCGCCGGGCGTCACGACCGGGGGCTTGGGCCGGGACATGTCGTGCACTTCCCACTCGAACGTCTGGCTGGCGGGCTGCTCCTGCGCGGAAGCGGTGGTCTGGACCTGCTGCGTCTGCTGACGATCGCCGGTGGACTGGCAGCCGCTCACCACCATCAAAGCCGTTGCGAGGGAAACCGTGGAAGCCGTCTGCCAGATGCACCGCATGGTCATGATTGTCGTCTCCTGATCGGATGAGGTTGCCGTTGGGGGGGTGGGGTGTCCCCGCAAACGGGGGGACATCGTACCATGATTGAGCCGGGGTGGGATAGCGGTGCCGGTGTATTGGCGTCGCAGGCCGGCGGTTTTCATCATTGGTGCAGTGAGGGGCGGGGGTGGGTGTCCACTTATAATGCCGCCATTCGACCATGCTCGACTTTTCCGACCAACCCTATCGCTGGTTCCCGCCGAAGCGCAGCGGCCTGTTCGCCTGGTGCCTGGGGCACTACAACCGACGGGTGTATCTGCCGCGTCGGCGGATGGTCGATGAGGTGCGCATCTCGGGCGAGCTGGATGCGATTCGGCAACGCGCGGGCAGTGATCGGCTGCTCTTTCTGCCCAACCACCCGACGCACGATGACCCCTACATCTGGATGGAAGCGCTGCGCCAGCTTGGGGTAAGCACGCACATCATGGCGGCGTACGATGTGTTTCTGCGCAGCCGAACCAACGCAATTGTGATGCAGCGGATGGGCTGCTTTTCGGTGGACCGGGAAGGGTCGGACCAGCAGGCGATGAAGCAGGCGGTCGAGACGCTGACGCAGGGCCGGCACGCGTTGACGATCTTCCCGGAGGGGAACGTTTACCTGCAGAACGATGTGGTGACGCCGTTCCATGAAGGTGCGGCGTTTTTGGCGCTGCGCAGCGCGCGGACATTGGCGGCGCGGGGCGTTCGGGTGTTGGCCACGCCTGTGTCGATCAAGGTGACACACGTGGAGGATGTGCGGGGCGGGCTGACGGATCGGCTGCACGGGTTGGCGCAGGCGCTGGCGACGCCGTTGGCGGACGATCACCCGCCGCTGGAGAAGGTGAAGCGGGTGGGTTTGACGGCCCTGGCGAAGAATCTGCGTCATCGTGGCCACAGTGTGCCTGAAGCGCCGGAGCTTGCGGAGCTGGTGAAGCAGGCGGGGGAAACGGTGGTGGGACGACTGGAAGCGAAGATGGAATTGTCGCCGCGACCGGAGGATACGTTGATCGACCGGATTCGGCGGGCACGGAAGGTGATCCACGAGATTCGCAGCGATCCGGAACGGGCGCATGAGCACACGGTGGCGTCGCACTGGGCGGATGAGGCGATGCTGGCGTTTCGCATCGTGAGCTATTCGGGCAACTACGTGCAGTCGCGTCCGACGATCGACCGCTTCGCGGAGACGGTGGAGAAGCTGGCGGAGGACATTTACGCGCGGGTGCATCCGCCGGTGGGACGTCGGGTGGCGATGGTGCGATTCGGCGAGCCGGTAGATCTGACGACACATCTGGAGTCGCGGCCGCGTCAGGCGGCGGGAACGGTGACCGAACAGGTGGAGCAGGCGGTGCAGCAGGGCATCGACGCCCTGAACGCGCAGAACCCGCACCCCGGGGCGATGCTCTGGGAGTGAAGCGTCAGGGTGAACGGCACGCGGCGGTGCTGAGCAGGATGCTGCATGGTGCCGAGTGGTGATTGCGCGGCGTGCATGCGCCAAATGGAATTCGCACCATCCGTGCTTGTCCGGGCTGTTTTATGGGGGGAAGACTGATATACTCGGCTGCACGGAGGTGCTCGCGATATGTTCGTGGAAGATCCCAATGATCTGGACGATGTGGAACGCATGATCAAGTTCCACGAGATCGCCGCGGAATATGGCCGATCGATTGCGGCGTGGGAGACGGCGCCCTGGGTCAGCGAGTTCGAGCTGCTGGAACGGGATGGCGTGATCCTGCCGCACCCGGACGATCTGGACGATGATCAACTCACCGATGTGTTGTGGAAGGTCATTGAAAACATGGCCACGCGCAACACGTTCTTTTATCACACGGATCATTTGTCGGAGCGTGAGTTTTACGAGCGGCTGTATCACGAAGTGCTGCACGAGCCGGCGAAGGATTACTCCGCGGTGCTCGATCCGGATGAGCTGACGGGGCCGGGCGCGTGGGTGCAGTCGATCGACATGTGCGGGGACGACGACCTTGAGGCGTACTGGCGTTATTACGCCGACGAGGAGACGCGTCGGGAGGATGCGGAGTTGCACACCGATCTGCAGATGCCGCCGAGCGAGCCCTGTCCTTACGATCGCGATCGTTTTCTGCCGCGGTCGTATGAGGATGCGATGATCGAGCGTGGCGAGTTGGAGTTGCCGGACACGTTCGACCCGGAGACGGATGAATTTCCGGAGATTCCGTGGTGAGCGTGCGGCGGGGGCAACAGTTAATCAGCACTGATCAGATAGCGGTTGGCGATCGATGGAAAACGGTGGGCGGCCTGTTGAGGCGGCCCACCGGGTTGTGGGGTTGGGTCAGTCGTAAAGCGGGCTGACGGTGGTGGGGGGCACTTCGACGAGGTTCATACTCGTATCAATGCGGAAGTTGGATTCGGTGGTGTGCCGCTCGGCGAAGAAGAAGTTGAGCGTGCAGCCGTGGCTTGAGCCGTAGGGCGTGTGGTACTGTCCGAATCCTTCGTTGTTGAGCGCGGTTTTGACCCAGGCGCCGACGATCGGTTCCTCGGCGGTGTAGACGCGGCTGTAACCGGTCTGGTTGGTGAGTTCGACCTGCGCGCCGCTTTGCAGCTTGAGCGTGACGGTGCGCAGTTGGCTGGAGGAGAAGACGGTGAGCTTGTTGTTGTTGAACTCGCAGCGGATGTCCGCGCCGCCCTCGGTGAGGTTGAGGTCGATGTAGTGATCGCCGCGTTTCACGGGGCTGTTGCCCGGCAGGCCGAGGCGCGACCACTTCTGGGCGAGGTCGTTGGCCATCGTGCTGGACACTTCCTTGACGATGCCGCCCTTGGGGAAGTGCGCCTTTTCCACGAACGCTTTGCCATCGAGCAGCAGCACGGTGGCGGTTTCCGCCGAGTGCACGCCGCCGATGTCGATCACCTTTGTGCCGTTGATGTACACCCACACGTCGTCGTCGCCGACGAAGGTGAACTTCTGGCCGGGCGAGTAGCTGAAGGTGGACTTGAGCTCAAAGGTGAAGTGGTAGTTGTGGGACAGACCCTGCTTGCCAAAGCCTTCGTTGTCCAACGGGAAGAACTGGTTGTTTCCCGTGTAGGCGATCGAATAGATGGATGGATCATCCTGCCGTGGCTTAAGCGTCAGGGTGTGCGGCACGCTGATGTTGACGTCGGGGACGTCGTTGAACCACGAGGAGAGGCTTTGCGCGGATTGGATGGTGTCGTTGCTGGGGCGCACCGGGTTGTAGACGGGTTTTCCATCTTCGCCCAGGTGCATGGTGACCAGGCCGTTCACCAGGCCGTACGTGCCGTGGCCTTTCACGGTGTGCGCGGTTTCGAAGTCGGGGTGCCCGCCCGCCCAGTCGCCGCGTTTGAAGTCGCGCAGCGTGCCGGTGAGCTGCATTTCGCTCGCCATGAGGGGGGCGGCCTGCATCATGATGCCTGCCAGCGTGATGGCCAAAGGTGAACGCAGTGTCATGTCGGAATCCTCTACGCGCCTCACAAGTTCTCGATTTGTTGGCGGCGGTGCAACCTCGTGGCTTCACGCCGTCCGATTCGCCCGGGTTCCCCGTCGGACCCGGCGACGAATCCGCCCAACCCATGAAAAATACGATTTGCGGATCGCAGGACTACTTTTGTTGACTGGTGAAATGAGGCAAACTATCGGGCAGTCGTTACAAACGGTACAGCCGATCCTCCGGAGTCGCGCATGAAGCCGAATCGTTCGTTGCAGCAGATATATCGCTGGCGGGTGGAGGTGCCGCTGCTCATCGTGGCGACGACGGCGACGCTGGTGATCGGGCTGTTTCTGCCTGCGCTCAACGTGCGCAAGCTCATCTTCTGGGAGGATGGCTGGTCGATGATCGCGGGGATCGGCCAACTGTGGCGCGAAGGGCACGCAGCGGTGGCGGTGATCATCCTGGTGTTTTCGGTGATCTTCCCGATCGCGAAGCTGCTGCTGCTCCTGGGCGTGTGGCTGGTGCCGCAATCACCCGTGCGACGACATCAGGCGCTGCACTGGCTGGGCATCGTGGGCAAGTGGTCGATGCTGGATGTGTTCGTCGTTGCGCTGCTGGTGCTGATCAGCAAGACGAGCAGCCTGCTCAACGCAACGCCGCGCGTGGGGATCTACGTTTTCGGTATCGCGATTGTCGTGTCGATGGTGCTGACGCTGTACGTGCAGTACCTGGCGAAACGCGCGGACGCGGCAACGATGCCGACGGATGAACCCATCACGGCGAAAGATTGATGCGGCACGCATCGCTCGCGGGTGTGCCAAATCAAATCGGCTTGAGGTAACGCCCCAGGCCGAACGGCAGCGACAGCCCCTCGGGCATGTCGTCGCATCCCTGAATCACCGAGCCGAGATCGATCATCTCATCGAATCGAATGCCCAGCTCGTGGACTTTGTTCTCGACGTGTCGGCATCGCACGATGGTGCCTGCGATGCGCATCCATTTGCCGTCGTACGCGGGCAGGGAGATGACGCATCGGGTGTTGTTGTGGAGGAACCCGCCGTGGAGGAACGCCAGGCCGGTGCAACTGATGTTTCGTGTGCGGCCGATGTAGTTGACGCTTGTGCCGCCGGGGTGCTGAATGTTGATGACGAAGGTGACGGCGTAGAGAAAGCGTGGCTGCTGTCGCAGTTGCGGCCCGGGCAGTGGTCCTGAACCTGCCTCGTAGTCGAGCTTGCCGAGGATGCGCTGGTACTCCTGGTCGCGTATCTTGAGCGTGTCGACGATCTTGCTGTCCTGGGTCTTGACCTCTTTGGGTGGCATGGGATGTTCCTCATGCTAGTCGAGCTTACGCGGCATCGTGGAGGCAACCACGCGCAGGGGCGTGTTGTTGCCGTTCTCCAATGCGAGCGTGGCGTCGCGTCCCGGCACGACGGTGAAGTCGACGCTTCCCCGTTCGAGCACCCACACGTTGTCGCGGTCGCGTCGTCGGTGGGTGAAGAACGTTGCCTCCGTCACGCCTGCCAGCAGCGGTTGTTCGAGTGTGGTGTTGCCATCAGCGTCGCTGATGATCGCCCAGATTTCCTCCGTCGCCTTGCGATACTCAATGCGAACGAACTGTCCCTGCGGGTCGAGCAGTTCGATGTACCAACTGCTTACGGTGTTGCCATCGATGGTGATGGGCGGGTTGGCGTTCGGGTCGGGCATGAGCGGGCCGTGGGCCGTGCTCGTGCGGATGAGTTTGATGAGCCGATGGACGACAAGTCGGCTGGACGCCTGCGTGCCCGCCATTTCGGCGGCGGTGGCGTAGCTCTTGAAGCTTGCGTCGATCGCCACCATCGCGGCGGTGAGCAGCACCGCGGTAATGGCGAGGCTCATGAGCATCTCGACGAGGCTGAACGCGGATTGTTGGCGTTTGTTCTTCAAGGTTGACAGTTCAGTACGGGTAAAGCCGCTCAGGGCGCGATGCCCTCGTAGTAGGTTCGGGTGACCGGGCGCAGCTCGATGGGGCCGCGAATGCCATCGGGCATCGCAAGTGTCGGGTCGTAACGAATCTGAATCAGCCCCAGGCCTTCCGCGGGCATTTCGGCTTCGAGGTCACCCGATGCCGAACCGAAGTAACCCAGCGTCGTGTTGAACTGCGGGCTCGTGTCGCCGATGACCGGAGCGACGCCTGCCTGCGGCTCGAAGGTCGTGATCAGCGAGCCCTCGATCTTGATCTGGCCGCGCATGTCCACCACGCCGGCGACGATCGTGCCCGACAGCTCCAGCCGTTCCGAGGCATCGTTGGGCGAAATGAACGTACCCATTTCAACCGAGTAGTGCGGCATCAGCATCGTGCTGCGCTTGAACAACTCTTTCTGCGCATCGTCGAGATAAGCCGAATCGTCGATCTTGAACTCGGTGCGTCCGGTGAAGGACACCTTGTTGCGCGTCTGGGTGAACTGCTTGGGCGCATCGGTGACAATCGATCCTTCAAACGTGCAGTTGTCGAACCGCAGGTTGTTGGAGATCGACTTGGTGTCGGAGACGTTTTCCACGACGCCGGTGTCCGGGTTGGTCACCTTGGCGACGAGGTTGGGGTGCTTGGGCGTGCCATCGGGGTTCTGCATGCCGGCGTAGGCGAAATTGGGATCTTCGTTGTCGGTGGCGGTTTCGATGAACGTGACACCAATGAACCGGCAGTTCTTGAACAGCGCGTTGAGCCCCTTGGGAATCGTGACGTTGGTGAACGTCATGTTTTCGAACACGGGGCGGTCGTAGTAGTCGTACGGATAAGCTGCGCCGTAAGGCACGGGCTCGCGGTGCGAACCGCTGAGGTCCATGCGTGGCGTCGAGTCGTCATCGGGGTCGTGGTTCGCCGCCTGCTGGACCGCCGCCGCCATGAGGTCGCCGTTCGCCATGCTGCGGAACGTGGCGACGTCGAAATCCTCCGGGCCGAACTCATACGCGTTCTGCTCGTTCGCCTGAAAGGTGAGGGGCGAGTCGTTGTAGTTGGGCACGATGGGCCCCTGCAGGAAGTCCTGGTAGGTGCCGTTGGCGGCGCCCTGTTGCCAGTCGTCCATGCTGGCGAGAATCATGACCTGGCCGCGCACCTTGGCGTAATGGTCGTCCTCATCAATGAAGCCGTCGTTGAAACCGGCGCGCGACGGTCGGCCGAACGTGTCGATCAGCTCAAGCAACTGCGCGGCATGAATCGCTGAAACCGCGGCGGACTCCAGCTCGGTGCGCGAGACACGGCGGTCGCCGTTGCTGTCGAACACCGAGAGGAAGAAGTCGTAGTCGTCGATGTGCCCATCGTAGTTGAGGTCGTACTGTTCAGGGTCGGTAATGCCCGCGGTTTCCGAGGCGCTGTTGATGTTGATGCGGTTGTCGCCGTTGATGTCGTTGGTGGCGAGCGTGTTCCGCAGGATGTCGAGCTGTTCATCGAGATCGGGGTGCAGCCCGCGGAAGTCGCTTTCCATCTGCACGGGATGTCCGTGCGCGATGTGGGTGTCGAGGAATCGGCTGCCGATGCGTCCTTCGACAAGCACGTTGCGGCCGATCATGACGCGGCTGCGCGACAGGATGGCGAAGCGCAGCTTCTTGTCCAGACGAAAATCCATTGAGATGGAACGCGTGATCTCCCGTCCCGGCGGGCCGTCACTGGCGGTGACGACCACGCGGATCCAGCGCGCATCGAGCGGGTTGCTCGCGGAGATCGGCTGATCGAACAGCGCCGGATCGTTGTAAGGCGGCTGACGATAGAACGGGTCGTTGTATCGGTTGAGGCTGCCGGGCAGCGGATGCGGCTCGAACGTGGCGGTAAAGGTTGGCGCATCGGGCCCAACCGCGATGGGACCCACGCGCAGACCCTTTACGGTGTACTGCGGCTGCTGCTGCGCGGAGATATCGGAGAAAGCATCGAACAGGCGCTGTCGCACGCCGCCGTTCTCCATCCACAGCTCGTTGGCGCGGACATCATCGATCAGACCGTAGCGTGTGAGCACCTGCGTGGCGACCTTGTCGAAATGGTAGGTGACCATGTTCAGGCCGGTTTCGGCGGCGGCGAGCGAACGGTTGATCTTGATCTGCGAATCGGCAATGGCGAGATTGCCCTGCGACACGATCGCCATCGCGGCGGCAAGTGAGCCGAAGATCACCAGGAACATCATGGCAATGATCGCCGCGGCGCCACGGTTGCGCGGCGAGGCCGGTCGTTGAACGGCATGAGGCGGTGAGATCATGTTCATGGGGTCAGGTTCCAAGCCACTTGCGGTCGTTGTGTTGTCATCCTCCAAACACGAGCGCCCTGTCGTTGTGTGTGCGGCGGCTCACGCGGTCGTCGCGCACGGTGCCATCACCGGGCAATCACCCAGGTGGTTTGCGTCACCACCATGGGTTCGGTGTCGCGTGGCCCTTTGTAGTCGACGGTCACGGTGATGCGCATCATGTCGGTGCTGCCCAGTGGGGCGGAAAAGGTTGAATCAATGCTCTGCGGCAGCACGTTCTCCACGGTGATGTGCTGTCGCCAGCCATCGAGGTTGGGGATCGGCACGCGCATGGCGTTGATGGGCGGGTCGAAGGTCGTACCTTCGCCGTACCCCGCCACCACGACGCCGGCGAAGTCATCCAGATCGTCGAAGTCGGCGACGCTGTTCTCGCCGGGCTCCGGCCCCAGGTAGGTGGTGTGAGTGAGCGGGTCGTGGGCGGGAAGCGAGAGCGTAAGCTCGCGCAGCTCGTTGGCGAGCATCATCGCCAGACCGGTGCGCTGCGCCCAGTCGTTCTTGTAGACGTAGGTTTGCTGTGCCGCCACGATGGCGAGCACACCCGTGCCGATAATGATCGTCGTCAGCGCCGTTTCGATGAGGGTGAAGCCGGCAGCGCGGCCGCATAGCCGGCGATGAACGCGCCGTTGCGGCGCGGAGCGAAGCGAAGTTGGCCGATGCGTGCAAAACATGGTGTCACGGTCCTGATCAACATCTACGATTCGTTCCCGGAACATGCCAAACGCGAGCATGGTCAGCCTCGTTTGGCGAATCGTTATGTTCGGCGCGATCCGCACAGGCGGAACGGGCGGGTTGAATGCGTCCTTACTTCACGAGGGTCGAGAGCTTGAAGATCGGCAGAATGATCGCCATCGCGATGAAGCCGACGATGCCACCCATCACGATGATCATCACCGGTTCGATCATCGAGGTGACGGTTTTGATCACCTCGCGCAACTGCTTGGCGTAGAAGTTGGACACTTCATCGAGCACTTCGCCGAGCTTACCGGATTCCTCGCCGGCACTGACCATCTGCACCACAGCCTTGGGCAGCAGCGGCGATTTCTGCAGGGGGTTGGCGATCTTCTTGCCCTGCTTGACCGAGGCGTAGACGCTGTGCCACAGCCGTTTGTACAGGCGGTTGCCGCTCACATCGCCGGTGATGGTGATGGTGTCGAGCATGGGCACGCCGGCGTTGACCAGTTCGCCCATGGTGTGGAGCGATCGGCTGATGTACAGCGCGCGGAACATGCGTTTGAAGATCGGGAAGCGCAGCTTCATGGCGTCGAACCACCATCCGCCGGGCTCGGTCTTGATGAACAGGATGAACAGCAGCAGCACGCCGAACAATCCGCCGACCACCGCCCACCACCATTCGACCATGAACGCGGAGAGCTTCATGAGGAAGATGGTGGGGCCGGGCATGGCGGACTCTTTGCCTTCGAAAACCGCGGCGAATCGTGGCAGCACGAAGGTGAGCAGGAAGATGGTGACGCCGATCGCCATCGATGCGATCACGCCGGGGTAGATCATCGCGCCGATGACCATGGCGCGTGTTTCAAGCTGCTGCGACAGATACGCGGCGATGCGTTCGAGCATCTTCGCGAACGAGCCGGACATTTCCGATGCCCGGACCATGTTGACGTACAGCGGGCCGAAGAGCTTGGGATATTTCTGCAGCGCTTCGGAGAACTGCTTGCCCGACTCGACGTCGGACTTGATGCCCATGAGGACCTGACGGAACTTGGGGTTTTCGGTTTGTTCGGCGATGCCTTCGAGCGCGGCACGGAGCGAGATGCCGGCTCGGATCATGACGGCGAGCTGCGTGGTCATGTTCAGCACGTCGCGCTGGGACGGGCCGGAGGTGTAGTTGAGTCCCTTGAGCCGTTCGGCCATGGACCCCCCGGCTCCGGCGACGGGCGTGAGCTGAAGCACCTGGTTGCCCTGCGCTCGCAGGGTCTGCGCCGCCGCGAGCGCGTTGGCTGCCGCGATGACGCCGGTGGTGGTCTGCCCTCCCGCGGATCGTGCCTGGTATCGGTAATGAGCCATGAACTTAACCTTGTCGGGTCGGCAAAGGGCGCGAACGCGTCAGGCCGGTGGAGCATCGCTCCGTTGCCCCCGGCCGTTCGCATCTCACCATTCGCAGCTTTCGATCACATCCCTGAACGACCGGCCTGCCGTGCCGTCTTTCATTCCGTTCACACCGCGTCAGGCCGCGAGCATGCGTTCGAGCTTTTCGGGGTAAGCCGCCTGCGCCACCGCGTCTTCCTTGCTGATGAGCCCGTTGAAGTAGAGCTCGGCAATGGCGTTGTCGAGGCTGTTCATGCCCAGGGCACGGTTGGTGTCGATGACGTTGGGAATTTCAAATGCGCGGTTTTCACGGATCAGGTTGCGCACCGCGGGGGTACACAGCATCACTTCCACGCCGGGCACCATGCCCTTCTTGTCGACGCGTTTGAACAGCGTTTGTGAGACCACCGCCTGCAGCGTGTTGGCGAGCATGGATCGGATCTGGTTCTGCTGATCCGCGGGGTACATGTCGATGATACGCTCGATGGTTTGCGAGGCGTTGACGGTGTGCAGCGTGGAGAGCACCAGGTGGCCGGTTTCGGCGGCGGTGATCGCGGCGGCGGTCGTTTCCAGGTCGCGCATTTCGCCGACGAGGATGATGTCCGGGTCCTGACGCAGCACGTGACGCAGACCGCTGGCGAACGTGGGCACGTCGTCGCCCAGTTCACGCTGTTCGATCAGACATTTGTTGGACACGAAAGCGTATTCGATCGGGTCTTCCAGGGTGATGATGTGCTTGCTGTAGCGTTCGTTCATCGCCTGGATCATCGCCGCGAGTGTGGTCGATTTACCCGAGCCGGTGTCGCCCGTCACGAGGATGAGGCCACGCGGCAGGTACGTCAGCCGCGACACGATGTCGGGCAGGTTCAGATCGTTGAACGGGGGAATCTTCTCCTTGATGGTACGCAGGGCGATACCCACCTGCTGGCGCTGCATGTGCGCGTTGACACGGAAACGGCCAAGCCCGGGAATGGAATAGGAGAAGTCCGCGTCGCGGATCTTTTCAAACTGCTTGATCTGGTCGTCGTTCGCCATGTGACGCAGCATGCGCATGGCGCTTTCGGGCGTGATGACGGGATAATCCAGCGGCGTCATCACGGTGTGAAGTCGCGCGGTGGGGGGGTGGCCGGAAATCAGGTGCACGTCCGAAGCGCCCAGTTCGACCGCTGTTTTGAGAATCGTGTCGAGTTCCATTCTCAGCCTCGCCCGTGGTCCGTCGGGTTTGGGAAACAAAACGTCGCGCAGCGCGGACCATCGGCTGCGCCTGCCAAGCGGTATCGGCGCGGGTCGACAGTCAGATAAGGCGGTGGGTCGACGACCAGGGGTTTCTCGGCTTCACCAACGCGCACAAGCAGCGCAGCCCGCACAAACGACACAGCTCCCACCGCCGAAGCTCCGACCCACAGCCGCTGGGCGCCGCTTCCTTTAAATGGCGCACCGACGCTTGCGGAACGCGAGCCGCGTCGATCGGTTAGATTTGGCGAGGGGCGCTGGCCCATGTCGCTGCCGTGGTGGATCGCGACAACGTTATGCAGCTGTCCTCGACGGTCGTCCGCAGCGATGCGGCACCACGCATGCCGCTGAACACACCGTCCGGCTGATCGACATCCTGCCCGACGACGAGCGGCCCGGTGCTCGATGAACTGGTGATCTATGGCCGGGCGCTGCGCGACAAGGAGATCGCCAACATCGCCCAGCTCGTGAATGACACCACTGTTCGCTCAGCGGCGGGTTGAATTCGCGTGTTTTAATGCTTGTAAAGAAGTGAAAAAATATTCCGTGATAAACACCTTTTCGTGCGGCTATGATGAGTGTAAATATAGTTGAATAAGCATTTTATGTGTAATAAATTATTGCGATAATTTAACTGATATTAGTCTTGATTCGTTAACCTGGGTTGGTTAGGATGGTTGCCATGTCGATGATCGAGGTGGCCAAAGCGGCGGGTTTGTCACAGGCGACGGTGTCGAAGGTTGTGAATGGGCATCCGGGTGTGTCGCCGGCGACGGTGCGGCTGGTGCGTGCAGCGATGAAACAGATCGGCTACGAGCCGCCGCCCGCCACCCGTCGACGGGGGCCGCGATCCCGAAGCCAGCACGGCATCCGCACGGGAAACGTGGCGCTCCTGGTCTTCGGTCGTGCTCATCGGCTGCACGCGGGGGTGCTCGCCGCCCAGCTTCAGGGGGTCACCTCGGCGCTGACGCAGAGTCGGCTGAACATGTTCTTTGCCTATGTGGATGAGGCCGATGGCCTGCCGCCCGTCGTCACGGAGGACCGCGTTGATGGCGTGCTGGGCATCGGGCGCAAGCCCTCGGACCCGATGTGGACGAAGCTTCGCCGGTTCCCGCTCGTGTGGGTGACGTCGCAGACCACGCCGTCCAACGATCAGGTCCTGCCGGGCAACGAAGCGGTGGGGCGGTTGGCGTACGACTACCTCACGCAGCGCGGCCACGAACGGCTGGCGTGCCTGAACCCGTTTGCGGAGTACCCGGCCTACCGTGTGCGAACGCAGTCGTTTCAGTTCGCCGCGTTTCAGGCGGGCAGCAAGGTGCAGATGCTCGCCACGTCCAATGCGGCCGCGTCCTCCCCGGCCGGTATGTCGCTGCATGAATTGGAGGAGGCGATGACGCCGCTGGTTGCCGCATGGAAGGCCACCACGCCGCGCGCCACCGGCATGTTCGTTCCCGATGATCTGCTGACGGCGATTGCATACCGATCGTTGCACACCCATGGCATCACGCCGGGTCGCGATGTGGAGATCATCTCCGCCGCCAACGAGCAGCCTTATCTGGCAGGCTTGAAGCCCCGTCCTGCGACGATCGATGTCGGCGCGGAGGTGATGGGACGCCGTGCGGTGGAACAACTGCTTTGGCGGATGCGTCATCCGAATCAGGATCGCCAGGTGCAGGTGACGATCGATCCCGTGCTTATTCCGGGGGAGACACCTGATTGATCAACGCGCTTTTTCGGGCGGTGAATTTCATCTGAAGGTTACGTCAGCGCGGTCGGTGTGCGCGTGGTGCACCGACGGATGTCGCATTGCTCGCATCAGGTTCTGGGATCACTTCGAACACAAAGGAGAGCGCATCATGAGCATCGCACGCACCCCTCGTTTCCGTCACGTTCTGTGCGGCCTGTCCATGGCGGCTGCATTGGGCATGTCGGCCACCGTCAGCCAGGCGGATATCCTCGTCTTCTACAACTTCAACGATATCGCCAATCCGGGTAACGGCACCACGCAGCCGACCATCGGCACGGGCACGCTCACGCTGGTGGAGGACAACGGGCCGCTGATCGATGGCGATGGGCAGGTCGGCGTTTCGTTTACCGATGCCAACGGAACGCTCCACGCTGCCGGCAGTCCCGGCGGGGCGGCGGCGTGGACAGCCGGTATTCTCAATGTCTCGCTTATCCCCGAAGACTACTGGCTGCTCGAATTCAGCACCGCGGGCTATCAGGATGTTGTCCTGCGCTTCGACTATCGCATCACCAACTCGGGCGATCTCATCGGCCCGAGCACGCTGACCCTTGATTACGCCGTCAATGGCGGCTCGTTCGTCAACTTCGATGTCATCAACGCTTCCGACTCGAACGCATTTGAGGAGGTGGTGATCGACCTGTCCGCGCTGGGACTGGACGACACCGCACAGGTGCAGATTCGCGGGACATGGTCCAACGACGGCACGCGCAACACGCAGTTCATCGCCAGTGCCCGATTGGACAACATGCAGGTGACCGGCAACGCGATTCCCGAACCGGCCTCGCTGGCGCTGCTCGGCGCGGGGGCGGTCCTGATGATGCGACGACGGCGGTAAGCCGCCTTGCTCGAAGCACGCGTTGACGCGCGCGCTTCGACTTTGCCGGTGCTGATGAGAAGAGCGAGACGGCGACGGTCGTAAGCACGCCTGTCGTG
Organism: uncultured Phycisphaeraceae bacterium; assembly: GCA_964511575.1. Taxonomy (GTDB): domain Bacteria; phylum Planctomycetota; class Phycisphaerae; order Phycisphaerales; family Phycisphaeraceae; genus CALKHT01. The sequence continues at coordinate 23,176 of CAZEFM010000015.1, read as the reverse complement.
CGCCTGCTGTGACCTGAGCCGACGACAACGCACCCTCCAACCAACGTCCGTCAACGGGAAAGGAATGCCTCATGTCTCCCACGCCGATGCGACATCGTCGATGCGGTTTCACGCTTATTGAGCTGCTGGTCGTCATCGCCATCATCGCGCTGTTGATCGCGCTGTTGCTTCCCGCACTGTCGCAGGCACGCGAGGTGGCGAAGCGCACGATGTGCGCCAACAATCAGAGGCAGATCGCCGCGGCCGCGCTGGTGTTCGCCCAGGATGAGAACGGCATCCTGCCTTACTGGCAGCGACCGCAGGAGCCGGTGGACCACATCGTCACACGCTGGTTCTTCCGTGAGGATGACGGCTGGCACAACCTGGGCATGCTTTATGACAGGAAGCTGATTTTCGACGGTCGCATGTACTATTGTCCCAGTCAGACGTTCCCCGGTTTCATGTTTGAAACGTATTCACCCTGGCCGGAACAGAACGGCTATTTCGGCGACACGTGGGGGCGCGGCGGCATTCGCTCGGCTTACGTGTTCAACCCGCGGATCACCAACAATTTCGCCGCTTCCCCGCGTGCATATCCCTCCGTTGATGAACTGCCGCCCAATCGCACGTTCGTGATGGACGTGATCGAAACCCGCGATGCGCTGGCGCACGATGATGCGCTCAACCTGACCACCGGCGACGGCTCGGTGCGGTGGCGGACGTTCACGCTGTACAAGCCCTACGTTCCCGAAACGTGGGATGGATGGATCATATCGCTCTACTTCCGAACACTGGATCATCTCGAAGGTTTGTGAGTCGCCAGGTGTGATGGGTCGGCACAGCCGTTGTGAGAAGCAGGTTGTAAAGGTGTTCGAAAGGATGCTTATGTTCAGGTCTTGGGCGACCGTTGGTGCGATCGGTGCCTCTGTGCTGCTTGTCTCGGCGGTGTCGGCATCGGCACGCTCGCTGGAAGAGGCGAAGCTGATGCTTGCGGGCGACTGGGTGCCCGACGACACGCACACGATCGACTTTGCCAACCTGCCGCGCATCAAGTCGGAGCACATCGTTGTGAGCGATGTGCGGGCCACGGGTGGTGTGAATCAGCACAATTACCTTGCCCATTTCGATGGGCAGTTCTGGTTGATGTGGAGCGATGGTCCGGGGGTGGAGGACCGTGTCGGCCAGCGGGTGAAGTATGCGACGAGCGTGGATGGCCTGAACTGGAGCGAGCCGAGCTATCTGACGCCGATCCCGCCGAACTCCGGCCCCAACTCGCCGTATTACAACACGCGATCGAGTCTGGGTTATCGTTACATCTCGCGCGGATTCTGGGAACGCGATGGGGAACTGCTGGCGCTGGTGTCGCTGGATGAGGCGGCGGGGTTCTTCGGCAAGAGTCTGCAACTGCGAGCCTTTCGCTGGGATGCGCAGAACAACACGTGGAGCGATGCCGGCCTGGTTCACGACGACGCCATCAACAACTTTCCCCCGAAACAACTGCCCAACGGTCAGTGGATGATGTCGCGGCGAACCCACGACTACACCACACGCGGCGTGCAGTTCCTCGTCGGCGGCACGGACGCGATCGATCAGTGGGAGTCGTTCCCCGTGCTCGGATCCAACAGCGAACTCACGGCAGAGGAACCGTTCTGGTGGGAACTGCCCAATGGTGAGCTCATGGCTCTGTTTCGCGACAATCGACGCAGCGGCTACATCTACCGCTCCTTCTCGCAGGACGAGGGACGCACCTGGAGCGAGCCGGTGCAAACCAACTTCCCCGATGCAACGGCGAAGATCAACGGTTTGCGACTCAGCGATGGGCGATACATCCTCGTCAACAACGCCAACCCCGACAAACGCGATCCCCTGACGCTGGCGATCAGTGATGATGGCGTGGTGTTCGACCGTATGGGATATCTCGTGGGTGGCCGACACGTCGACTACCCGCACCTGCTGGAGCACGAAGGTTATCTGTATGTCGCGTTCTCCGGCGGCAAGCAGTCGGTGGAGGTACTGCGCATCAACATCAACGATCTGGCGGCAGGAGTGATCCCCGAACCCGCCACCGTCACGCTGCTGGGCGCCGGGGCGCTGTGCCTGGTGAGGCGGCCGAGACATCGCCGTTAATACACGTTGCGAACGAAGAGGAAGTCATGTTCAAAAAAGTTCTGGCTGGTGGAATCGTCACGGCAATGTTACTTCTGGCGGGCGGCGGCCTGGCGCAGGACAAGCCGCAGCGCGATCCGCGACTGATGCTGCAGGGCGACTGGGTGCCGTCGCAGGTGCATGACATCGATTTCGCCAATCTGCCGCGCATCAGATCCGAACACGTGGTGGTGAGCGATGTGCGCGCCAAAGGCGGCGTGAACCAGCACAACTACCTGATGCATTTCGATGACCAATATTGGCTGATGTGGAGCGATGGCCCGGGGGTGGAGGACCGTGTCGGCCAGCGGGTGAAGTACGCCACGAGCCGTGATGGCGTGAAATGGAGCGAGCCGCGGTACCTCACGCCCGTTCCGCCGAACTCCGGCCCCGATTCGCCACACTACGGCAAGCGATCAAATGAAGGGTTCCGTTACATCGCTCGAGGATTCTGGGATCGCGATGGCGAGCTGCTGGCGCTGGCGTCGCTGGATGAAGCGGCGGGGTTCTTCGGCAGGAGTCTTGAGCTTCGCGCGTTTCGCTGGAATGCTGCTACGGACGAATGGGACGACGCCGGGTTGGTGTATGACAACGCGATCAACAACTTTCCGCCCAAACGGCTGGCGAATGGGCAATGGATGATGTCGCGTCGGCCGTATGACTACAGTCGGCGGGGTGTGCAGTTTCTGGTGGGCGGCGTGGAGTCGTTGGACAGGTGGGAATCGTATCCCGTGCACGGTTCATCGACGGAGCTGACCGCGGAGGAACCGTTCTGGTGGGAGTTGCCCGATGGAACACTCGCGGCCATGTTCCGCGACAATCGTCGCAGCGGCTATATCTACCGATCCTTTTCGCAAGACAACGGCCGAACGTGGAGCGTGCCGGTGCAGACCAACTTCCCCGATGCGCGGTCGAAGTTTCACGGTGTGCGCCTGAGCGATGGACGATACGTGCTCGTGTCCAACCCGCACCCACGCAAACGCGACCCACTGGCGTTGTCCATCAGCAGCGATGGTGTGGTGTTCACAAAGATGGGATACCTCGTGGGCGGTCGACAGGTGGATTACCCGCACGTGATTGAACACGATGGACACCTGCTTGTCGCGTTCGCCGGTGGCAAACAGAGTGTGGAGGTGTTGAAGATTCGGCTGGCTGATCTTGATGGGCTGCAGTGAGGTGATGCCGCGCGGTTGAGTTTGTTCTTGCCACGGAATGAATGATGGATGTAACGATCCGACCACTCGACGCCCTGGTCATCGTCGGCTACCTGCTGGCGATGGCGGCGCTGGGTGTGTACTTCGCCCGACGCAACGACACGACGGAGGAATACTTCGTCGGCAAGCGCGCCTTTCCCGGTTGGGTCATCGGTCTGTCGATGCTGGGCACGATCATCAGTTCCCAGACGTTTCTCGCGCTCCCGGCCGCGGCGTTTGCGGGAAACTGGAGCCAACTGTCGGTCAATCTGGTGTTGCCGTTCGTTGCGGTGCTGGCGGTGGTGCTGTTCATTCCCTTCTTCCGTCGTTCGGGGTTGACGTCGGCGTTTGAGTATCTGGGGGACCGCTTCGGCACGACGCCACGCCTGTACGGCACGTGCAGCTTCATCATGCTGCAGCTCATTCGCATGGCACAGATTCTGTTTCTTGTGTCCATTCCGATCCATTACCTCACGGGACTGCCGATCGCCGTGGTCATTGTCGTGGCGGCATTGTTTATCGCGTTCTACACCATTGCGGGAGGCATCGAAGCGGTGGTGTGGACCGATGTTGTGCAGGCGTTGATTCTCATGGGCGGAGGTGTGGTGTGTGTGGTGTGGATCGCTTTGGGACTGCCCGGCGGATTCGGGCAGATTTTCGAAATCGGTGTGGCGAACGAGAAGTTCAGTCTCGGCAGTTTTGAATGGAACCTTCATGAACGCACGTTCTGGACGGTCATGATTCTTGGCGTGGTGAACTGGTTGGCGATTTACTCCGGAGATCAGAACATGGTGCAGCGGTACGCCGCCGCGCGATCGCTGCGCGAAGCGCGCAAGGCGACGCTGATCTTCTCATCCATTGCACTGCCGATGTGGGCGATGTTCTTCTTCGTGGGGACATCGCTCTTTGCTTACTATCGCGTGTTTGCCGACCCGTCGGTTGCCGGCATGGAAGCGGATTATGTCCTGCCCTATTTCGTACTGACGGACATTCCCGCCGGTGTCGCGGGAATCGTGATTGCCGCGGTGATGGCGGCGGCGATGAGTTCGCTCGACTCAGGGATCAATTCCATCTCCACCGTGATCGTTGTCGACCTGATGAAGCCGTTCGTCGCACGCAACCGCAGCGATCGGTACTACCTCGGTGCGGCAAGGGTCATCGCGGCGGTGGTCACCGTTCTGGTGACGTTCGGCGCGCTGGTGTTCAGCGGCATCGAGAAGGAAAGCATGAACGATGCGAGCCTGATCGTCACCAGCGTTTTTGGCGGGTGCCTGATGGGGTTGTTCATGGTCGGGTTCTTCACCCGTCGTGTCGATGGCCTGTCAGCGACGGTCGCGATGGTGCTGGCGATCGGGTTCAACATTTACCTGGGCTTGGGGCTTTTGGGGTATCTGCCGCCGCGCTTCACGCTCGGCGTGCACAGCTACTGGGTGGGGGCGCTGGTGAACGTGTCGTTCATCGTGCTGGCGTATCTGATCAGTCTGATTCGCAACGCGCCGCCACGTGACCTGGAGGGCCTGACCGTCTGGACGATGCCGCGTGAACGGCGCTGCTCCGAGACGAGCGGCGTGGCAACGGCGCAATCGTCGATGTGAGAGGCGCGTGTGGGATGGCCGGGCGGATTTGGACCCCCAATGAGGAAGCAGTTTTGAGCAGAAAAGAGCAGTTTGAAGTGGTGGTGATTGGTGGGACGGCCGGCGGGGTGACGGCGGCGCTGATCGCGGCGCGACTGGGGCATCGCGTCGCACTCGTCGAGCGATTGCCCGTGCTCGGCGGCATGCTCACCAACGGCATCGGCAAGTCCGACATCGTCACCCGTGACGCCATCCGCGGCATCTTCCGTGAGTTTGTCGGCCGGGTGTATCAATACTATGTCGAAACCTATGGTCGCGACTCCGAACAGGTGCAACAGTGCCGGGATGGCTACTACTACGAACCCAGTGTGGCGCAGCGGATCATCGATGAGATGGTTGCGGAGGAATCGCGCATCGTCGTACTGATGCAGCACCGCCTGGAAGATGTGGTGACCGATCAGAACATCGTCAAAGCGGCACGCGTGCACGATCTGCGGAGCGATGCCCGCATGTGGCTCGAAGGCGCCGTGTTCATTGATGCCACATATGAGGGAGACCTGTACGCGCGCGCAGGTGCGGCGTTTCGCGTCGGCAGAGAGTCGCGGGCGCAGTTCAACGAACCGCACGCAGGCGTCATCTACATGGATCACGACACGCACGAACTGCTGCCCGGTTCCACCGGCGAAGGGGATGATGGCCTGCCCGCCTATACCTATCGCCTGTGCCTTACCGATGACCCGACCAACCACGTGCCCATCGAAAAGCCCGACGATTACGATCGCAACATCTACGTGGGATACCTCGAGGATCTCGAAGCGGGACGGCTCGGCGCGCCGTCAGTCATGCGTGACGGGTACGGATACTACCCCGAACATTTCGACACGTTGTTGCGCGCGTTGTCCGTCACCGCACTGCCCAACCGCAAGTACGATGTCAACATCAATCCGCGGCCGTTGGCGTTTCCCTTTCCCGAGGAGAACGTTGGTTATGTCGAAGGCGACTGGTCGACGCGGCAGCGCATCGAGCAGCGCCATCGTGATCTGGCGCTGGGGTTGCTCTACTTCATCCAGAACGACGAGGCCGTACCGGCGGAGCATCGACGCATGGCGAAGGCTTACGGCCTTCCGCGCGATGAGTTCATCGACAACGGCCACTTCCCCTGGCAGCTTTACGTTCGCGAAGCCCGGCGGTTGTGCGGCATATACACGCTCACCGAACACGACATCGCACAGCACAACGATCACCGCCCACCCGTTCACGTTGACAGCATAGCCTGCGGTGAGTTTCCCATCGACAGCTTCCCCGTGCACAAGCGAAACGACATCTGCGATCGCGTGCTGGAAGGCTACATCTGTGTGCTCGAGGAAGCGACGGGCGTGTATCAGATCCCGTTCGGCATCATGATTCCCGAGGAGGTGCGCGGGCTGATCGTTCCCGTGGCGGCATCGACGACGCACGTGGCGTTTTCGAGCATCCGCATGGAGCCGACGTGGATGGCGATGGGGCAGGCCGCTGGGGTCGCGGCGCACCTGGCGATCAGTGAAGGCAGCGATGTGCGCGACATCTCCATCGAACGTATCCAGCGGGTGCTGCTGCGGCGGGGGCAGGTGATCACGTACTTCCGCGATCTGCCACCGCGACACAGCGTCAGCGAGGCGATGCAATTCTTCGGCACCCGGGGCTTCTTCGCTGACTACGATGCACGGCCCGATGCACCGTTGACGTACAGCGAAGGCTCGGAATGGATGGCGCGTGTGGCGGCATTGGTGGAGCCGTCGTTCGTGGGGCCAGTCGTGCTGGGTAGGCCATGGGATCTTTCCACCGCGCGACCGGCGATGAGTCACGAGCCGCTGCCGCGCGAGACGTTCGGCCGATGGCTGATGTCCCTGGGCGGCTTCGTCGACCTTTGGGACGACGCCAGTGTCTCGACAACCAACGCGGCACAGCATCTGGCCGTGTTCGGCGTCGCGGCGGGTGATCAGCCGAACGCTCCCATCACGCGCGGTGAAGCGTGCATCGCGCTCTTCCGATTGCTTGAACGCATCGGATATTGACGCCGATCACATCATCGATGAGCGTCGCCGGCCGCACGA
>CAZEFM010000015.1:0-16092 GCA_964511575.1 uncultured Phycisphaeraceae bacterium | reverse complement strand
GGAAACGACGAACAGAGAGCGAGCGATCGTTTGGACTGTCCTTTCGATGCGTGAAGGAGGCACCCCGCCGGACGGCGAGAGGGGGCCGCGAATTTTATCCTAACAAACTCGTCGAGTGATCACGCACGGGAGGTCGGGCGTGATACCTCGGGTATACTGGGAGGCATCGATCCATAAAGACTTCGTGGGTGGAGGATTGGCATGACGTTGTCCAAACAGTGCGGCCTGAGGCGTTTGTTCACTGCGATGATGATGCTGATCGCCATGGTCGTTGCGATCGGCGGGCAGCGCATCCAGGCGCAAGGTACGGAGCGTCTGCTCTTCATTCGCGCCCAGTTTGCCGATGCGCCGATGCCCATGTCCGATGCGGTCTGGCTTCAGGAGCTGATGAACGTCACCGATGCTGCGGAAGCGTTCTTTGTTGCCAATTCATACGGATATATGTCGGGGTATGAGGCCGACTATACCCCGGTGTTCACACTGCCGGGCGTGGCGGCGGACTACATCGGCGATCTGGGGCTGATCACCTACGCCATGCTCGATGCCGCGAGCGATGCGGGATACAGCGTGGGCGATTACGACCACCAGGTGCTCTCCTACCCCGGCGTGCTCAATCAGAACTTCGGAGCCGCGGCCATCCCCGGACGTGTCTGGTTACCCGGTGAGTATCCCTGGGCACCCGGGTTCGTCCATGAGATGGGCCATTCGTACAACGTCGGACATGCCGGCGCTGTCGAAGGCAACGGCACGCCTTATCCCGGTGTTTACCGTGAGGGACGCGACGGGCTTTTCGTCATGGGCAGCGACGATGGCGACATGTATCAGATGCCCCTGCCCATGAAGTACGTCATCGGCTGGGTTGATGAACAGCACATCGTCGATGTCGACAGCCACAACCTCGGCACCCATCGCATCTGGGCATACGACCGCGACACGTTGCCCGAACCCAACACGTTGGGCGTGCGCTTTCAGGCGGACGGTCAAACGTTCTGGATCTCCTTCGCGCCGGGGTTGGCGGACCTGTACCCGGAGCATGGCGGCGAAGTCTGGGAGCAGGGCGTCATCATCCACGTGCAGGACACGCACAGAACTTTTCTGCTCGACTTCACCCCCGGATCTCAGGGCGCGGGCGACACAGCCGACTGGATCGACACCCGTGACGGCGCTTTGGTACTCGGTACCAGCTTCACTTTCCCCGAGGAAATCACCATCATCCCCATCGCCGTGGGCGAAACCGACGGCTGGAAATGGATCGACGTCCGCATCATCCCCGAACCCACCACGACTGCGCTGCTGCTCGCCTCCGGCGTGTGGTGGTTGGCTGGACGCCGACGAGCATGATTGCATTGTGAAGTAATGGGACAAGAACCGGCCATGCGCGTGGGCGGTTCGGGCTCTCCTTTTCCTTCCATCTCGTCGTAAAAAGATTTTTGCTAAGGTTTTGGATGCCGAGGTCATCTATGTGGTAGGCACGTGATCCGTGCATCCGATGCGGGTGGCGGGGTTGCGCCCTGCCGCGGCTTGGAGAGAGCGTTAAAACTTTGAGAATAATTGGGTTAGTCGCACCGGGGGTCTTTTCGGTGCATCTTTTTCATTTCAGAGGAGATTGACCATGTTCACCCGCCCGTTTGTCGTTTGTGCCGTTGTTGGATCGCTGTTCGCAGGATCGGCTTCCGCTTCGGTGGTGAGTATCAGCAACTTCAGCGGCGAGCACAGTCTGGACAACGTCAATGCGGTGGCGTCCAGCGAGTACCCGCTGTCGCAGTTCGCGATCGCGAGCGCTTTCGACGGCAACGATGGCACCAACTGGGCCGCCGACGGAACGGATGGCGATTTTCCGCCGAACAGCTTCCCCACCGTGACGCTCGACCTTTCCGCCGCAACCGTGAACGGCATGAGTGGACCACTGGTGCTCGACACGTTCACCTGGGTGGAGCGAACCACCGCCAACACGCTCAACGGCCGCGATCAGACAAGTTCCTTTCGACTGCAGGCTTTCCTTGGCGGCAGCGAAGTGTTCGACACGACGATCGACCAGACCTACGAGACGTGGTCCAACGGCGTGTCCGTGACGGTGGAACTCGGCGGCATCATCGCGGACACAATCGTCTACACCGTGCTGGCGCGCGCCGATGAATCGGTTGATGGCAACATCGGCGCCAACGCGTTTCGTCTGACGGGCAGCATCGTTCCCGAACCCGCGAGCGTTGCGCTCATCGGCATCGGCGGTCTGCTGATGCTGCGCCGCCGTGGTCATTGATCCATCATTCGACCTCGTGCCGCCAACGCGGCGCGAGGTTGTTCGCATGCAGGTGAGCGGCTCAGTCAATCGTGGCCGGCGTACTGAATCGCTTGCATTGACGTGTCGAATGCTCCCACATGGTGCAAGCCGGCTGTTGGAGATTGTGAGATCGAACGGCAACGTACAACGGAAGCGCATGTTAAGACCGATGGCGCGACGGTTCATCACACAGCGCGACGATCACACGGGGATCTGCATCCGAAGGGTGTGAGTCGTCGCGGGTTCTTTCAGACTTCAGCCGCGGTAACCGCCGGTGCGGTACTTGGTACGAGGGCTTCCGGCGCGGCTGAACCTTCGTCGAGGCGCGCCATTCGCGTGGCGCACCTGACGGACATTCACGTCTGGGACGATGCGTTGCCGCCGCCCCCGCCGGGTATCAAGCTCAACGCCGAGGCGGGCATGGCCGCGGCACTGGATCATGTGCACGGGTTGGACGATCCGCCGGAGCTGATTCTGCAGGGCGGCGACGCCATCCTGGATGGGTTCTGGTGGTCCGATGAGCTCATCAAAGCGCAGTTCGACCTGTTCAGTCGCGTCATGGAGAAGCATTGTCGGATTCCGGTGCGACATTGCATCGGCAATCACGATGTGATCGGATGGGGACGCGGCAGCTTCGATGGTCCGCGCGATGGCAAACGTTGGCCCATGGAAGTGTTCGGGCTGGAGAAGCCATACTACAGTTTTGATCAGGCGGGTTGGCATTTCATCGTGCTTGATGACATCCAGCGAGGCGGTAGGGTCGGCTTCACCTGTCGACTCGATGATGAACAGTACGAATGGCTGCGCGGCGATCTTGCTGCGGTTAATCCGGCGACGCCGATTCTCATCCTGTCACACACGCCGATTGTCAGCGTGGCCGTGATGGACACCGCCATCGAGTACAAGGCCGGCGACTTCCACGTGCCCGATTGGCTTGTGCATGCCGATGGCCTGAAGTTGATGGCTTTGTTCCGCGAACACCCGAACGTGCGTCTGTGTCTGTCGGGTCACCTGCATGCGTGGGAAGCATGCACGTACGACAACGTGACGTACCTTTGCGGTGGGTCGGTGTGCGCGGAGCGATGGCAGGTGCCATCACGGCGAACGGAGATGGGATACACACTGCTGGATCTCTTCCCCGATGGCGCGTTCACCGCGCAATACATTGATTATCAGTGGGTCGGTGTGCGCGACAATCCCGATCGGCCGCGTTGGCGTGTGCGTCCGGTGCACGGTTGATGAATGCGTATTGCCTGCGCATCGCGGTGTCCGTACGCGCGGGCAGTGTCGAAAACCTTTCACGACCTCACAACGACACTGCTAAGGTTCTCGCTTGTGAGATCATTGACAAAGGAGGCGCAGACTCGCGGCGCATGGTGGGGCCAAAGGTCGTGACGCATGAACTCGATGGCAAGCATCTCCTCTCAGCATGTGCGACAGGTGCAAAGCCTGTTCGTGGCCAACTCAAACGTCCTGCGCGGTTTCATCCAGGGCTTGTTGCCCGATCCGCACGACGCTGAAGATGTCTTTCAGGAAGTGTTCCTGACGGTGACGGACAAGGCGGAGATGTTTCGGCTGGACACGCAGTTTGTGCCCTGGGCGTGTGCAATTGCGAAGTTCAAAGTCCTTGAACGCATTCGCAAGCGTGGCCTCGAGAAAGCAACGTTGTCGCCTGAGACGATCGATGCGCTCACCGCATCGGTGCCGCAGGAACCGCCCGACGAACCGACGCTGCGGGTGCTCGGCAACTGCATGGATCGCCTTGCTCCGATGGCCCGGCGGATACTGGACCTGCGTTACAGCGACTGCCAGCAGCCACGGCAGATTGCGCAGTTGCTCGGCCAACAGCCTGAGTCAATCTATGTCACGCTTGCGCGAGCGCGCAGTTTCCTGCGGCGGTGCATGCAGAAGGTGCTCGCCACCGAGGGGGAACGCTGATGCAAGACACATCGCGGCTCGACCAATTGATCAATGCGTATCTCGACGGTGCGATGACGGCCGATGTGAAGCGCGAACTCGAAGCGTATCTCCTGAGCGGCGCGGAGGCACGCGCCCATTTCTGGCGTTGTGTCTTTCTGCACACTTCCATTCGTCGGGTCTATGAATCGCGACAGGGTAGTCTTGCCGCGGTTGATGCCGGCACGCTTTCCGAACTGGCCCAGTTGCTTGCGCTTGATGATGCCAACGTACCCCTGGTGGAGTTGAGCGAGGATGAGATCGCACGTCGCGCAGCCCGCGCGCATCAACCATCAACACCAGCGAAAGCCTTGCCCATCCATTATGGGAGCAACTATCAGTTCGACACCACACCGGTGCGGCACATCGTCATTCCGCGATGGCTGGTGTATGGCCCGATCGCGGCGATCCTGCTGGTCACGGTGCTCATGGCGTTGTCGATATGGGATGATTCGAAGCGGGCCCATGACCCGAACGTTCATGTCCAGCAGACGGCACTGGCACGGTTGATCTGGGCGAGCGACGATGCCCGCTGGGATCTGAGCGATCAGCCGCCGACACCTTCCACCATTGTTTACGATACGCCGTTTCATCTCACTGCGGGTGCGATCCGGATGCAGTTCGACAACGGGGCACAGGTCACGCTCGAAGCACCTGCCCAGATGTATCCATTGGATGACAACACGGTGCGATTGCTGCACGGGAAGCTGGCGGCGGAGTGCCCGCGCACGGCGCGTGGCTTTACCGTTGCAACGCAGGACGGGAAGATCATCGATTTGGGAACGCAATTCGGTGTCATCGCGGATCACCGCTACACCGATGTCCACGTATTCCTCGGTGAGGTGGAGCTGACCACAAAGCATACCGATGGCAACACCATTCTTCGTCGGGTGACAACCAATCGTGCAGCGCGACTTACACAGGGCGATATTGTTGCGGCCACCCCTGATCTGCAGAGCTTTGCAACCGCGTTCCCGCACCTGGCGTTGTTCGAGCGGAACCTGATCGTTAACGGCGACTTCGAGGCTGATGAGCCGCTGCCTGCTACCGATATTGAAGCGCCCGATATCGCCATCAGCGGTTGGAACGATCACGGGCCCGCCACAACGGTTAACTATCTGCAGGCAGCGCCTTTCGGCTACCCCGATCCCGCGAAGGATCCCATGCCCGATGCGCGCGGCCGCGCCTACTTTGCAGGCGTTAACAGTTCGGTCATCGATCAGGTGATTGACATCAGCCCCGCGGCCTCGCTCATCGACGCGGAAGCGGTGACGTACCGGCTTGCCGGCTGGTTCGGCGGGTTGATGGAACATGACGACCCGATGACCATCACCGTCACCTTCATCGATGAACAGGGCGATACGCTCTCCCAGACAACGCTCGGTCCGTTTGATGCACGAACGCGTAATCAACGCACCGGTTTCTTCCTTCGCGAAACCAGTGGCCGCTTGCCCGCCAACACCCGTCAAGTCCACGTCGAGATCAGGACCGAACTCGTGCATGGCGGATTTGCCGATGCCTATCTGGACAACCTCGCTTTCACGCTGATGCTCGATGGGGGGTAGTGAGAGTCAACCAGTCATGTCCCGTTGCATGTCTTCGCCTGACGACGAGAAGGAGAGCACCATGAATTGTACCAGCAGGGTCGCAGCTTCATTTCTGGTTGTAAGCGTCATTCACATGGTCGCGAGCCATGCGGCGGCATCGGTGATCATCGACTTCGCCGGCATCACCGACGCCCAGGACATGACAAGTCAAACGAACGGGACGACCGATGAGGTGGCCGTGTCATACGCGGGTGACTTGCGCCGTCGACGAAATCCTTGATCTGCAGGCAGGCAGACCCGGGCGCGCGTCCAGCGACGCGCGTCTGGTTTACACGCTGGAGCGGTCAATCGCCGTTTCCGATCCAAGCCTCTCATTGCCATGATGTACAGGAGCAAACCCATGAAGCTTGTGAATGACCGATACCGGATGGGTTTCACGTTGATCGAACTTCTGGTGGTGATCTCGATCATCGCGTTGCTGATCGCGTTGTTGTTGCCGGCTCTATCGTCCGCGAAGGAGGCGGCGAACCGGGCGGCGTGTGGCAGCAACCTCCGACAGTGGGGCATCGCCAGCAACGCCTTCGCCGCCGATCACGCCGGTCGCTTCCCGAAGGCGTTCGTCGCGCAATCGGGACACCCCACGCCCATCTTCCTGAATGATCGAAGCAGTGACTATGGCACCCCGAACGAGGATCTGTATGGCACGCCATACCAAACGTTGTTGCAATACGGACTCGTGGCGGATGTGCTCTACTGCCCAAGCAGCCTGCATCTTGAAAACGAGGAGGCGTTCCTGCTGTCGCACGCGTCATGGGAACGGGACTCGTTCGGCGTCTGGCATTACGACGGGGGCGACCACTTCGGCTGGATGGTTCGCACCGAATACATGTATGTGAGTCGATTGGATGAGATCGAGCAATCGAGCTATAGAACGTGGCGCACCATTCCTCCGATGGGCGGTGTGGATTCGCTTGCCGAAGGCGGACCATCACGGCAACTGCTCGGCGGGGATATCGTGATTCACCACGTCGGCGGCACCTCACGCCACTATAACCACGAAGGCGGCAGCGGAACCATCGCCTTTCAGAACCTTCTGTTCGGTGACGGCAGCGTGCGCGGCGAGGGCGACTCCTACTACAACATGAATGCGATGGTGGGCAACGGTTCCATGAGCGACTACTGGTACTGGGAAGGCTCGCCTCGCGCATGGTAAGCATGTTCGATGAAGGGGTAACGTGGTGACGATGGATGCCATGAATCGACGCGATTTCATGTCGGGCTCGCTGCTCGCCGCCGGGAGCGCAATGCTTGTGTCATCCCGGGGCGGTCAGAAGGCAAACGCGTCGTCCAAGATCGTTGCCGCGGAACGTGCGTGCAGGTTTGTCCATTTCACGGATACCCATGTCGGTGGCGGACCGACGATGCCGTTCTGCGCCACCGATCATGGCTATCCCAAAGCGCTCGCCCATGTCCACGCGATGGACGACCCGCCCGAGTTCATCCTGCACACCGGTGACATCATCACCGATGCGTTCTGGGCCTCGCGCGCCGAGACCGTGCAACAATGGACGATCTACAATCGAATCATGCGTGAGCACTGTGCCATTCCGGTGCGCTACACGCTGGGCAATCACGATGTGAACTTCGGTTGGGACTGGGGCGATGCGAACACGCCATTCCCGGGGAAGGTGTTGGCGCTTGAACAGGTTGGGCTCTCTTCACCGTACTACAGTTTCGATCACGGTGGATGGCACTTCGTTGTGCTCGACAACACGCAGCGTGGCGGATACAACGGCTTCACGCACCACCTCGATGAGGCGCAATACATCTGGCTCGAACAGGATTTGACGCGAACGCCAGTCACCACACCGATTCTGATTGCCAGCCACGCGCCGATTCTCACGGTCACCTGCTTCTTTTGTCCATCGAACAAGCAGCATGCGGACGGCCTGGTCATTCCCAACGACTGGGTCCACACCGATGTGGAGAAGCTGCACAAGCTGCTGCGTCGGCATCGCAATGTGAGGCTCTGCCTCAGCGGCCATTTCCATACGGTTGACCACGTGCAGTATCTGGGCGTCCATCACATCTGCGGCGGTGCGGTGTGTGCGGACTACTGGCGACGGCCACCCACCTTTGCGCCGGAACATGAAGCGGGCTACGGCGTGGTCGATCTCTTCAAGGATGGCAGCTTCGAATACCGTTACGTCGATTACGGACTGGTCGGTTATCAGGATGATCCAAAACGCGCACGTTATCCTGATACGCCGTTCATGGCAGCACCGCGGCCGTGGCGGGCAAGTACATCAAAGTAGAACAGTTCTTGCGCATTCGATGCGACTCACTGAATGACGCTTCGGAACGCTTCCCATTCGATGCCTAGCTTACGCATGCGGGCGCGGAGGGTGTGGGGGTTGATGTTCAGAAGTTTGGCAGCGCCGTGTGGGCCTTCGATGCGGCCGCGGGTCGCGCTGAGGGCAAGCTCGATGTGTCGACGCATGGCATCGTCAAGTGTGACAATCGGGCCGGAGGAAACGCTTGCTCGTTCCGTGACGCGGTTAGCGTCGTGGTTCATGGCCGTGCCAAGCGCTTTGCTGATCTCCAGGCTCTCGCCCTCGCCGAGAATGGCGGCACGGTCGATGACCGATGCAAGCTCACGCACGTTGCCCGGCCAGTCGTAGGCGATGAGCAACGCCAGATCGTGCTCGCTTGGGGTTTGTGGCCTCAAACCAAATCGTCGCGCGGCTCGTTGGGCGAAGTGCTCCGCCAACGCGGGAATGTCGCTGCGCCTTTCACGCAGTGGCGGCAGAACGATCGGGAACCCGGCCACGCGATACCACAGGTCCTCGCGGAACTTTCGTTCACGAATCATATGGGGCAGATCGCGATGCGTGGCAGCGATAATCCGCACATTGACATGCACCGGGCTTTCACCGCCCACACGCTCGAATGTGCCCTCCTGAAGCACGCGAAGCAGTCGCACCTGAGCGGGTAACGGCAGTTCGCCGATCTCATCCAGAAACAGTGTGCCTTCATGCGCGCGTTCGAACCAGCCGCGACGCAGCGATGTCGCGCCGGTGAACGCGCCCTTTTCGTGGCCGAACAGTTCCGAATCGATCAACTCCGCGGGAATCGCGCCGCAGTTGACGCGGATGAACGGGCGCGCCGCGCGCGGCGATTGATCGTGAATTGCCCGTGCGATCACCTCCTTGCCCGAGCCGGTTTCGCCGAGGATCAGCACCGGAAGATCGGACTTCGCGACAACAGCAACGCGCTGCATCACGGGTTTGAGGCCGTTGTCGCATCCAATGATCGCGCCCACGAGATCGTCGCGTCCGAGTCGCGAGAGCGCGGAGCGTTTGTCCGCCTCGGCTGCCTCACGCAGCGCGTTGAGTTCATGCAGACGACCATCGTTTTCCAGTGCGGCACTGAACGGTTCGCGCAGAAGTTCGACCAGCTCTTCGTGGCTGGTGGTCAATCGCTTGTTCGATCGCACGCGCAGCAGCAGCGCGCCGCGGGTGCCGTTGTCGCTTTCAAGTGCTGCGGCGATCCAGCCCCGCGTGGAGGATTGTCCGAGCAAAATGGTGATCATCGGGTCGCCTTCGCCCTCGTCGTGTCGCAGCAACGCCGGGGCCCGTAGCCACTGTTGAAGCAGGCGTTTGTCCTTGCGGTTCAGCAGTCGGGGTGTCAGCGAGGGGGCTCGGTCGTTGAGTGCCTCCGCCCGGGGGATGATCTGATCGCAGGAGGGGTCGAACGCAAGAACGACAAGCCGGTCAATGGGCGAGTGCTGGGCAACGATGGTCGCAATGCGCCCGGCCGAGTCGGCGATATCGATGTGCCGGCACGCCTCGCGCCAGACCTGGATGAGCAGCCGATGCACCTGTTCCATGGGGCATAGTGTACATCAAATATCACGGTCTGCCATCTCATTTAAAGGAAAAATCCGTTAAATATGATGTATTGCTATGGCAGATGTGGCGATGCCAAGTCTTAAGTTTATGAAAATTAATGCGTTGCGATTCGTGGCGCCAAAGCGGCATCTCCATTGCATTCTCCCGCCGCAACGTGTCAGACCGGTGATTGGACGTCGGCGGATGCGTTCAGGAGAACGAAGCGATGTATCGACTTGCTGTTTTGGGAATTCTTGTGGCCGGCGCTGCGCTCGCGGGGTGCGACCGCTCAACCTCGGACGCGGCGACCGACGGGGGCGCTCGACCACGTGTGCAGCTGCTCAACGTGTCGTACGACCCGACACGCGAACTCTATCGCGAGTTCAATGAGGCGTTCGCCCGCCACTGGCGCGAGACGCAGAACCAGACCGTCACCATCGAGATGTCGCATGGCGGGGCGGGCAAGCAGGCGCGGGCCGTGATGGACGGACTCAAGGCCGATGTGGTCACGTTGGCGCTGGCATATGACATCGATGTCATTGCCGAGAAGACCGGACTCATGCCGCTCGATTGGCAGAACCGGTTGCCCAACAACAGCGCGCCATACACCTCGACCATTGTGTTCCTCGTTCGCAAGGGCAACCCCAAATCGATTCGCGATTGGGACGACCTGGTCAGGCCCGGTATCGAGGTAATCACGCCCAACCCCAAAACATCGGGCGGCGCGCGATGGAACTATCTCGCCGCCTGGGCCTATGCCCAACGCAAGTATGGCAGCGATGAAAAGGCGCGGCAGTTTGTCACGGAAGTGTTCCGCCGCGTGCCCGTGCTCGATTCCGGTGCGCGGGGATCGACCAACACGTTCGTTCAGCGAGGTATCGGCGATGTGTTGTTGGCGTGGGAGAACGAGGCGTTTCTTGCTGTCAATGAACTGGGGCCGGACAAGTTCGATATCGTCGTTCCCAGCATCAGCATTCTTGCCGAGCCGCCGGTGACGGTCGTGGATGGCAACGCGAAGAATCACGATGCGGTCGAGGTGGCCCGCGCTTACCTGGAATACCTCTACTCCCCCGTCGGGCAGAAAATCGCGGCGAAACACTATTACCGACCGGTTCGGCCGGAGTACGCCGATGCCGAGGACCTCAAACGCTTTCCCGATCTTGAACTCATCAACATCAACGATGCGTTTGGCGGTTGGAAGAAAGCGCAGGAGACTCACTTCAACGACGGCGGAACGTTCGACCAGATCTATCAACCCAAATCATAAAGGACGACCTGTGACGCCAGATATCAAGGAAGCGGGACATCCACCAGCGCCGCCACTGGGCTGGATGGGACTGGTGCGACGGAAAATCGCCACGCTGAAGTACGGCCACCTGACCATCACGGTACACGACGGCCGCGTGGTGCAGGTCGAGCAATGTGAAAAGGTGCGCTTCGATGTCCCGGGTGGATCTCGCGCGCATCGGTAACGAATCGTCACGGACGACTCGCTGCGTTGGCGAGTCACACAATCCGAAGCGACCGGACAACCGGAGCTTCCCCCCTTTCGATCAACAGATCGAAGAAAGGAGCTCCGGCTATGGAAGCCAGAAGGTATTTACAGGGAAGTGCAATCGTGTTGCTTTTGCTCAGTCAAACACCAGCGATGGCGGATGAAGGCTCAGACGCCGTTGCTGCGCAGCTCGCAGCACTTCGGGCGAAAGTCGATGCCCAGGAAGCGCAGTTGCGCGCGTTGCGTGAGCAGAAGGAAGCAACGTGGTGGAACGAGCAGCGGGCAGAGCAGGTCCGTGAGATTGTTCGCGAGGTGCTCGCCGATGCTGAAACGCGCGCCAGTTTTCAGTCGGACGCGGTACTCGCCGGATACAAGAACGGATTCTTCATTGGTTCTGCCGATGGCGACTTCCTGCTTCGCACGAACATCGACGGGCAGGTGCGATACATCTACAACAGCAGCGATCAACCCTCGGGCACGGATGAGGACGAGAGTGGATTCGTGATTCGCCGCGCACGGCTGGATTTTCGTGGCCATGCGTTCGACCCGCGGTTGACCTATCGCATTCGCTTCAACGCGGATCGATCAGATGGCGACCTGTTCCTCGAGTACGCTTATCTCGGCTACAACCTGACGGATAACTGGAATATCGCTGTTGGTCAGTTGAAGCCACAGTTCGCTCGCGAGGAATCGGTTAATGCGTTTCGGCAGTTGGCGGTTGAGCGGTCGTATGTCGCGGACTACTTCACGATCGACTTCAGCCAGGGCGCGGAGCTGACGTTCAAGAACGATTGGCTGCGTGCGTTTGTTGCGGTGCATGACGGGTCGTATGCCGGCAGCAGCGAGTTCAACGCCGATCGTACCAACATCGCGTTTGCGGGGCGTGCGGAGTTGCTGCTTGCGGGCAACATGAAGCAGTTCGACGACTTCACGAGCTGGTCGAACGATCCTTTTGGCGCATTGATTGGTGCCGCGGTTGACTACGAGATCGGTGAGGAAGGATCGGGCACGCACACACCGAACATTATCAAGTACACGGCTGATGTGTCGCTCGAGTTCGGTGGCGCGAACTTCTTCGCCGCGTTCTACGGGCAGCATCTGGACGACAACGGGAGCGGCGGGGCGGGTGGCCTGCCATCGCAGCTTGATGGCGCGGATCAGTTCGGCGTGGTGGTGCAGGGCGGTGTCTTCATCGTACCTGATGAGGTGGAACTGTTCGCACGATACGAATGGATCCACTTCGACAACGTGTACTACCGCAACAACGGCGCGGGCACGCAGGGCGGCACCGGCAACCTCGCCGACGATGATCTCACCATCCTGACGGCAGGGGTCAACTACTACATCCACAAGCACAGCGCGAAGGTGTCGGTCGATGCGCTTTACACGCTCGATCCCGTACCGGTTGCCAACAGCGGCGCAGGGCTGCTGCGCAGCAGCGACGACAACCAGTTCGTCCTTCGCGCGCAGTTGCAGTGGAGTTTCTGACAGGAAGACGAATGTTTCGTATCAGACAGCCTTCCGTACTTCCAGGCTTCGGGCTCACACTCGGGTTTACCGTGTTGTACCTGAGCCTGATCGTGCTGATCCCACTGTCGGCCTTGTTCTTCAAGGCCGGCACGATGGGATTCAGCGCATTCTGGTCCACTGTCACCGATCCGCGCGTGATGGCGGCATACAAGCTGAGCTTCGGCGCATCGTTTGCTGCGGCGATGATCAACGTCATCTTCGGAACATTGGTCGCCTGGGTGCTCGTACGCTACAGCTTTCCGGGCAAAAAGCTCGTGGATGCGATCGTCGACCTTCCGTTCGCCCTGCCCACCGCGGTGACGGGCATCGCACTGACCACGCTGTACGGCCCCACGGGTTGGATCGGCAGGTGGTTTGCCGCGGTCGGCATCAAGACAGCCTTCTCGCCGTTGGGCATTACGATCGCACTGACGTTCATCGGCCTGCCGTTCGTTGTGCGAACGCTTCAACCCGCGCTCGAGGATCTTGATGCGGAAGTGGAGGAAGCGGCAGCCGCGCTGGGAGCATCACGATGGCAGACGATTCGCCGCGTGATACTCCCGGCCGTGCTGCCGGCTCTTCTGACGGGCTTCGCCCTCGCCTTTGCGCGGGCGCTGGGAGAGTACGGGTCGGTGGTGTTCATCAGCGGCAACATGCCGATGAAAACGGAGATCGCGCCGCTACTCATCATCACCAAACTTGAGCAGTATGACTATCCCGGCGCGACAGCGATCGCGGTGGTGATGCTTGTTGCGTCATTCGGGCTGCTTCTTTCGATCAATCTGCTGCAATGGTGGAGCGGCCGTTGGTCGCGCCATGGAGGTTAAGATGGCTGGCACAATTGCCCTGCGCCGAAACACTGCGCCGAAGTCGACGACACGCCCCGCAACGAGGGAGCCCTCCTGGGTGCGCGTGAGCGTCACGCTCATCGCGCTGTTGTTTCTCACGCTGTTCCTGTTTGTGCCGCTTGTCGCCGTGTTCGCTGAGGCGTTTCGTAAAGGGGTATTCGCCTACTTCGCGAGCTTCAATGATGGCGCGGCGATCAGTGCGATTCGGTTGACGCTGCTGGTGGCGGCGATCGCCGTGCCGCTCAACGTCGTGTTCGGGCTGGCCGCGTCATGGGCAATTGCGAAGTTCGAGTTCCGCGGCAGGAATCTGCTGATCACGCTGATTGATCTGCCGTTCGCCGTATCGCCGGTGATCAGCGGACTTGTTTACGTGTTGCTCTTCGGCCTGCATGGTTGGTTGGGCACGTGGTTGGCGGAGCGCCAGATCGAGATCATTTTTGCGGTGCCGGGGATCGTGCTGGCGACACTGTTTGTGACGTTCCCGTTTGTGGCGCGCGAGTTGATCCCGCTGATGCAGGAGCAGGGCAGCGACGAGGAACAGGCAGCGATGACGCTCGGCGCCTCCGGGTGGCAGACGTTCTTTCGCGTCACACTGCCTAACGTGAAGTGGGGATTGCTCTATGGCGTGATCCTCTGCAACGCGCGGGCGATGGGCGAGTTCGGCGCGGTGTCGGTCGTGTCGGGGCATATCCGCGGCAAGACGAACACACTGCCCCTTCACGTGGAGATTCTCTACAACGAATACAACTTTGTCGCAGCCTTTGCGATGGCATCGCTACTGGCCCTGCTGGCGTTGCTGACGCTTGTGCTCAAGAGCCTTGTTGAGTGGCGCAGCCGTGTGGCGATTCAACGCGGGCTCGAATCCACCCGTGAATCCGAGGAAGAGCAGATATGAGCATTGAAATCAACAACGTGACCAAGCGCTTCGGTCAGTTTGTCGCGCTCGATGATGTGTCGCTGACGATTCCCACAGGCAAGCTCGTTGCGCTGCTGGGGCCATCGGGATCGGGCAAGACAACGCTGCTTCGTATCATCGCGGGATTGGAGCAGACCGATCCGGGTAGCGGCCGCATTCTCTTTCACGAGGAGGATGTCGCCAATCAGCATGTGCGGCATCGCCGGGTGGGATTCGTGTTTCAGCATTATGCGCTGTTTCGGCACATGAGCGTGTTTCAGAACGTGGCGTTCGGATTGCAGGTGAGGCCGCGACGCGAACGACACTCGAAGGAGGAGATCGCGCGTCGGGTGCATGAGCTGCTCAAGCTGGTTCAACTCGAGAACCTTGCGCATCGTTACCCCAGTCAGTTGTCGGGCGGGCAACGTCAGCGCGTGGCGCTCGCGCGAGCGCTCGCAGTCGAACCGAAGGTGCTGTTGCTCGATGAACCGTTTGGCGCGCTGGATGCGAAGGTGCGCAAGGAGCTGCGCACGTGGTTGCGAAGGCTTCATGATGAGATACACGTCACCAGCGTCTTTGTGACGCACGACCAGGAAGAGGCGCTTGAAGTTGCTGACGAGGTGGTCATCATGAACAAGGGACGTGTCGAACAGGTTGGCACGCCCGATGAGGTGTTCCACCATCCGCAGACGGAGTTCGTCATGAACTTCCTCGGGAACGTGAACCAGTTCCACGGAAGAATTGAATCGGATCGCGTGCGATTTGGCGCGCTGGAGATGCCGTATCGCGGCAACGAATCGGAGAACGGCGATGCGAGCGTGTTCATCCGTCCACATGATGTGACGATCGACACTCAACCGAACGGCAGCGTGACGACGCAAGCCTTGATCGAACGCATCCACTCCGCCGGGCCGGTGGTGCGCGTCGAAGTGCGCACGAGTGAACAGCAGCCCCTGCTCGTCGAACTGTCACAGGAACGCTTCGGCACTATGAACCTCCAAGCCGGCAGCACCGTCTACATCCGCCCCCGCCACATCCGCGTGTTTACACGAAGCAACGGGAACATTGGGGTGAACGACGCCGCGATTGTGGAGAACGCTTAACGGCAGAACGCGTCGGTGATGCGACTATTTTGGCGACCAGTGCGTCGTGGTGAGGCACGATAGCTCCCCATGTTTGGGGGGGGCGACGTGGTTGTCCGTTGCCACACGAAGCCATCACACCCTCACGGTGGCAAGCTCAAATGCCCCATCGCTGAAGCGCCTGGCAGCAAACTGCTGGGATTCTGTTGACATCAAGTCGAATTAGCGGTCAGATACGACGGTTCGGATACGGCGGTGCTTGGAGATGACAGCGTGAGCATGCTGATTCCATTTCTCACGTCATACGATCCACCGGGCACCAGTGAGGGGACGCTCGACCCGTTGGAGCTGTATCGAATTGCTGACCAATTGGCCGTGCGATTGGTTCCGGCGGTTCGTGAGCGCATGCAACGGGTGAAGTTCCTGACCGCTGTCGCGGTAGGATCGCATAGCCGTACTCCGCGACGGTGTTGCTGCCATCCACGAGCTTCACCAGCCGGTTCCACGCGTCATAGGTCGCGTCGTAGCTGCTGGTGGGGTCGTTGGGCTGCGGGAAGCTCGTCGTGTTGCCCACGGCGTTGTAGCTGGG
>CAZEFM010000014.1:0-53819 GCA_964511575.1 uncultured Phycisphaeraceae bacterium | reverse complement strand
CTGGCGGAGGTGGAGAACATCCACGTCGCAGCCATCCGTGCCGAGTCGATGGCTCGCAACGAGTTCATCAAGGCCGAAGCCGAAGCCCGCGCCGCGGCGCTGCGGGAGACGGCCGCTCACGAGCAGGAACTCGCCGAAGAGGTGCAGCGGCAGATCGAAGCCGAGGCACGCGCTGAAGCGGCTCGCCTGCGTGAGGAAATCCTCGCCGAATTCGCCGCCAGGCAGAAGTCCGGTCAGGTCGAAACCGGCGGCAAGACCGCGTCGACCGACGCCGATGACGAGAGCCTGCACGATGTGCCGCAGCATCCAACCGTTGAGCCGATCGCGCCCCGCGTGGAACCGGAACGGGTGGCTGCCTACCGCGCTTCGCTCGCCGAGGTGATGAAGGAGCGTGCCCGCGCCGACGCCAAGCGGAAGATCGTGGAAGCGACCTACGACGAGTCGCGGTCGAAGCTGCGTGCCGAGCGTGATCAGCGCATCGCGCTGGCGGAAGAACGCAAGGCTCAGGCGCGGAACCTGCGCGTGCAGGCCGATGCCCAGTTCGCCGCGGTGCAGGCGGAGCTCAAGGCGATTGTCGAAGCCGCCCGTACCAACCACGAAGCTCAGCTCGCCGCAGCCGAAACCTTCCGTAAGGAAGCGCTGGCTGAAGTCGAGGACCTGCGCAGCCGCGCCAAGGGTGAGCTCGAAGTCGCCCAGGTGATGTCTCGCCAGTTCGAGATCGAAGCCGACGCCGCCCGCAAGGAAGGCGCCAGCGAACGGGCGGCACTGGAAGCGGAGCTCGCCTCGCTCAAGCAGCGTGGTGAAGCCGAGCGCCGTCGCCTCCTGGCTGAAGCGCGCAGCATCGAGCGTGAGCAGACCGCGCTGGCGTCGCAGATCGACGCGCAGATCGCCGCGGCCCAGGCCAAGCTCGAAGCCGAACTTGCCAAGCTCGATGAGTCCATCGAGTCGCACGAAACCGTCGCCAAGGTGAGCTACCAGGAAGGCATGACGCTGGCGGACGTCGCCGGTCGCATCGCCGACGTGGAAATCGCCCGCCTCCAGGCGCAGTATCAGCTCGAACAGGCGCTCACCGGCACCGAGATCGATCGTTCGCGAACGCTCATCCAGGTGGCTGGCCTCAAGAGCGAAGCGGAAGTCGAGCGTCGTCGCGCTGAAGCGGCCGCCAACGCCGAACGCAGCCTGGCGCGTCTCGATGCCAACACCGTCGAAGCCAAGGTCGAAGACGCCATCGCCAAGGCCCGCGCCGAAGCGCAGCGTCAGATCGCCCGGGCTCAGGAGCGTGCGGTCCGTGCCAAGTTCGATGCCCGCGTCACCCAGGTCGGGTCCGAGCGAACCCGTGAGACGGCCGTGGCGCAGCGCAACGAGGTGTTCCGTGCGTCCAACATCGAGTCGGCACTGGCGGAAGCCGAAGCCGCTCGGGAACGCACCCGCAAGCGCCTCGACGAGATGATGGCTCAGCAGCAGCTGCTCGAACGAGCCGCCGCCACCAACTGGGACATCGTCCTCGCCGGTTCGCAGGAGTTCGATCGCAAGCCCGACACCGAGCTGATCGAAGGCAAGACCCAGCGACCTGAGTCGCTGCGAAGCCAGCCCGTGCGGTTCTCCACCGTCAACACCAACAACTTCGAAGAATAATCCTCGAAGGACAACCTGACCCCCAAACGCCCGGCGCCCCCAAGCGCCGGGCGTTCTTCTTTTATAAAGCCCAAGGATCGCCATCCTCGGGGCCACCGACCTCTCGCAAGACACGCCCCGCCCCCACCCATTATCATGGCGTCCCAACGAACACCACGTTTCACCCGTTCGCGAGCCTTACCATGCGCATGCTGCACCTGTTGCTGATCCTTCCGCTCGCTTTCGTCGCCGCTGTCCGCGCTGACGAATCACCGTTGCCCAAGCTCGCGATGACCCCGGTCTTCGAAGCGCTTCGTTTCGAACGGCCCGTCTACCTCACCCACATCCCCGATGGCAGCAACCGGTTGCTCGTGGTGGAGCAGTCCGGCCGCGTCTTCATCTTCGACAACGCGCCCGATGTGAGCGAAGCACACGTGGCCATCGACCTGCGCAGCAAGGTGCTCAGCCCCGCCGCCGAGGGCGGACAGAACGAAGAAGGGCTCTTCGGCATCGCGTTTCATCCCAAGTACCGCGAAAACCGCCAGGTCTTCCTCCACTACACCGCTCAGGGCCGACGACGCAACGTCCTGTCACGCTTCACCATGAAAGAGGATGGCCGTACCATCGACCGCGACAGCGAACAGGTCCTGCTTGAACTGCCCCAGCCTTACTGGAACCACAACGGCGGCATGATCGAGTTCGGCCCGGATGGCTACCTCTACATCGCGCTGGGGGATGGCGGTTCGGGCGGCGACCCGCATCGGCACGGCCAGAACCTGCGAACACTCTTCGCCACCATCCTTCGCATCGATGTCGACAAGCCCGGCGCCGATGGCAAGCCCTACGCCATCCCGCAGGACAACCCCTTCGTCAATCGCCCCAACGCTCGCCCCGAAATCTACGCCTACGGCCTGCGAAACGTCTGGAGGTTCAGCTTCGACCGCAAAACCGGCGACCTCTACGCAGGCGATGTGGGACAGGAACTCTGGGAGGAAATCAACCTCGTCACCAGGGGCGGGAACTACGGCTGGAACATCCGCGAAGGCGCACATGCCTACCGTACCCCCGAACGCGGCGAACCCGATGGACTCATCGACCCCATCGTCGAACACAACCACAGCGAATCCAAGTCCATCACCGGCGGATACGTCTACCGCGGCAAAAACATCCCGCAACTCGACGGCTGGTACATCTACGGCGACTACGCCACCGGACTCATGTGGGCATTGCAATACAACCCCCAGACCAAGGAACGACAGGGCCCCCACGTCATCGGCTTCACCCCCGAAATCGCCAGCTTCGGCGAAGACGAACAGGGCGAAATCTACGTCGTGTCGCTCCAGGGCTCGATCCGCAAAGTCACCGTCGAGTGACCAATCGGCAATTCGAATATGAATGGTCGCTGATGGACGATTCGGGTCTCACTTCACCCGAATGTCAACGACGTTCAATTCGGCGCTCCGCCGTCCGTTCCACTCGTTGATCTTCGGCTCAAACGCCAGATCCACCCGTGTGCCGGGTACGAGCTGCGGGGCAAGGTCGCCCTGGTTGAAGGCGATCGCGTTGATGTGCCGCGATCCATCCGTCACCGTGAACTTCAGGTGCGCTCCGGTGCTGCCCACACGCATCGGCAACCGGGCGATCCGCACATCGCGCATGCACAACGTCGGCTGCGGATTGCCGCGACCAAACGGTGCAAGGTCCGTCAGTCGCTGCACGAGTGTCAGATCCAGGTCGGCGAGTTCGCACGCCGCATCGATCCGCACCACGGGTGTCAGCTCATCGACGGACAGCAGCGCGTTCACCTGCGCCACCATTGCCTCGCGGAACGCATCGATGCGCGATGTCTCCAGCCGCAGCCCCGCCGCCATCGCGTGACCGCCGAACGTTTTCAGATGTTCCGCACAGGACGTCAGCACCTCGTGCATCGACACGCCGTCCACGCTTCGCGCCGAGCCGTGCGCCTCGCCGTTGTCCATGTTCAGGATCACGACCGGTCGACAGAACTTCTCCACCAGCCGACTCGCCACGATCCCGATGACCCCCGCGTGCCAACCCTCCTTGCCCACCACGATCGCCCGGCTTGATTCGCTGTCATACCCTGCCGCTTCAACCATGGCGGTCGCCTCAGCGAAGATCTGCCGCTCCGTGGCGCGACGCCGGTCGTTCTCGTGCGTCAGAAACTCGGCGATCTGGGCGGCTTCTTCCGGCTCCGCCTTCGTCAGCAGATGCACCGCACGCGCGGCATGTCCCATTCGGCCGCACGCGTTGAGCCGGGGCCCCAGCACAAACCCCACGTGATACGCATCGATCTTCTCGTCACGCAACCGCGCCGCATCGATCAGCGCATTGAGCCCCACAAACCGCGTGAACTTGATCCGCCCCAGACCGAACCGCGTCAGGACCCGGTTCTCACCCACCAACGGCACCACGTCCGCCACCGTTCCCAACGCCGCCAGCGACAGCAGATCGACCATCAGCGTCTTGAAGCTCTCCGGCAGCCGATCCGACCCGCACCACACCCGTGCCACCTGCCATGCCAGTTTAAACGCCACCCCAGCGCCACACAGATCGGCAAACGGATAGATGGATTGCGAATTGCCGAGGCGGGGATGAACAAGTGTGTGAGCGTTGGGCAGGTTGGCGGGGTCGAACTCATGGTGATCCGTGATGATCAGGTCCACGCCGTACTGTCGCGCCGTCTCGGCCGGTTCCGTCGCGGTGATCCCGCAATCGACCGACACGATCAGCGGCTTCACCGCTTCAACCACGCCCCCCGCGTCCGCCATCCGCCATTGACCCGCGGCATCCCGCCCGCCGGTTGCGATGCTCGCGATCGCCTCGCAGTTCAGGCCGTACCCCTCATCAATGCGGTGCGGGACATACGTATGAACATCGGCGTCGATGAAGCGCAGCGTGTGATACAGGATCGCGCTCGCCGTGACGCCGTCCACGTCGTAATCGCCATAAATCACGATCGGCTGTTTGTCGCGCACCGCCTCGACGATGCGCTGCGCCGCGGCCGTCACGCCCGGCAGAAGGGCTGGATCATGCAGATCGTTCAGCGTCGGCTTAAGAAATCTCCGTGCGGTTTCCGCATCGGTCAGGCCGCGGTTCACCAGCAGCCGCGCCACCAGCGGGTGCACCGCCAACGCGCGCGCCAGCGATTCCATCCGCTCCGTCGCGCTCGCATCCTCCCCGACGAACCGCCACCGCTTACGCATCCCTGCTGTCAGCATCCCCCCACTATACCACTCCCGTCACCCCTCGCTCGGCCATGAAGCCCGGGGATAGCATCCCCGTCAGTCCGCGTATTCCCACACATCCACATCCAGTCGCTTCACACCCCATTGCAGGGCGATCTCGTGGGTGGGCATCAGAACATCCAGACGATTGCCCTTGATCGCGCCGCCGCGGTCGAGCACCGGCACCGGCCGACCATCGTTGTAGCCCGGCACGGTGATGATCGAGTGGAAGGGAAGCACCTTGGTGTCGGCCGCAACGAGCTTCATGCCGTTCGTCCACACGCTGTAACCCGAAGCCGTGATGCCGTCCGCCCACTTGCCGCATGAACGCTCATCGGGGCTGTACGCCGTCACCAGCATGCGGATCGTGCGAACCTTTCGCAGCGGTCGACCATCAAACATCAACCCATCATGCGCCACGGCCGCACCCGGCGCATGTTCGATCACTTCCAGAATCTCCACCGTCGGCTCAACCTGTTCCGTCACCGGCTCAGCTTCCGGAACAGCCGTCGCAGCCACCGGCTCCATCACTTCATCCGTTTCAGCAACGACTTCATACAGAACGTCTTCCACAACGTTCATCCGGCGCGCCGGTTCCGAAGTGGATCGTGAGCCGACCACCGCGCGCAGTTCCATGTACGTCGGGTCGACCTGCCAGGTCATCTGCGCGACCGCGGCACCCACCACGGCGACCCAGGCCAGCGATGCGCCGACCGCCATCAGATTCACCACGCTTGGTCGAAACGACAACCGTCGACCCAGTTGCTCGAGTCCCATTTCCTCACCTTTTCCTTCCTGCCCCCGGAACGAACCCCCGGAACGAACCCCCGGGAACGAACCCCCGGGATGAACCCCGGAACTCCATGCCCCGGAGAGGTTTCCGTGGCCGGGGCCCACCGCCCGCAGCCGCCGGAGGGGAAGCCCTCAACGGGCATCCGTTCTCCCTTTGCGAGGCAGACTATACCCCAGGCAAGAAAAAGGTGAAAGTTTTTTTAAAGGTTCAGCGATGAGATGCCGATACTGAATCGTTACGACCGCTACTTCTTGGCTGAGCTCGCAGCGGCGGTTCCACTGGCGCTGTCGGTCGACTTCTTGCGCGATCCACTGAGCCTCACGACGCGGTCGGCGGCATGCCAGATGCCCCGGCCGTACGGCTGATGCGCCGGTCGCAGACGCACCCATTCCATGCCGCCGTCCTCGCACAGGTCGCATACCTTGGCGGTGACGTTGTCGTTGAGGGTGGCGACGGTATCGCCCTTTCGGATTTCCTGTCCGTCAAAGTCACTGGCGTGTTCGATGGGTGTTCTGGCCATAGATGCAATCTCCGTAACGACTTAAACAATCATAGCCGCGCCAGTGGGGGATTTCCCGAGACGGGCGGAATGATTTGCACCGATCCGCCGCGGCGACCTGGAGGGAGGGGATGAACGCCGCCGAACTTCGGAAGACGGGTGCGAGCAGACGACCCGGAGCCCGGGCCATCCGTCAATCCATGATACCCGAAAAGGTCGCTGGGAGGTACCCCGATTTGCGGCCGGGCGGGCGGAGGCCAGAGGCCAAAAGTCAGAGGTCAGAGGACGGAGGCCAGAGGGAGCGGTGGCTGGCGGTCGTAAGGTGGGATGATGGTCGATGATTGTCTTGGCGGCTCCTTTCCGGTTGGGGGGGCATGGTTGTTGGGGAGGTATGTCGTCACCCCTCCCCCTCGAACCTGGTCGGATTGCTGTAACGTGTTGTTTTGATTTGTGTTGCATCGAAAATTCGCGATGTCACCCCCACGACAAAGACGACATGGTCTTTTGATTGCGGATTTCAGATTTTCGGATTCGGATTTGAGCTTAAGTGCGGACACAACAGGTTGTTACTGTGTTCTGGCATCCGATCGCGGACCTCTGTCCCCGGCGTCGGAACTCCTTCCTTCTCTTTTGACCTCGGGCCTGCGGCCTCTTCCGAATCATATCCTAACATATGCCAAAATCAAGGTGGCGCGGCGATGGTACTTTGATGCCTGCGGGGCGTATGTGGGGCAGTCCGAAGTTTCGGATCTGAGATCGTCCACATTGACGCCGATTGTTGTTTGGTTATTATTCGCCATCGGTCGGTGGGGTGCGTCAGCGTCGAAATCGATCGCGGGCGTGAAATAAGTCTTTCCTGTGGAAAGTTAGCGTCGATCAACGTTTGCCGGCCGGCGGAACCCTACAATGCCGGTCGGGGTTGTTGTGGAGTTGAATGGTGATGCGCTTGAAGTCAATGGATTGGGTGGGTGGTTGTTTGGCCGCGGCGCTGATGCTGGGGTCGGTGACGTCGGCACCGGGGCAGGCGGAGCAGCAGGGGCCGCCGCCGGCGACGGTGCGCCTCGGGGTCGCGAAAGTCGAGACGGTGCAGAACCAGTGGGATGTGGTCGGCCGGCTGCAGCAGGTGCGTCAATCGGTCGTGGCGTCGGAGGTGGCGGGCAAGATCGTGGAGTTGGCCGTCGACCAGGGCGACGTGGTGGAGCGTGGCCGCACGGTTCTGGCGCGCGTGGACGATGTGTGGGCGAAGATCGCGGTGTCGACGGCTGAGGCGGCGCTTGCCGGCGCTCAGGCGGATCACCTGGAAGCCCAGGCGCGGTTGGCCAAGTCCCGCAGCGACATGGACAAGCTCGAGGAGCTGCTGCGAACCGGCGTCGCCAAGCAGCGGGAATACGATGAGGCCCGGGCGGTGTATGAAGCGGACGAAGCGCGGGTGACGGCCGCGGCGGCGCGGATCCGCACCGCAGAGGCAGCGCTCAACCGTGCCCAACGCGAAATGGAACGTCTGATCATCCACGCGCCGTTCGATGGCGTCGTGGTGCGCAAGATGATCGAGGTGGGCGAATGGGCGGACGTCGGCGCGGCGATCGTCGAGATCGTGTCGCATGGCTCGATCGATGCAGTGATCGATGTGCCCGAACGGCTGATCAACAACGTTGAGGTTGGCGCTGCGATGGAGGTTTACATCGAAGCGATCGGCCAGTCGGTGGAAGGGAAGATCGTGGCGATCGTGCCGCAGGGCATGAACGCGTCGCGGACGTTCCCGGTGAAGATTCGTCTGTCGGATCAGCAGGGCAAGCTGATGTCGGGGATGAGCGTGGTGGCGCGTGTTCCGACGACGCAGCAGATTCAGGCGGTGACGGTGCCACGCGATGCGGTGCTTCAGACGCCGCGTGGCCCGGTGGTGTGGGCGGCGGTGGAGGGCAAGGCAGTGTCGATTCCGGTGCAGGTGCTGTTCGGTCACGGCGGACGGTACGTGGTGGAGTCGACATCGGGGGTGGCACTGACCAACGACATGCCCGTGGTGGTTGAAGGGGGCGAGCGCATCATGATGCCGGGACAACCGCTGATGGAGGTCAAATCCGCGGCGACGGCGCAGCAGAACTGATGGCTCAGCGCACGATGAACAGGTGACACGCAGGATGATGAAGGCGTTCCCGGCCAAGGCGCGGCACCTTGATGGATGAGGTTCGCGGGCATGCGGAACGCCGCTTTGTGATCCATACTCAACCCAGCGACTTTTCCTTGGCCCTTCGGCCGCGATACCCATGGATTATTTACGTTTTTCGATCAGCAACCCGGTGAAGGTCAGCGTGGGCGTGCTTTTGCTTGTGCTCGCCGGGTTGATCTCGCTGTTTACGATTCCCGTTCAGCTTGTGCCCAACGTCGATCAGCCGGTGATTACGGTGGAGACGACGTGGGTCGGCATCGATCCGGAACAGATCGAGCAGGACATCCTCGAGAAGCAGGAGGAGGTGCTCAAGCGCGTTTCGGGTTTGCGGAAGATGGTGTCGGTGGCGTCGCGTGGCCGGGGCGAGGTGACGCTGGAGTTCAACATCGGCACGGACATGACGCGTGCGTTGCAGGAGGTGTCGGACAAGCTGCGTGAGGTGCCGGACTATCCCACGGAGGTGGATCAGCCGGTGATCACGGTCGCCGACGCCGCCAGTCAGAACGCGATCGCGTGGATGATCATCACGTCGAACGATCCGGAGTTCGATGTGGAATCGATCCGCGATCACGTGGAGGACCGGGTCAAGCCGTTCCTCGAACGTGTGGTGGGCATCAGCAAGGTGAACGTGTATGGCGGTCGCGACCGGGAGGTGCACATCGAGATCGACCCGCGACGATTGGCGGAGCGCGGCATCACGGTGGAGCAGTTCCGTCAGGCGCTGCGGACGGAGAACACGAACATTTCGGCGGGCGAGGTGGTGGACGGCCGGCTCGATGTGCGTGTGCGCACGGTGGGTCAGTACGACACGATCGAGCAGGTGCTGGAAACGGTGGTGGTGCAGACGGACGGCGGCCCGGTGCGGGTGCGCGATCTGGCGGATGTGAAGGAGACGCTGCAGAAGCGGCGATCGTTTGTACGGTCGCGCGGCAAGCCGGCGATCGCCATGAACGCGATTCGCGAGGTCGGCTCCAACGTGATGACGACGATGGAGGAA
Organism: uncultured Phycisphaeraceae bacterium; assembly: GCA_964511575.1. GTDB lineage: Bacteria > Planctomycetota > Phycisphaerae > Phycisphaerales > Phycisphaeraceae > CALKHT01. Next base: position 44,504 of record CAZEFM010000014.1, on the reverse strand, counting down.
CTGCGTGAGCGGCTGGAAGTGGTGCGGACGGACATTCTGCCGCACCTGGGGCCGAACCCCGACACGCTGACCATTGAGCAGGTGTACGACGAGACGGTTTACATCGACGATGCGCGGGCGCTGGTGGTGAACAACCTGTGGATGGGCGGCACACTGGCGGTGGTGGTGTTGCTGCTGTTCCTGCGGAGTATTCGGCCGACGGTGATCATCTCGCTGGCGATTCCGATTTCGGTGATCGGCACGTTTGTGGCGATGCGTGCGTTCGGTCGCAACCTCAACGTGGTGAGCCTCGCGGGGATGAGTTTCGCGGTGGGCATGGTGGTGGACAACGCGATCGTGGTGCTGGAGAACATCGACCGGCACCTGGGGATGGGCAAGCGGCCGCGGCAGGCGGCGTATGACGCTGCCAGCGAGGTGTGGGGCGCGGTGCTGGCGTCGACGCTGACGACGTTGGCGGTGTTTGTGCCGGTGCTCTTCATGGAAGAGGAAGCGGGGCAGCTTTTCCGCGACATCGCGCTGGCGATCTGTGCGGCGGTGGCGCTGTCGCTGATTGTGTCGGTGACGGTGATTCCGACGGCGGCGGCGCGATTCGCCAAAGAGTACGTGGAGCCGAAGAGCGGTGTGATGCGGGCGCTGCGTTCGCTGGGCGGCGTGGCGAACGTCTTTGATGGGCTGCGGTCGGTGTGGGCGAACGCGATCCACTGGCTGACGCAGCCGAACCTGGTGGGGACGGTGGCGCGCCTGGGGATCGTGGCGGCGTTCACGTTGCTGTCGGTGGCGGGGGCGTATTTTCTCGCGCCGCCGACGAGCTATCTGCCGGGCGGAAACCGCAACCTGGTGTTCGGCATGATGCAGACGCCGCCGGCGTACAACCCGCAGCATATTGAGGAAAACATCGCGCAGAAGACGGTGGAGCGTGCGATTCGGCCGTACTGGGAGGCTGACCCGAACGACCCGGCGCAGGTGGCGAGCCTTCCGCCGGTGGTGGATCCGCGCATGCCCGATGTGGTGTTGCCCACGCCGTTGATCGACAACTACTTTTTCGTGACGTTCAACAACACGATCTTCATGGGCGGTGCGAGTCGCGACAAGCAGAACGTTGCGCCGGTGGCGACGCTGTTGAACAACGCAATGGCGAGCAACCCGGGGTCGTTCGGGTTTGCGTTCCAGCCGCCGATCTTCGGTCGCGGCATGGGCGGGGCGAACGCGATCGAGATCGACATCATTGGTCAGAACCCCGAGACGCTGCGTGCGGCGGCCGCGGCGCTGTTCGGTCGGATGTACGCCGAATACCGCAGCGTGCAACCGGCGCCGGCGAACTTCAACCTGCCCAACCCGGAGTTGCGCGTGGAGCCGCGTCGGCATGTTGCGACGGATCTGAACCTGACGACGGAGACACTCGGCCGATACGTGCAGATGCTCGTCGATGGCACGTATGTGGGGGATTACCGCATCGGCGGCAAGTCGATCGACATGTTGCTGGTGCGTGCGCCGCACGTGCGGGTGACGACCGATGCGCTGGAGAAGATGCCGGTGGCGTTTGTCGATCGCAATGGGCAGTCGGGCACGGTGCCTCTGGGGGCGGTGGCGGACATTGTGACATCGGAAAGCCCGGAGCAGATTCGACGCATCGAGGAACGTCGCGCGGTGACGCTGACGGTGAATCCGCCGAGCGCGGTGCCGTTGGAAACGGCGGCGAACCGTGTGATGGAAGTGGTGGCGGAGCTGCGGCAGCAGGGCGCGATCGCGGGCGATGTGGATGTGCAGCTCGCGGGCACGGTGGACAAGCTGCAGGAAGTGCGCTCGGCCATGCTGGGCGAGTGGACGGGGTTCAACCTGGAAACGTTCAAGGCGCTGATCATGAGCCGCATGTTCCTGGCGCTGCTGGTGACGTTTCTGCTGATGGCGGCATTGTTTGAAAGCTACCTTTTTCCGTTCGTGATCATGTTCAGCGTGCCGTTGGCGATGGTGGGTGGGTTCATCGGTCTGGCGGGGCTGCACTATTTCGTGCCCACGCAGCAGTTGGATGTGCTGACGATGCTGGGCTTCGTGATTCTGATCGGCGTGGTGGTGAACAACGCGATTCTGATCGTGCACCAAGCGCTGAACTTCATGCGTGGGGTGAGCGATACGGGCGAAGCGCTGGACAAGGCGCTGGCTCCGCGCGAAGCGATCCGTGAATCGGTGCGCACGCGTATCCGGCCGATCTTTATGACGACGCTGACGAGCGTGTTCGGCATGTTGCCCCTGGTGGTGATGCCGGGCTCGGGCAGCGAGTTGTATCGGGGGCTGGGCAGTGTGGTGCTGGGCGGGTTGGTGGTGTCGACGCTGTTCACGCTTATCGTGGTGCCGCTGCTTTTGAGCCTGGTGATCGACCTGAAGCTTGCGTTTGCGAAGCTGCGCGGGGTGGAGGCGGAAGTGGTGCCCGTGCGAGTGGAAGAGGTGTCGGGCGTGAATAGCGGCACGTGATTGGGCGGTGCGGCGGGAAGACCAGCTGCGCCTGCGCGGAAAAGTTAAACGAACGTGATTCATTGTGTTGCGACGGTTGCACGCAGACCGGCGGGGTTGCGGTGCGTCCGCGTGTGTTATTTCCCGAGTGTGGAATCGGCAGCGGCAGGCGTGACGGCGGCGCGCGGGTGTTTTTGAATTGAAAGGGCCGCAGCGGTCGATAGTAGTGTCGGTCCGATTGCGGCAAACGCCGCCCGTGTCGTTTGACTTGTTTTGGGGGCAGCGAATAATCAGTTAGACACCCGGGAACAAAGCAATGCCCACTGAAAACATCACAGCCGTTGCCGCGAGGGGCCCCAAGCCGGGCAAGAAATACTTCACGCTTGATGAAGCGAATCGGGCGTTGGCGTACGTCCGCCCGGTGATTGAGGACTTGTGTTCGTGTTACGAGCAGGTGGTGGAACTCCGCCGCCGCATCGAGCAATGTACGCAGGACGAGCCCCTGGAGGTTCTTGAATCCGATTACGAACGGGCGATGGACAACCTCAGCCAGTTCGTGGATGAGCTGCACCACGTGGGTGTGGAGATCAAGGATTTCGAGAAGGGGCTGGTTGATTTTCCCGCGTTGACCAACGGCCGCGAGGTCAGCCTGTGCTGGCACATGGGCGAGGCGCGGATCCAGGCGTGGCACGAAGTGGACGCCGGGTTCGCCGGTCGGCAGGATGTGTCCACGCTGGAAGAAACCACGAAAAAGTAACGCATTATCCAGCACCACCACCCCAAGCCCACGGGCCTGCTGCAATGGCGACCCGTGGGCTTTTTCGCGCGAACGGTGGATGTGCGACCGTCACGACCATCAGGCGAACAAACGTCGGTGAAATACGTATGAATAAACAGGGCTCCCGCGTTTTGTACCTTTCTGACCTGAGTTTTTCCCGCGCAAGGCGGGTAGGAAACGTTGACGCATGAACACGAAGCGTGGAACAACTTCACCAACCGGGATCGACGCCGCCCTGGTGCAGCAGCTCGATGACATCATCGCCGCAGTGGGCGGCACACCCGATTCACTTTCAGGCAAGCTCGTGCGCGAGATGCTGCACACCTCACTCAAACTCGTTGCCGATGAAGCCGACACGGGCGAGTTGAAGCTGATGAACCGCTCGCTCAAGGAGCTGCGGTATGCGCTGAAGGTGTTTCGCCCTTATCGAAACGTGCGCAAAATCAGCGTGTTCGGCTCGGCGCGCACGCCTGAGGATCACCCGCACTTCAAGGCGGCTGAGGCGTTCAGTCGCACCATCTCCGCGACCGGCTGGATGGTCATCACCGGCGCGGGGGGCGGCATCATGCACGCAGGTCACGGCGGCGCCGGACGCGAAGCATCCTTCGGTGTGGCGATCCGACTGCCCTTTGAAACCACCGCCAACGAAATCATCGCGGGCGATGAAAAGCTCATCACCTTTCGCTACTTCTTCACGCGAAAGCTCATGTTCGTTTCCCAAGCCGACGCGGTGGCAATGTTCCCCGGCGGGTTCGGCACGCAGGATGAAGCCTTCGAAGTGCTCACCCTCGTGCAAACCGGCAAGGCGGTCACCATCCCGATGGTTTTCGTTGATTCGCCGGGCGATGATTACTGGCATACGTGGGATCAATATGTGCGCGAGCATCTGCTGGCGCGCGGCATGATCAGCCCCGAGGATCTGTCGCTCTACAAAGTCACCGACGATGTCGACGATGCGGTGCGCTACATTCAACAGTTCTACGCCAACTATCACTCGCAGCGTTTCGTGCGCGATCAACTGGTGCTGCGCATGCAGCGGCCGCTCACGCAGAAGCAGATCGATGCGTTGAACGACGAATTCAAGTCGATCATCCGTGAAGGCGCAATCACGTTGACGACGCCTCTGGAAGGCGAAACGCAGCATCTGGAGCTGCCGCGCCTCGCGTTCAACTTCAACCGCCAAAGCTATGCGCGCTTGCGCATGCTGATCGACCGCATCAACGAAATGGACGCCACGAACAGCGGAACGGGAAGGGTGTGAGGTGGGAAGGGTCAGGGGCCAGGGGCCGAGGGAAGAGGCCCATTGACAAACCCCTTGGCCCGTGGCCCTACTCCCGTGGCCCTGATAAAAAAACAAGAACCCCTGAGTATCGGAGCCTCTCAGGGGTTCACTGTTTTGTCACGGCTATACAGTCGATTGCGGGGGGAATGGGGCTTGGACCCGTATGGGTCGTGGGCCTGTCCATTCCTGCTTACACCATGTCCTTGACGGCCTTGAGGGGACGAATGCGCACGGTCTTGCGTGCGGGCTTGGCCTTGAACACCTGCTCTTCGCCGGTGAAGGGGTTGATGCCCTTGCGTGCCTTGGTGGCGGGGCGCTTCTTGACGACCATCTTGCACAGGCCGGGCACGGTGAACTGGCCCACGCTGCCGCGAAGATTCTTCTTCGCCAGCGCCGACAGTTCATCAAACACCGCGGCAACCTGCTTGCGGGTCAGTTCGGTCTTTTCAGCAATGGTGCTGTAAATCTGGCTCTTCGTCGGAGCTTTGGCCGCGCTGCTTGCGGCGGCTTTCTTGGCTTTCTTCTTTGCCATCGTGACGCTCTCCTTGCGTGGTACGGGTCGAGTCCTTCGAACAGCCGTGACAAAAGCAAAAAATACCTGCATTTCAAGGGGTTTTCAACATCCATCGTCATTTGATGTGGAAAAACCCGAGGAAAAGTGAGGGAGGGCGGAGGGCAGAGGACCGTTGGCCGGAGGGGATTGAGGTTGGACGACAGGTCAAAGCGGTGCGGGCGGAGGTCAGAACGCATCGGGCCGAAGGCGCGTGTGGTTGTCGCCACCGGTGAAGGTCACCATCGCCACCGAGCGAGGCAAACATCGACAGCGTCCCGCCCTCTGCCTTCCGACCTCTGTCCTCCGACGTCCCCTCGCGTTGCCAAAGTGGCAGGCGTGGGGGCGTGTGGAGCGGGCATGGCAGGCCCTGAGCGGCTGTGAGGGCGGTTTTTCGGCCTGTTGGGGCGGTCATTGCAGCGAAAGGATGGCATCGGCTTTGCAAATCCGATCATCGTCCAGGGCCCTGATTCGCCTCCAGCCGAGCCCGTTGCAGGCCGGCGTCTCACCCTGGATCGGGGAACTGGCAATCCAAATTTGAGAGGTAAGCGACCATGGCTAAAACGATCGGAATTGACCTGGGAACCACGAACTCCGTCGTGGCGATCATGGAGGGCGGCCAGCCCAAGGTGCTCATCAACGCCTCGGGCAACCGCGTGACCCCTTCCATCGTCGCCTTCACGGAGAAGGGCGAGCGGCTGGTGGGCCAGCCCGCCAAGCACCAGCAGGTGACGAACCCGAAGAACACCGTTTTCTCGATCAAGCGTTTCATGGGCCGACGCCACAATGAAGTGCAGGAGGAAGAGAAGATTGTGCCTTACGAGGTGTTCGGCGCGGCGGATGAGCCCGTGAAGGTGCGTGTGCGTGACAAGGAGTACACGCCACAGGAAATCTCCGCGATGATCCTGCAGGACCTCAAGAAGACCGCGGAAGACTATCTGGGCGAGAAGGTGGAGAAGGCGGTGATCACCGTGCCCGCCTACTTCAACGATTCGCAGCGCCAGGCGACGAAGGAAGCCGGCCAGATCGCCGGGTTGAAGGTCGAGCGCATCATCAACGAGCCGACGGCGGCGGCGCTGGCGTACGGCCTGGACAAGAAGAAGAACGAAAAGGTCGCGGTGTTCGACCTGGGCGGCGGCACGTTCGACATCTCCATCCTCGACATCGGTGATGGTGTGTTCGAAGTGTTGTCAACCAACGGCGACACGCACCTGGGCGGTGACGACTGGGACCAGAAGCTCATCGACTACCTCGCTGACGAGTTCAAGAAGCAGGAAGGCATCGACCTGCGCAAGGACGCGATGGCGCTGCAGCGTCTGAAGGAAGCTGCGGAAAAGGCGAAGATGGAGCTCTCCAGCGCGCAGGAGACGACGGTGAACCTGCCGTTCATCACCGCGACGCACGAAGGCCCCAAGCACCTGCAGGTGAGCCTCACCCGGGCGAAGTTCGAGCAGATCTGCGGTTCGCTGTTCGAGCGGCTGCGGATTCCCGTGGAACGCGCCCTCAAGGATGCGAAGCTGCAGGCGAACCAGATCGATGAAGTGGTGCTGGTGGGCGGCTCGACGCGCATGCCCAAGGTGCAGCAGATCTGCAAGGAAGTGTTCGGCAAGGAGCCCAACCGTTCGATCAACCCGGACGAGGTGGTGGCGATCGGTGCGGCCATTCAGGGCGCGGTGCTGGAAGGCGACGTGAAGGACGTGCTGCTGCTGGACGTCACGCCGCTGAGCCTGGGCATCGAGACGGAAGGTGGCGTGATGACGCCGTTGATCGAGCGCAACACGACGATTCCGACCAGCCGTTCGCAGATTTTTTCGACGGCAAGCGACAATCAGCCTTCGGTGACGATTCACGTGCTGCAGGGTGAGCGCACGATGGCACAGGACAACCGCACGCTGGGTCGGTTCGACCTGCAGGGCATCCCGCCGGCTCCGCGTGGCGTGCCTCAGATCGAGGTGGAGTTCAACATCGACGCGAACGGCATCCTTAACGTGAAGGCGACGGACAAGGCGTCGGGCAAGAGCCAGCAGATCGAGATCAAGGGCTCGACGGGTCTGTCGCAGGAAGAGATCGAGCGGATGCAGAAGGACGCCGAAGCCCATCGCGAGGAAGACAAGAAGCGTCGCGAGCTGGTCGACACGCGCAACCAGGCGGATCAGGCGGTGTACCAGATCCGCAAGCAGTTGGAGGAGCACGGCGACAAGATTTCGGCTGAGGTTCGCGGCCGGGTGGAGTCGGCGATCAGCAACCTCGAGTCGAAACTCAAGGAAGACACGGCTGAGCCGATCCGCAAGGCGATGGAGGAGCTCAACCGCGTGTCGCAGGAAATGGGCAAGGAGATCTATGAGAAGACGGGCGCGCAGCCGGGCGAGCAGCCGCAGGGCGATCAGGCGGCCGGCGGCGCGCAGTCGGGCAAGGAAGGTGAGGATGTGATCGACGCCGAGTATGAGGTGAAGGAATAAGCCTCGCCTGTGAACAACCGCGGGACAGCGTGTCCCGAGTCGATAACGAAAGCTCACGAGTGAATCGCTCGTGAGCTTTCTTTTTTGGTTGCGTGGGATGTATGGGCGAGGTCGGTCGTGTGTTACTGGCCGGCGACTTCGATGGGGGTGAGCGTTCGTGCTTCCTCGATGAGGGTGAGGAACTGGGCGCGGTAGCCTTCGGGGTCGTCGCCGAGTGCATCGGATGCGAGTTTCGCGACGAGATCGAAGTCGGCCCCGGCTTTGTGCGGGCTGTCGCGGAGGATCATGCCGAACGCCGCCACCGCGGCCGCAAAGCGAAAGTCGTCCGAGGCCTCGGCAATCGTGCGGTTGGTTGCCTGCACGGGCAGTTCGACCCGGGTGCTCACCTCGCTGTCGGGTTGTTTGTAACGCAGCTTGAGCGTGAGCAGTTCATCGGGCATGGCGGCGTCGGAAAGCTGAGGCGGCTGGATGTACTTCAGCGGATCGACGGCGGGAGCGGTTTGTGGTTTGGCATCGGGCGCGGCGTTGGGGGGCGCGGTGCGAACAATCTCGTAGAGCGCGGTGACGGTATGCCCCGAGCCGATGTCGCCGGCATCGATCGTGTCGTCGTTGAAATCCTCCTTGGCGAGGATGCGGTTTTCGTAGCCGATGAGGCGATAGGATTCGACCGTGGCGGGGTTGAACTCCACCTGCACCTTCACATCGCGCGCGATGGTGACGAGCGTGCCCTGCAACTGCTGCACGAGCACCTTCCGGGCTTCTTCGATGGTGTCGAGGTAGTAGTAGTTGCCGTTGCCGCGGTTGGACAGTTCCTCCATGGTGGCGTCCTGATAGTTGTCATCACCGACGCCGAGGATGGAGAGGTAGACGCCTGTTTTGCGTTTGGCTTCGATGAGTTGGACGAGTTGATCGCGGCTGGTGGTGCCGACGTTGAAGTCGCCGTCGGTGGCGAGAATGACGCGGTTGACGCCGCCTTCGATGAAGTTGCGGGTGGCAATGTCGTAAGCGCGTTGGATGCCGGACCCACCGTTGGTGGAACCGTTGGCGGTGAGTTGGTTGATGGCATCGCGGATGATGGGTTTGTTCTCCACGGTGGCGGGGGTGGCGTCGAGCAGGAGTTCGGAGCTGCTGGCGTAGACGACGATGGCGATGCGATCATCCGCGGTGAGTTCATCGACCATCAGGTTGAACGCCTGTTGCAGCAGCGGCAGGCGATCCTCGGGCATCATGGAACCTGACACATCGATGAGGAAGACGAGGTTGGTGGCGGGGCGGCTTGTCTGTTCGATGACCTTGCCCTTGAGGCCGATGCGAACGAGCTGGTGGTCGGGCTGCCAGGGGCATTGCGCGACTTCGATGTGCGCGGCAAAAGGCGCGTTGTCGAGCAGGTCGTCATCCGCGGCGGAATAATCGTAGGTGAAGTAGTTGATGAACTCCTCGATGCGCACCGCGCCGGGGGTGGGCAGAAACCCGTTGCGCAGCATGCGGCGAACGTTGGCATAGCTGGCGGTGTCGACATCGATGGAGAAGGTGGACAGCGCGTTGTCCCATGTGGCGAGGAAGGGATTGTCGACGATGTAGTCGTACGATGCGGTGTTGAAGAGCAGGTCGACGGGCGGCGCGGGCGGTGCAGGGGCGGGGGCTGGCACATTGGCGATGGGTTGTTGCGGTTGCGGCACCTTGCGCAGCGCATCGAGCAGGGTTTGCAGTTCCTGATGGTAGCGCGTGGGGGCGGTGAGTATGAGTTGTCCGTTGAACTCGCGCACCATGGCAATATCACCGCCGAAGAACTCCCAATGCTCCGGTCGGCCGACCGTGTTCTGGATCAGATCCAGCAGATGCTCGATCCGCTCGGTGCGTTCGTAGGCGGGGTTGTATTCTTCGTCGTCATCCGTGGCGAAGAGTCCGGCGCCCGCTTTGCCGCCTCCACCGCCGCCGGCCGGGACGATGGGGCGGATGGAACCGGGTCGGGCGTTGGCTCCGGCGTTGGCGACGGCGCCGGTGCGGGAGAGAGGCGTGGTGTCGGTGAACGACTCGGTGCCGAAGAAGCAGACGCCGGGGGATTGCCGCCGCTGTGTCGACCGCACGGTGGGAGTGGTGAGCGTCGGGCCGATCAGATCGCGCACATCGTAGATGCGGTGATGCATCTTCCGCAGGATCTGACGCTCGCTGGAGACGGCCAGAATGTTGTTATCAGTGGTGTAGGCGATCGGTTCGCCGAATGCCTGCGATGACATCTGTTGCAGGATGTGGTCGAGCATCGTCTCGGCGGGAACGTTCTTCAACTGCAGGTTGATCACGACCTTCTCGGGGGCGACCCCTGCCGTTTCCAGGCCTACCCAGTCGATGACGAGGTTGATGTCCAGGAACTCACGCAGGTGATCGAACACCTCCCGCAGCGGTACGTCCTGATAATCGACGTGGATCGGTTCCTTCAGCTTCGCATCCAGTTCGCTCAGCACTGGCGGCGGCGGTGTTGGCGTTGTGTCGGCGGTGGGTGACGGCGTGATGTCGGAACGGGGCGCATGGGGCCGTGGCGTGGCGGGACGCAGGAGTGTGAGCGCCAGGGCGACGCCTGCGATGAGTGTGGCGGTGGCGGCGAAAATATTGGCCGTGCGGTTGGGTGATGCGTTCCGGGACATGGCTTAGCCCCCTGTAAGTGGAAGGATTAGCGGTCATTGCGGACGCGGGGAACGGCGGGGCCCGCGGTGTGTGTCCGGCTGGTTGGACGCACGAAGGCGGCAGAAGTTCGCGCTTTGAAGTGAAACGGCGCGGGAATGTTGCCGATACGGCTTAGTGGAACTGTGTGGTCCCGCGGGGAGTTAGGTTGAGCCATGAGCCAGGGCGAAGAGGTGAAACCCGTGTCGCGCCGCCGATGGTTTCTGCGGGGTGAATCGGCGCTAGCGCCGTTGGGTATTGCGCTTGCGGGCATACTTGCGATGGCGACGGGGGCGTCGGCATGGTGGAGCCTGCACACGCAACAGGAGGTGCTGGGCGCGGACCGTTTGGAGCAGGCGACTGCTGCGGGGCTGCTGTTGAGTCGCGCCGCCGAGACGATGCTCGCGGTGGACGAAGTCAGCGCGGTGCGTCGACTGGTGCTTGAGGCGGCCGAGGCGCACCACTTCACGGATTGTTCGATCACGCTGCCCGATGGTCAGGTGGTCGCCGATGCGGAGCCGACACGCATCACCACGAACGTTCTTCCCGACACGTGGGACGCCGGAAAGGCGAACCTGCCCGAAGCGCCGGTGCAGACGATGCGGCCGTACGGCATGTCGATCACGTACCCGATCGATGTGCCCAATCGCGGGCCGGCACTGCTGAAGGTTTCACTCGAACTGAACGATCGCAGCGATGCACGTTGGCAGACGCAGGCAGGCGTCGGCGCGATCGGCGTGGCGGGTCTGGCGTCGCTGCTGTTGGTGTACCGGCAGATGCGGGCGCGGGTGCAGGCAATGTCGCTCATCGGCGAGGCGCTGGTGGCGCTGGAACGCGGCGAAAAGGACGAAACCGCACTGGCGCTGAGCGAAAAGTTCGGGCCGCATGCACGCGCGTTCAACAAACTGTTGAGCGAACGCAAGGCATTGAGCGAGCAGATTGTGCTGCGACAGGCTGAAGAGTCGCTGAACAACAAGGATCGGCACAGCAGCGATCTGGCGAGCGTGTGCGATGCGCTGCGGCAGGGGCTGGTGCTCGTCGATCACAATCTGCATGTGCGATACACGAACGGCGCCGCGGCCGTGTTTCTGCGCGCCAAACGTGATGCGGTGGTTGGCGCGGATGTGGCGAGCCTGATGAAGGATCAGCCGCTGGTTGAAGCGATTCAAAGCGCGGTGAACGGACCGACGCGCCGCCGTCAGACGGTGGAAGTGGACCAGAGCGCCGAGTCGGGTGGTGGTCTGCTGCGGTTCAGCATTCTTCCGATCCGCCGCGATGAAAAGCCCGGCTGCCTGCTCGTCATTGAGGACGTGACGCAGCAACGTGTTGCCGAGGAGGCGCGCAACGCCTTCGTCGCTCATGCAACGCACGAGCTGCGCATGCCGCTCACGAACATTCGGCTGTATCTGGAAACAGCGCTCGAAGATGGCGAGCGCGATCCGAAACTGCGCGGCGAATGCCTCAACGTCATCAACCAGGAATCCAAGCGATTGGAACGGTTGGTGGGCGACATGCTTTCGATGACGGAAATCGAAGCGGGTTCGCTGAAGATCGAAAAGGACGATGTGCGACTCGATGCGCTGTTCGAGTCGGTGGATGCGGATTATCAGGCTCAGGCGCGCGAGAAGAAGATCACGATGACGTTCAATCTTCCGCCGAAGCTGCCGGTGATTCAGGGCGATCGCGACAAGCTGGTGATGGCGCTGCAGAACCTGGTGGGCAACGCGCTGAAGTACACGCCGGAAGGCGGCCAGGTGACGGTGGACGTGGAGATCGCCGAGGGCCGACTGGTCATCGAGGTGAAGGACACGGGCATCGGCATCAGCGAAGAGGATCAGGAGAAAGTGTTCGAGAAGTTCTACCGCGCGCGGGACATGCGCGTGAACGAAATCACCGGGTCGGGCCTGGGTCTGGCGCTGGCGCGCGAAGTGGTTCGGTTGCACGGCGGGGACATCACCGTCGACTCGGAACTGAACAACGGCAGCGTGTTCACCATGACCGTGCCCGTTGGAGCGGAGTAACGGCAAGCGGGTGGTGCGGCGAAGCATCGTCGGAGCGATCGTTTCACTCCCTCACCAAATCGCCGAATCATCCGAGCACGACTTACACCCATGGACATCCACGAACATCAACACGGTGCGGTGACGGTGATGCGACCGGACGGCGCGGTGAACCAGGCGGAAGCCGACATGCTGAAGGAGCGGCTGTCGATTGCGCTGGAGCGCAGCCTTGGGCGACTGGTGGTGGACATGTCCGATGTGCCGTTCGTCGACAGTCGCGGGCTGGAGGTTCTCGTGGACGTGTCGGAAGAGCTGGCTCAGAGCGGACAGGTGCTCAAGCTGTGCCAGGTGAACGAAACGTTGCGCGAGGTGCTGGACCTGACCGGGGTGGGTTCGCACTTTGAACAGTACGACGAAGTGAACGCGGCGGTGAGGAGCTTTCTGTGACGGCAGGTTCGGGGAAAATGCGCATCGGCGACACGCTCGTGAAGGAGGGTCTGCTCTCCAACGACGAGCTGAATCGCGCGCTGGCGCAGCAGAAAGCCACCGGGCGCATGCTCGGCGAGCTGCTTGTCGAACAGAACGTCATCAGCAGCACCGTGCTGGTGCAGACGCTGGCGAAGCAACTGGGAGTGCGCGGCTGCCACCTGCGGCACGGGTTGATCGATCCGGCGCTTATCAAACTCATCGGCGAGGAGGAAGCCGAGCGGTTGAAGGTCGTGCCCATGTTCAAGGTGCACGACACGCTCACCGTCGCCATGGCGGAGCCGCAGTCGCTGCCCACGATCGATCGGCTGCGCCGATTGACGGGGTGCAAGATCAAGCCGGTGCTCGCGCTCGAGTCGAACATTCTTGAGTTCATCAAGAAGTATGCCGGCGGTGATGTGGACGTTGACGCGTTCCTCACCTCGCTGGTCGAGTCGGACGTCGAAGTCATCGAGCGCGAAACGGTTGACGACGGGCCAACCACCGACCTCGACAAGATGGTCGAGGGCAGTCCGATCATCAACCTGGTGAACGTGGCGCTGCTGACGGCGATTCGCGACCGGGCAAGCGATATTCACATCGAACCGGACAAGAAAGGCACGCGCATTCGCTACCGCATCGACGGTGTGCTGCGCGACCTGATGAAACCGCCCGCCGGAATGCACGCGGCGATTGTGTCGCGCGTGAAGGTGATCGGCCGGATGGACATCGCCGAGAAGCGGTTGCCGCAGGAAGGCCGCGTCCACATTGTTGCCGAGGGCCGCGAGATCGACCTGCGCGTGTCGAGCATTCCCACGCTTCTGGGTGAAAAGCTGGTGATGCGCGTGCTGGACAAGGAAAACCTGCGCGTGCGGATGGAGGACCTGGGGTTCCGCACCGAGGCGCTCGAAGCGTTCAAACGCATTCTTCGGCAGCCACACGGTCTGGTGCTGGTCACCGGCCCGACGGGCAGCGGCAAAACGACAACGCTTTACTCCGCGCTGGATCTGTTGCGCAGCCCCGAGCGCAACATCGTGACGATTGAGGATCCGGTGGAGTATCAGCTCGACCTGATCAATCAGATTCAGGTGCAGGAAGCGATCGGCATGACGTTCGCGCGGGCGCTGCGCAGTATTCTGCGACAGGACCCGGACATCATCATGGTGGGTGAGATTCGCGACGCGGAAACGGCGCGTGTTGCGGTGCAGGCGGCGCTCACGGGACACCTCGTGCTGGCGACGCTGCACACCAACGATGCGCCCGGCGCGGTGGGGCGACTGCTCGACATGGGCATCGAGCCTTACCTGCTCAGCGGTGCGCTCAACGGCTCGGTGGCGCAGCGTCTGGCACGAACGATCTGCCCGGCGTGTGCCACGAAGTATTACCCGGCGGAACAGGTGCTGGAAGATGCGGGATTGAGCGAGCGCGTCGGCCGGGCGTTTCGCAAGGGCAGCGGTTGTCAGCAGTGTCACGACACGGGGTTCCAGGGGCGCATGGGCGTGTACGAGGTGATGGAGATCACGCCTGAACTGCGGCGACTCGTGCACCGCGCAGCACCGGCGCACAAACTGCGCGAAAGGATGCGGGCGGGCGGCGCACTGACGTTGCGCGAGGAAGGCGTGCTGGTGGCGCTGGCGGGCAAGACGAGCCTGGAGGAAGTGCTGCGCGTCACACGTGATGACAGCGAAACGCTGGAAAAGCCGGCGGCGGCGGTCACCGCGGCGGCATCGGATGAAAGGCAGGTGGCATGAAGCTGGCCTACCACGCCTTCGATAAAGCCGGCCGAGCGTTTACCGATGTCATTGATGCGGCCGACCGGAACGACGCAGCGGAAAAGCTGCGTCGACAGGGGTTGTTCGTTGCGCGCATCACCCCCACGGATGAACTGGACACCGAAACACCCGTGCGTCGCGGCGGCGGGCGCGGCAGCAAGCTGAAGAACCTTGCGATCTTCACGCGACAGTTCTATGTGCTTGTGTCCACGGGCACACCCATCACGCAGGCGCTGCACTCGCTGTCCAAGCAGATGAAGGACCCAAGCTGGGCCGTCGTCGTCAAGGACGTGTGCGACACGGTGGAGCAGGGGGAAACCCTCTCCAACGCGATGGCGGATCACCCGGATTACTTCGATGCGATCTATTGCAGTCTGGTCGCGGCCGGTGAATCGTCGGGCAAGCTGCCGGCGATGCTCGATCGGTTGGCAAGCCTGACGCGGCAGCAACTGCACGTGCGCAACACGGTGCGCGGCGCGATGGTGTATCCGATCCTGCTGGTGTCGGTGTCGGTCGGCGTGTTGATGCTGATGCTGCTGGTGGTGCTGCCGCGGTTCACCGAGTTGTTTGATTCGCTGGATGTGCCGCTGCCGCCGACGACGGTGATGCTGGTCGCGTTGAGCGATCTGTTGCGCGCGTTCTGGTGGGCGGTGCTGATCGGCGTGGTGGGCGGAGTGCTTGGGTTGCGGTCCTGGCTGCGGACGGAACAGGGCCGACACGCGTGGGACACGATCATGCTGCGCATGCCGCAGTTGGGCAAGGCGACGCGCAGCTTTGCGACGGCGCGCATCGCGCGGCTGTTGGGAATCCTGCTCGATTCGCACCTGCCGTTGCTGGAGGTGCTGGACCTGGTGGGTAAGACGGTGCGCAACGGTTACTACCGTGAGTTGATGAAGCATGCTGAGGAAGCGGTGACGCGGGGTGACCCGATCAGCAGCGCGTTCAACGACCCGGATCTGATCGATCCCTCCGTGTATGAAGCGATGCGCAGCGGCGAACAGAGCGGCAAGGTGGGGTTTGTGCTGTTGGCGGTGGCGGACTTCATGGATGAGGAGAACGAACTGCTGGTGCGCGCGCTTCTGAGCATCCTCGAACCGCTGATTCTGATTTTTCTGGGGGTGCTGGTGGGATTTGTGGCGGTGAGCATGTTCATGCCGCTGTTTGATCTGACCTCGATGACGGCTGGGGGGCAATGAATCATGCGCCTGATGACGGGACGTTCGCGAAGTCTGATCGGCATTGATGTTGGCGCACGGCAGGTGAAGCTGGCGCAACTCGGTGGCGGTCCGGGCAGATGGCGGCTGGAAGAGGCGGCGACGTTTCCACGCATGGAATCAGGGCCGGTGATTCAGGCGGCGGAGGTCGAGCGCATCGGTGATGTGCTGGTGCGCCGCGGGTTCATCGGGCGAAAGGTGGCGGTGGCGACGCCTGCCAACCGTTTGCTGTCGGGCGTGCTGGAACTTCCCGCGGCGGCGGGCGGCGTGCCGGTGGAACAGCTTGCCCGAATGGAAATGGCGCGCACGCATCGGGTCGATCCGGAAAGCTTTGCGTTGAGCTACTGGGATCTGCCCGCATCGGTTCGGCCGGGCGAAGGCAGTCGCGTTTTCGCCGCAGCGTGCTGTCATGAGGATGCGGATGCGTATCTGGACATGTTTGAATCGCAGGGACTGGATGTGTGCGCACTCGATGTGACATCGTGCGCCACGGTCCGCGCGTGTGCGCCGCTGATCAACGAGTCACAGGCGGTGACGGCGATTCTGGATGTGGGTTGGACATCGGTGCGACTGGTGCTGATGTACCAGGGGCGGGTTGTGTTTGAGCGTGTGCTGGAGGAGAGCGGCGTGGAGCCGGTGCATCGCATGCTGGCGCACCGCTTTTCGCTTGAGGCACAGGCGGTGGATCAGTTGTTGCGTCGCTATGCCGACCCGCACGTGGAGGACCATCGCTTTGACACGGTGGTGCAGGACATGCAGGGCATGCTCGCGAGCCAGTACGAAGCGATCGTGCAGGAAGTGCGCGTGTCGCTGACGTATGTGACGCATCAGTTCGGCAGCACGCCGGCGAAGCGGTTGCTGCTGGTGGGCGGTGGAGCGATGCTTCCGGGGATTGCCGATGTGCTGACGCAGGGGCTGGAGGTGGAGGCGGTGTGCGCCAGCACGAAGCGGCTGGTGCAGTGCGATGGGGATGAGCACGACTCGGCGATGTACGCCACGGCGATCGGCCTTGCGCAATGGCGCGACGCTTGAACAAGGGGGAGAGTGCAAACCATGCAGGCGATCAACCTCATTCCGACGCATCGAACGCAGGCGAAGCGACAACGTCGCAACGTTCGGCGATGGGTCGCGCTGACGCTGGGGTACGCGACGATGCTCACTGTCGTGAGCGTGCTGTGTCAGACGGTATGGTCGGATGTGGATCGATCGCAAACGCATCAGTTGGCGCAGGTGGCGGAGCGCATTGAGCAGAGCAACGCCGCCATCACCGCGTTGCAGCCGCAGTTGGCGCATGTGCGTCTGTCGCTTGCGATCGAGCAGCAGATTGTGAGTCAGCCGGACTGGAGCATTCTGCTGGCGATGCTGGGGGAGGTGATGGGTGAAGACATTGTGCTGCGCGAGTGCGAGCTGACGCCGTTGTACGCCGATGGTCAGCGATCGCCATCGGGGATGGCGTTGATGCACGGCCCGAACGGGACGATCAAGCTTGGCGCGCATCAGTATCAGTTGCACCTGAGTGGTCTGGGGCGATCGCAAAGCGCGGTGTCGCGGTTTGTACTGCGGCTGGAGGAGACGCGGTTGTTTGAGCAGGTGAAGCTGATCAACACGATGCGCGAGCCGGTGCGCGGGATCGATGCGTTCTCGTTCAAGCTGGAATGCACGCTGGGCGAGGCGGCGCCGGTGGACGAGGCGAAGAAGGAGACGGGCAAGTGAACGCAGGCTCGGGGCGCAACACGATGTGGATGATCCATGCCGGGGGCGTGGTGTGCTGTCTGCTGCTCACCGCGGGGGCGTATCTGACGGCGATTCAGCCTGTGCTTGATGCGCAGATGGAATCGCGGGCGCAGCGGATCCAGCTTGCCGAGCAGCAGCGGATCGCCACCGATCTTGATCGGACGCTGGGGCAACTGCATCGGCAGATGACGCTGGTCAACGCGGAACTGGAGCAGAGCCAGTTGCAGCTGGAATCGGCCGGCCGCATCAATCAGCGCATCGCCGAGCTTACCGAAATCGCCAACGATGCGGGGCTGCGGATTCAGCAGATCGACCCGGGTCGCAAGCACAGCGATCATCTCTTTGATGTGGTGCCCATTGAACTGGGCGGCAAGGCAACGTACCGCAACTATTTATTGTTTCTGCGCCAGTTGCACAGTCGATTCGCCGACATCGCGGTGGCGGAATTCCAGGTGGTGGGCGCGCCGGAAAGTCCGACGGATGAAGCGACGTTCAAGCTGAGGCTGTGCTGGTTCACGGCACGCGAGACGGTGGCGACGGGCCAATAATCCGGGCATGGTCACCCGTTGGCATCGCGGCATGGTGATCGTGTCGGGCACCGCAGAAAAAGATTCAGAAAAACGTTTGCTTCCGGGCCAGCCATATCGTCAGCTTCAAGTGTCATGGCACTGAGGCGACAACAAAAAGTACTGATCGGGGTGATTGGCCTGGGCGCGACGGCGCTGCTGGTGGACCGCGTGATCGTCGGGTACGACGCCACGGGCCCGACGACGGCATCGGCGGGCATCACCGACATTGCACCGGCCGCTGCCACGGCATCGACGGTGCAGCCCGTTGCATCGGCATTGTCTGCGGTTGACCTGGCGAACCCGCCGGTGACGCCGCGCAACGTCATTGCCGAGCGATTGGCTGCGCTGGAGAAGGAGCAACGTTTCGAGGCGGACGAGCTGGTCGACGCCTTTGCCGCGCCGGAGGACTGGTTTGCCCCGACTGTGGTAGCGAACCCGCAGCAGGCGGCGGTGACAAGTCCCGTCGAAGCGTTCACGAGTCGTTATCGGCTCGATGCGGTGGTGGCGGGCAAGGCCAACGGGTTTGCCGTGGTGAACGGTCGGCCTGTGCGTCCCGGGGAGATGGTGGATAACAACCCGGACATTGTGCTGTTGCACGTGCATCAGCGTTCGGCGGTGTTTCGTGTGCAGGGTCAGGAGGTTGAACTGGCGCTGCGGACACCGGGCGGCAACTGAATTGGGTGTGTCGCCTAGGTGAAAGTTCGAAGTTCCGGATTAAACCCTTAAGGCTCGCTTCATTCCTTCCGATAGTGGTAATGGGAATCGCGACTGCGACGGTCCCGAGTGGATCACTATGGCAAAGAAGGGAGCAAAGCTCATGTCCATTGCCCGCCAGAACCGGATCCGGGGTTTCAGTCTTATCGAGCTGGTGATCGTTGTCGTGATCATCGGCATCATTGGCGCCATCGCCATCCCCCGCATCAGCCGTGGTTCGGAAGGCGCGGCGGATGCAAAGCTGCAGGGTGACCTGGCGGTGCTGCGTAACGCCATTGATCTGTATGCCACGGAGCACAACGGCAAGTTTCCGTCGGACACACCTGCGACATTCGTGCAGCAGTTGACGACGTACACCGATGCCGATGGCAACACCTCGGCCACGAAGGACGCCGACCACATTTACGGCCCGTACATCCGGAAAATTCCGAAGTTGTCGGTTGGCCCGCACAAGGGCAGCGACGGCGTCGTCAGCTCCACCTCGGGTACGGTCGGCAGCGCTTCGGGCGGCTGGTACTACAACGGCACCACCGGCGACATCCGCGCGAACGTTCCTGATTCGACGCCTGACGCACGAGGGACCGAGTACAACACCTACTGATAAACTCGTGAGGAGCGGATCACCTTGCCGCACCGAGCGATACACCTGATCGATCGCAGTCAAGCAACGCTCGGCTCCTCCAAGGGCCGAGCGTTGTGCACTGACGGGAGACGGGCCATGACAACGGGCAGCACACAGCCGAAGCATCGCAGCACCGCGCAACATGCGCGCCGGGGTTTCACCCTGACGGAGACGATGCTGGTGCTGGCGATCATCGCAGTGGTCGCATCCATCGCGGTACCGCGGTACGACGGCGCGGTGGCACGCTATCGGTGCGATCTGGCGGCCCGACGATTGGCGTCCGATCTGCAGATGGCCCGTGCGCAGGCCCGCGCCACCAGCGCGCCCATCGAAGTCGTCATCAACAAGAACAGCTACACCATCCACAACATCCCCGCACTCGACGAATCGGGCGCGACGTATCACGTTGATCTGTCGCAAGCGCCCTATGCGGTTGCCATCAAGCACAGCCTGGGCAATCCGGCGAAGATCGTTTTCAATCCCTACGGCGTGCCGAATCAGGGTGCCGCTGTCGTCGTGTCCGCCAACCGTCACACGCGCACCGTAACGCTCGATGCCCATTCGGGCGTTGCCCAGGTGGAGTGATTGACCATGCGTTGTGCCACGCCCATGAAGGATCGCGTCGGTCGCCGTCGGCGATTCGGTCGATGTGGCGGCTTCTCGCTGATCGAAGTCGTTGCGTCGATGGGGGTGGTGTCGATCATCTTCCTGGCGGTGGGGTCGTCGATGGTGCTGGTCGCTCGGGCATTGCCTTACGACAGCGGTTCTGAATCGATGCTCGAAACAACGGGTGTGCTCGATGAGCTCACAGCCGACCTGCAGTTGGCCATCAGCTTTTCACAGCGCACCGCGCGAAGTGTGACATTCACCGTGCCCGATCGTGACAACGACGGCTCCAACGAGGTGATTCGCTACGAGTGGTCGGGCAAGACGGGCGATCCGCTTCGCCGTCGTATCAATGCGGGGCCGAGCGTCGTGGTTGCCGACAACGTCACCGCATTTGATCTCGCTTACGAAATCGCGCATGAGCAGACCCTTACGCCGACGTTTGTCGAAGGCAACGAGACGGTGCTCAAGAGCCAGAACGCGGTGCTGTCGTTGAACCTTGGCACGGTGACAAGCAGTCGATGGCTTGCGCAGTACATTCAGCCCGACCTTCCCAGTGATGCGGTCAGTTGGCGGCCGACCCGGATGCAGCTCACGCTCGCGGCGGTGGGCAATCGCGATGGTTACAGTCTGATTCAGTTGCGTCCGCAGAATCGGTTGAATCAACCCGCGGAAACGGTGCTTGCCGAGGCGGTGCTGAATGAATCAAGTCTTCCCGCGCCATTCCTGGGCATTCCCATCAAGACCACGCGCACCATTACCTTCAACAACATCAAGGGATTGTCGCCTGACATGGGCGTTTGCCTTGTGATTCGTCACCTGCAAGGCCCCGGCGATGTGGTGGGGGTTGAGTATGGCGGGTTGCTGGGGCTGCTCGGAGGCACGAATCTTACCGTGAGCAACGATGGCGGCTCCAGTTGGTCGACCGTGACGCAGTCGTTCACGTTCTATCTGTACGGCAGAGTGGTGCGGCCGGGCCATGACATCGTCACGAACACATACACGTTGCAGAACATTCGTGCGACACTTGGTCGCCGTCACGAGCAGCACCCGAGCACAGCGACGGTGTCGCTGCTCAACCGCGTGGAGGTGGCGGGACCATGACCGTGAATCGCATGCAACCTGAAAGAGATCGCTTGAGACGTGTTGCCACATGTCGGGCGGGCTTCTCGCTTGTTGAGGCAGTGATGGCGATGTTGATCGTCAGCGTGATGTTTGTGGCGGCGTTGAACACGTTGGGCGGGTCACGGCTGACCCAGCAACGCACCAACGATCGCATGCGCGGCACACAGATGGCGCAGGAACTGCTGGGTGAGATCCTCGCCCGGCGGTATGCGGATCCGGACGGCAACGCGGTGTTCGGCCTGGAAGGCAACGAAAGCAACACGGCACGCATCGATTTCGATGATGTCGATGATTACCACAAGTGGTCGGCCTCGCCTCCCGTGGATGCCTCGGGGAGTGTCATGGCAGGTATGAGCGGATGGAAGCAGGAGGTGAGCGTTGCGTTTGTCGACCCGGACGATGAGCTTGCAGAGGTGAACCACGACACGGGTGTGAAGCGGATCACGGTGACGGTGTATCGCGGAGCCCGTGTGGTGGGTAGCGCTGTGGCGCTCAAGACATCCGGCGGGGATGCGAACTGATTGCGACGGGAGCGAACGATGGTACGCCCCATGAAGCGAAAACGTGCGACGAACGTGCGACGGCGCGGCGCGGTATACCTCGCGGTGCTGGGTGCATCGCTGATTGTGTTGACGGTGGGAGTGTCGGCGTTGACGGCGGTGCGCGTGCAGAGCCGTACGGCCGTGTTGAACAATGACGTCATAACGGCGCGACAGCACGCGATGTCCGCGATTGAACTCGGCCGTCACTGGATGGTCCGCGAAAACAACTGGCGCGAGACGCGCGGCACGGGGTGGTGGCTGAACAAGCAGACGATCGGTGATGGCACGATGAGTCTGTACGTGTCCGATCCGGTGGATGGCGACATCGCCAACGAACGGGGCGATCGTGTTCGTGTCCGGGCGGTGGGATTGCAGGGTGTGGCGGCGCAGGCGTATGAAGTGGACCTGGAGCCCCGCTTCGGTGAATGCGATGCGTTGTCGCATGCGCTTTATGTCACCGGCTCCACGCGCGTGCGGTCGGGTGATTCGCTGACGCTCATCGGGGCGCCCGCGTTCTCAGCGAGCAATCTGCGTGTGGATGGCAGCGTCATCGGGGCGGTGAAAGCGACGAGTCGATCCGGAACGGGCACTGTCATCGGCAAGCAGACGATCGCCGGCATGACGAGCAGCGCCCCGGCGAGCGACATCTTTGAGATGTACCGCGCCATGGCGTCGACGTTCACGTTGCCCAATGGTGATCTGACAATCGAGCGCTTCGTGCTCAGCAACAACTACAATCCGGCCGGGGCAACCAACAGCAACGGTGTCTATTACCTGGAGCACAACGGCAACCTCCGGCTGCGCGATTGCCGTCTGCGTGGAACACTTGTCATCCGCTTGCAGCCGGGCAAAAAGCTGATCATCGATCGTGCGATTCTCTTCGAACCGGCAAGAGACGACTTTCCCGTGCTGCTCGTTGAAGGTGATGTCGAGTTTCGCTTCAGCAGCGACAGCAGCGTGCTTTCCGAATCCGGCACGTACACCAACTTCAACCCGTGGCATACGCCGTTTGAGGGAAGCAGCGACGGCGACACATCGGATACGTATCCGAATGAGATGCGCGGGCTGGTTCACATTCGTGGGTCGTTGGACGTGACGGAGAACTCGCCGCGCATCCGTGGGCTGCTGGTGGTCGAAGGCAATGTGGATGTGGATGCGACACTCACCGTCATTTATGACGATCGCTACACGGATCCCGCGCCATCGGGGTATCTGCCTTATGCGGGGTTTGATCCGGTGCCGGACACGTGGCGGCGGGTGACGCCCTAATCCGCAGCCGCGATGGGTTCCGGCGGCGTGCGTGCCGCCTGGTGCTTCTGCAGCAACGCATCGTAGTGCGACAGATTGACTCGTTCGAACGCGCGCACCACGGCGGGATCAAGCTGGCTGCCGGCACTTCGTGAGATCTCGGCGACGACCGCTTCGCGCGGCATGGCGGCGCGGTAGGAGCGGCTGGAACTCATGGCATCGAACGTGTCGGCGACGCCGATGATGCGGCCGTAGAGCGGGATGTTCTCGCCGGTGAGGCCTTCGGGATAGCCGCGTCCGTCCCAGCGTTCGTGGTGATACAGCACGCCGGGCAGCATCTTCGCCAACGGTTGAATGTCCTTGAGGATGTTGTAGCCGATGACGGGATGGCGTTTGATCTGTTCAAACTCCTCGTCGTTGAGTCGGCCGGGCTTGCACAGCACGCTTTCGGGTACGCCGATCTTGCCCACATCGTGGACGAGCCCCGCGATGCGCACCTGTTCCACTTCATCGTTGGACATGCCCATGGTGGCGGCGATCTGCGAGGCGAGGTAGGCCACACGTTCGGAATGACCGCACGTGTATCGGTCCTTGGCGTCGATCGATGCGGTGAGCGCGCCGAGCGTACCAAGGAACAGCGCGCGCTCCTCCTGAAAGCGCGAGATGTTTTCGTGGAACACGCCGAAGAAGTCGGCCGCCGCTTCGAGGAACTGCGTTTCGCTGCTGCTCACTTCCGGGTCGATGCCGCCTTTGTTTCCCGCCAGCAGCACGCCCACGGCTTCACCATCGTGCGTGATGGGTTCGGCGATCACTTCCGCGTGGACCAGCTGCGCCAGCGCATGGTTGGACGGATCGAGCAAACGTGTCCAGCCGTCGACTTTGCAGGCTTGCACGAGTTCGGCCGCGGCGGCGTCGAACGCTTGCTGATCGCAGGGCAGCGACCCCGCCAGGAGCAGCGCGCCCGACAAGTCGCCGATCACGTTGCGTCCATCGGCGAACCGCGCCGCCACCCATGAGAAGGGCAGCACCGGCAGCAGTTGCTCGCACATGATGTGCATGAGCATGCGCGGATCGGTGCGGCCGTTGAGCATGCGGGCAAGGCGGAACAGAAGGTGCGTCTGTTCGTAGGACTGCAACAGCGATTCGCTGAATTCGGTCAGCGCCTGTTTGTCGCGTTGCGCGGCCTGCAGGTCGCTGTGCATCCACAGCAGCGTGCGCCGCATGAGATCGATGTTTTCCTGTGGATGGGCCATCCACGGCGCCAGTTCCAGCGCGGTGTCACCGGGGTGGAGCGCTGCCTCGCGACAGATGCGTTCGAATTCGTGCGTTGGCGCGAAGGCATCGGTCATGATGAGGCTCGCCGCAACGCCGCACACTTCCGAGCTGCGTCGTGTGACGAGCAGGATCAATGCCGCACCGGGAAAGATCGGGTCGACGGCGTCATCGTCGGGTCCGCTGAGGATCTGGCGCGACGCCTTTTCCACGCGGTGTCGCAACAATGGGGCATCAAGAAAGGGTTGCACTTTGGCGGGAAGCGTGGGTTCTGCGACGATCGCCCCTTCCGCATCGCACCACCAGGTCAGCAGCCGCAGCTCCTGGCAACGCTGGGCGAACGTGTCAAAAGCCGATTGGGTGCGCGTGGTGGTCATGCGTCGGTCGCCACGTTCGCGTCGGCTTCGCTGCATGCCGCCGACGCGGACTCACAGGTGAGCAGTTCCATGGCTTTGTCCAGCAGTTCCCGGGCGCTGAACGGTTTGGCCATCAGATACGCGATGTTCGTCTGAGCGAGTTGGCTGGGCGTGAGTTTGTGGCCGCGCGCCGTGAGCATCAGCACGGGAATGTCCGATGTCGCTTCGGTTTCCCGCAGCTTGAGGCAAAGGCTGTAGCCATCGAGCACCGGCATCTGAAAGTCGCTGATCACCAGGTTGGGATGATGCTCGCACGCCATCCTGTACGCTTCCTGGCCATCGTTGGCGACCATCACCTGCAGCCCGGCCTGTTCGAGCTTGAACTGCAGGATGTGCGTCAGATGCAGTTCATCATCGGCGATCAGCACGGTCTTGTTCTTCATGCCGGAAACTCCTTGCCGTCCATCCCAAGCGAGACGACGGCGACGCCCGGGCTACTCATCGACCGACGCCACCCCCCGGCATGCGGTGCGAACCACGATTCTTCACCCCAAAATCGCCGCTCACCGGTACAACCGCTACAAACCGCGCAGCCGGCCCGCCACCTGCGCCCACCTCCAAATCGTCGGATGAATCTGACCGATAGCGTTATAAGGCACTGCCCCGGTCCATGCGGTTCAGTGAAGGGTCGATCATGCGAAATCCATTGATTGAATACCTGGTTCGGCACGAGGTGATCGACGCCGAGAAGCTCGCGCAGTTCAAACGTCACTGGCGCGACGCGGCTGATTCGATCGGCGCGATTGCGTTTCGACACGGCGTGCTCAGCGGCGCGGACGTCGATGACATCCTCGACGAGCAGGTGCGTGAGTATCGGCCGTTCGGCCAGATCGCCCGGGAGCTTGGTCGACTGACGGAGGAACAGGTGAACGCGCTGCTGCAGATGCAGCAACTGCGTCTGGCGATGGATCTGCTCGAAGCGCTGGTGGTCGCGCAGGTGGCGACCGCGGAGGAACTGGTGCCTCACTTCGGCCGCTTCCTTCAGGAGTGTCCGCTGGAGATCCCTCAGGACGTGCGTGATCGGGTCGCGTTGCGCGACTCGTGATCGACTGCGAATGTCATGGATGCACGACCCACGAGCAATCCGCATGCGCAGCGGCTTTTGCTTCAATTGAAGCAGGCCGGCAAGCTTCCTGCTGCGCCGGGAGCGGCGGCGCGTGTGGTGCAACTGTGTCAGCGTGAAGGCGTGCAGCTTGCCGACCTGTGCGATGCGATTGCGGTCGACCCGGCGTTGAGCGGGCAGGTGCTCAAACTCGCCAACTGTGCGGCGTTCAACAACGGCGAGCCGATGCTGTCGGTGCGACAGGCGGTGCTGATGCTCGGCACGCGCGCGGTGATGGTGGCGGCGATGAACATGGCCGCCGAAACGCCCGCCGCCCAGCCGGGACAGTTCGACCTCACGCACTTCTGGCTTCAGAGCGTGGGCACCGCGGTGACTGCCCGTCACCTCGCGCCGCACTGCAAGCTCAAGGTTGATCGTGAGGAAGCGTTCACCGCCGGCCTGCTCGCAGCGGTGGGGCAACTCGCGCTGGCGCAGGCGATGGGCAAGCAGTATCTCATCAGCGTGGCCGGTGCGACGGATGAGATGTCGCTGCTGGAAAAGGAGCGTGAAGCGTTCGGCGTGGACAACGTCGAGTTCGCGGCTCACCTGCTGGCGCACTGGCAACTGCCGGATCGACTCGTGCAGGTGGTGCGTTGGCAGCACGACCCCGGGTCGGCGGAGGAGGCGTTGTTCGGTCCGACGCTGGTGCTGCACGTGGCGCTGCGGGTGACGCCGCTGTTCCTCGCGCCGCAAACGCTGCCGGCACGTGAACAGGTCGAGGCACGCAAGCTTCTCAAGATGCTTCACCTGAGCAACGAGACGATCGCGGACGTCACGGAGCGAACCGTCGCCGAGTTTGGGCGCGTTTCCGCGATGCTCCACCTCACCGCCAACGACAAGCCCGCCGCAAACTCTCCCCGCGTCGCCTCGTGATGCTGCACCTCAGGCACAGGCCCGTGTCGCCGTCGTCCGCATTCACCCACAATCAAGCGCAACTTTCAGGTCGCGCTTCACCGCTTCAGCCACCGCTTGCTCAAGTTCAGTGATGTCGATCAGGAACGCCTGTCGACCATATTCGAAATGTTCCTCGTCTTCCCCTTCAAGTGACTCGGCAATCTCGCGCATCTTTCGCACTTCGGCCAGCACTTCCGCGGCAGGCAGAAAGGTATGGCCCTCTGTACCATCGCTGATCAGCGCGTGCAGCTTGCAGCCATGCGACGCCTCGAAATCCTCGAGAATGCCCGACTGCCATTCCGCGGCCACGTTCTGAGCGTAACAGCTGGCATCGAGGTCGACTTCCGGTTCGGTGAGAACGATAACGCCCGTGGACATGAACAGACTCCCGAAAAAGACAAACGTGCAACGAATCAGATCTGCGAAGGTGGCAGGCGTACGGACCGCAACATTGTCCGTGGTGCGATGGCGTCATCATAAATCCCGGTTGAACGCCGTGCAATGCCATGGTCAAGGTGACGGGCATGCGTTACGGCATAAAAGAAAAGCGACGGAGCGTTGACTCCGTCGGCTTTGTGATGGTCATCGTTGTTCCGTCGATTGCGATCCCGCTGCGGCGTGCAGGGACGACGTCACCGTGCAGCCGGGGCCGTTGCTGTGGTCAGAGGGGCTGTTTGAGTTGATCCAACTCGGCCTGGGTCATCCAGGGGAGCTGTTCGAGGTTGCGCTGGAGGGCGGCGGGCATGGGTTTGCCCAGCCGTTCATGGCGGGGGCGACTCTTCCACCGGCGGTGCATCCAGAGGTACTGGGCCGGGTCGCGGCGGATCATCATCTCGATCGCGCGGATGTATCGGGCGGTGATGTAGTAGAGCGGGTCGGGCTGTTCAGCCCACTCGTGGGGATAGATGATGTCCTGCGTCACGAGCTGGTAGTTGTACCCGTCGCCGATGCGTTGGGCGCATCCGCAGGCGATGGGCGCGTTCTGGTTCATCGCCAACAGGCCGATCGATTTGTAGGTGCTCGCCAGTCGGCCGAAGAACGGCACGAAGATGCCCTTGTCCCCGGCGTTCTGGTCGGCGATGAAGCCCAGCGGCTGGCCGGCGTTGAGCAGCTCGACCATGCGGTCGGTGGCGTTCCACTTGGTGATGATCGACATGCCCGTCTGCTCGCGGATGCCCAGCAGCCAGTCGTTGAGCAGCGGGTTGTCCAGTGGGCGGGCGATGGCGTGCACGGGAAAGCCCAGGAGCGCCATGACATAGCCCAGCACCTCCCAGTTGCCCAGGTGGCCTGTGAGCAGCAGCACCGGCTTGTTGGCGTTGAGCAGTTCGATGACCGGGGCGATGTTCTGGTAGCGGACGTGGCGATACCACGACTCGCCGTGCAGCATGCGCGGGGTGTGGATCACCTCGATGAGCAGTTGCACGAAGTGCTCGAAGCTTTTGAGGACCAGGTCATCGACCTGGGCGTCGGTCATCTCGGGGAAGCACCGGGCGATGGATTCGCGTGCCCGCTGTCGGTGGCGGGCATCGAAGCGGTGCATGAGTCGGCCGACCCACGCGGCGGTGCGCAGGTTGGCGTTGACGTCGAAGCAGGTGAGGCCCATGACCGCCAGCCGGGCGCCCAGATACTGCACGTAGTGGGTCGCGGTGGGCGGTGCGGTGTGATCGCGCCGGCGTTTGGCGCGTCGCGGGGGCTGCTGCTGCGAGGACTGGGAACGCCCCGGCTCGCTGTTGTGCGGGTCGCTCCCCGACTCGTTGAGCGCCTCGCTCGTGACGACGGTCATGGAATCAGTAGCGGGTGTAGTAGCCCACCAGATAGAGGAAGCGGTTCTGGTTCAGCACCGGCACCTGCATGCGATCCGCCTGGCCACGCAGCTCCTGGTAGCGGTTGAACTTCTCCACCGCCGCGGCGTGCTCGGCAATGACCACCGGGTCGATGATCGTCGGATCGAGCGGATCGGGCATCGTCGGCTCCAGACCCAGCACGAGGAAGTCGGTGTCGTAGCTCAGTTCCTCGACGATCTTGCCGCCCCAGTTGCGGATCATCGCGTTGACGCGACGGCTGTCAGACTGGGTTGCGGAACCCGAGCCGTCGAGGTCGAAGTCGCCGAACACCGTGAACTTGTGCACGCGGTTGCGGTCGTACACCACGTTCACCAGCAGGTCCTTCTCGTGGATGACGGCGCCACGCTCCACCTGCACCACACGGGCGACGGAGCTGGTCTCATGCACGTTCACCACCTCGATGGTGGCCTTGCCGCGGACTTCCTCGTCCTCGTCGACGATGACGCCGGTCACGTGGTCGAACACCTCGAAGGTGATGCCCACCGGCAGGCGGTCGCGAGCGCCGAGATTGATGGTGACGAGGTTGTCTTCGGAGAGGATGGAGACGATGCGGCCGTCAGGCTGGCGCTGCGGGTCGACGGCGATGGTGGTGCGTTCCGGGGCGAGCTTGGCCAGCAGTTCCGCGTTTTCCTTCTGCAGGGCTTCGAGCTGGGTGTCGTAGGCGAGGAAACGGGCCAGGTTCTCTTCCTGCGTTTCGTTGAGCACGCCTTCCAGTTCGGTGCGCATCGCGGTGATGCGCTGCATGTACGACTCGTTCTCGGTGCGAAGCTGGGCGATCTGGCCTTCCAGTTCGGCCACGCGGGCCTGGGTGGCCTGCTCCAGCGCGAGGTTCTCCGCAGCGATCGTTTCCTTCTGCTCGTTGGCGGCGGCGAGGTTCGCCTTGAGCTCTTCGATCAGCTCATCGTTGGCGCTCTTGTCGGCCTGCAGCACGCGGATGGCCTGCAGCGTGCCGTTGGCGAAGTCGATGTTGAGCGCTTCCATCCGCTTCTGGATGTCCGTGAGCGACTGGTTGGCGTCGCCGGCGATCCAGCGGCGCATCGTTTCCAGCTCGTCGAGCAACTGCTTGACGACGGGGGTGCGGTCCTCGAGTCGGCCTCGCACGGCGGCTTCCTCGGCCTGCGTGGCGTAGCGGCGGAGCTTGGCCTGAGCATCCTCGGCGTTGCGCTGGGCTTCACCCAGGTTCGAATAGGCCAGAATCGCCAGGATCAGGCTGATGAAGAAGAGGAAGCCGAACACCACCATACCGATGAGGCTTGCACCGGCCCCGCTGTTTCGCTCGCGTGCCATGATGGGATACTCCTGCGGACTGCGGAAATCGATCAGGGGAGGGACAGCCGAGCCCACTGCGTCGAACCAACGGTAACGGCTCGGCCTGTCGTCAGTTTCGCTTCGCCGGGGCCGTTCGTCAAGTGCCTGGATTGGGGATGCCCGACGGGGAACCCATCCACTTCCCGGATGGGCTTCGCAACGGAGCGGGTGGGATTCGAACCCACGGTACGGACAAGCCGTACACGCGATTTCCAGTCGCGTTCCTTCAGCCTCTCGGACACCGCTCCACGGTGGCAGGGCATGGTAGCACCCTGCGATTGCATGTAAAGCGTCACATCCCGGCACGGGTCCGGGCGACGATGTCAATATATTGCCGGGCGAGGTCGGCAAGCCCCTTCCAGTCCCGGGCGCGGATGAGCTGCTTGCTGATGAGGCTGGAGCCGACGCCCACCGCAGCCGCGCCGGCTTTGATCCAGTCGGCGGCGGTGTCGAGGTTGACGCCTCCGGTGGGGGTGACCTTGAGCTGCGGCATCGGGCCGTGCAGATCCTTGATGTACTGCGGGCCGAAATGGTTGGCGGGGAAAATCTTCACCATGTCCGCGCCGGCGGTCCAGGCGGTGAGAATCTCCGTGGGCGTCAGTGCGCCGGGCACGGCGACGCGGTCGTACCGGTGCGCCATGGCGATGACATCGGGGTTGAACGTCGGTGCGAAAACGAACTGCGCCCCGGCGAGGATGGCGGCCCGGGCGGTTTCCGCATCGAGCACCGACCCCACGCCGATGAGGCAGTCGTGGCCCAGCTTGTCGTTCGCTTTGGCGATGGCGTCCAGCGCGTTGGGCGTGGTCATGGTGATCTCGCAGCCGAGCACCCCGCCATCACGCAGGGCGGCACAGACGTCGATGAGCTCATCCGCCGAGTCGGCGCGGATCACGCCGATGACGCCGGTGCGTTGCAGTTCGCCGAGGATGAATTGTCGATCGCGTGGCATGTCGAACTCCTGGAGGATGGCCATACGCCGGTTCAAAGCCGTGGCAGGCTGAGCCCGCCGTCAAGCGTCAGGCATTGTCCGGTGGCGTACGGAATATCGCCGCGCACCAGTGTGGCGACGGCGCGGCCGACATCCTCGGGCAAACCCCAACGCGATTCAAGCAGCCCGCCCTGTGCGATGAGCCGGTCGTACTGCTGTCGGGCGGGTTCGGTCATATCGCTGGTGATGAGCCCCGGCCGAACCTCGTACACATCGATGCCGAAGGGCGCCAGTCGCGTCGCCCAGAGACGGGTAGCCATGTTGATGGCCGCCTTGCTGAGGCAGTAATCGCCGCGATTGGTCGAAACCATCACCGCGGAGATGGAGGAGATGTTGACGATGCAGCCGCGAAACGTCGCATCGGTCTGGCGCTGCTCGATCATGCAGCGGGCGACTTGCTGGGTGAGGAAGTAGGGGCCCTTGAGATTAACGGCGAAGGTCTGGTCGAACGCTTCTTCGGTGGCGTCGAGGATGTCCTTTCGTCCCGGGGAGGTGATGCCGGCGTTGTTGACGAGCACATCGATGCGGCCGAACGCCTCGCGGACCTGTTGGACGAGGCGCTGCCGATCGTCGGTGCGGCCGATGTCCGCCTGACCGTAGACGACGTTGGCGTTGAGGCTGCGCAGGTATTGGAGCGGTTCGGCGACATCGGCTTCATCGCGTCGGCCGTTGATGGCGAGGCTGTAACCCTCGTTGGCGAGGCTGGCGGCGATGCCGAGGCCGATGCCGCGTGTGCCGCCGGTCACGAGGGCGACCTTTTGGGTGGGGTGTGCCATGATCGGGTCCCTGTGGAGGCGCTGTCAGGCGAAGAAGGTGTAGGCGGGCTGCTGTGTGGCGAGCCGCTGGGTGTAGAGGGCGACTTCGCGCAGATGATAATCGCCCCACATGGATGCTTCGCCGCAGGGGATGGTGTGGCCGTCGGGGATGTGGTCCCAGCCGCGCGGGCGGTGGTAGACGCTGTGCAGCAGCAGGCCCTGATGGGCATCGGTCGCGCTGAGGTAGGGTTCCGCCAGAAGCGTTCGCAGCACGGTCAGGCCCGCCTGTCGATAGCGGCTCGCCTGCTTCGGTTCAACGGCGGCGAGATGGGCGGCGAGTCGCACAAGCCCCTGTGCGGCGATGGCGGCGGCGGAACTGTCGACGGGTTCGTGACCATTGAAGGGGTCGGCGGGACGGCCGAGGTAGTCGCCGAGGTGCGCCAGGCCCGGTGCGCCCGTGTCCCAGTATGGCACGCCGTCGGTCGGGGTGTTGGCGATGTAGAAGTCGCAGGTGACGGTGGCGGCACGGCGCATCGTGGTCTGGATAATCTGTTTGCCGCCGAGCGGTTCGAGTTCCGCCTCGTCGCGGGTGTCGAGCCATTCGAGGAGTTCGGCGTAGCCGAGCATGATCCACGCCAGGCCGCGGGTCCATGTGGAGAAGGGCGTGTATCCCTGTTGGGTGGCGGGGCAGCGGAATCGCCCATCGTTGGTGTTGAACACGGCTTCATGGGCGACGCGGCCGGGCACATCGTAAATGTCGCGTCCCTCGCCGTAGTAGACGTTGTAGCGGGCGGTGGTTCGGGCGTGCTGCACGAGGCGATCGAGCAGGCTGACGGGGTGGTCGTTCTCGTCCATGAGGCGATGGCCCAACTGATGGGCGAGGGCGAGCGAGCGCAGCGAGCGGATCGTGTCGCAAAAGAGCGAGTGCGGACCGTTGAAGGAATGGATGAACCCGTCGCCGTCGGCGGTGCGGGTCCAGCGCATGGCCTGCACCGCGCCGCTGCACCGAAGGGCGAGTTCACACAGGTGTTGTTCGTGGGGGTGGTGCGCGATGCGTCCCTCGCGCATGAGGCGGAGAAGGTTGGCGAAGGTGCTGATGTTGTTGAAACCGTGGTCGTGGACGCCGCGATGGGTGAGGTGGGGCGTCATGCGGCGAAGGATGTTGTCGCGTGCGATGGCGAGGCAGGTTTCATCCCCGGTGGCGTCGAACTGGAGCAGGGCGGAGCCGAACTGAAAGCCCTGCGTCCATTCGGTCCAGCCCTGGGGGACGTATCGGCCGGCCACGGTGAAAACGGGGGTGGCGTTGCGCAGATGGTCGCTGGCGTCGATGGCGTGGAGCTTGCGCTGCGACCAGTGCCACATGCGCTCGATGGCGGGAAGGAGGGCCTGTGGCGTCAACTGCTCATCGATCACGAGCATGGCGGCTATCCTGTTCAGCGGTTCGGCGTTGGCGTCAACAGGCACAAGCAACACGTGTGGACCGGCCCCGCACGCTTCGCCACCCGCGTCCTTGTGCCTGTTGTCGCCAACGTTGCTGCGATGGGTCTCCTTTTCATCCCTGCTGTTTGATGGTGCGCAGTTGGGTGAACTGCGGCGATTGTTTGTAGTGCAAATCCAACGGGTAGCAGCCGCTCACCAGGCCGTGACGCGGCGCGGTGGTGCAGTCGCTGAACGTGCGACAGATGCGTTTGGTCTGGATCGGCCGACCGGTGATGACATCGTGCGGCAGCTCGGGGTAGGACAGCACCATGCGTCCCAGTCCGACAACATCGACCCATCCCTCGCGCACGACCGCCTGAGCGACGTGCGGCAGGTATTCCTGCAGATACGTGTAGCCCGACCCGACGACGATCAACTCGGGGAACCGTGCTTTGAGCTGTCGCGTGGCGTGGATCTGCCGGGCGACGCCGATGAGCGGGTCTTCGGGCGGTGCGTAGCCATCGCTGGGCGGGTAGAGGGCGGGCCGCTGAATATGGGGGTTGTAGTACGGGCTGCCCGCCGAGAGATTGACGAGACGGATCTCCAGCGTTTGCAGCAGCTCGAGGAAAGCGACGCTTTCGGTGAGGTCGATGGCGAGCGGGTTGGCGGGGTCGACGCCGAAGCCGTAACGGTAGGGCAGGCAGTGCCCAACGTCGTCGGGCGTGCCTCGGCCGAGCGATGCGTCGTCGTCGTCCGCCGCATCTGGGTGAAACGGCACGATGTCGAACGCGGACAGTCGCACCCCCAGTTGAAGTTTCGGGGCGACGGCACGGATGCCTGCGACGATGTCGCGGAGGAATCGGGTGCGGTTGTCGAAGCTGCCGCCGAACGGGCCCGGCCGGGTGTACGCGCTGAGCAGTTCGTGGCCGAGATAACCGTGACAATGCTTGATGTCGACGAAGTCGAAGCCGATCTCCGCGGCGATGCGACCGGCGTCATGAAAGCAGTCGATGATGCGGCGAAGCTCATCGTCCGTGAGGACCGCATCGTCGCCGGCGATTTGAACCCTGCGGTCCAGCAGCGGATGACGGTAGGCGATGCGCGGTTCGGGTTGGTCGTGATGGTTCGGTCGGGCGAAGCGGCCGGAGTGGGTGAGTTGCAGGCCGATGACGAGGTTGTCGCTGTCGCCGACGTGTTGTCGGTGTGCGGCGATGAGCGTGTCGCGCAGCCGCGCCAGGTCGTCGCGGGTGGTGTCGGCGATGAGCAGTTGGTTGGGGTTGGCGCGGCCATCGTGTCGGACGGCGACGGCTTCCCCGCCCCAGATGAGTTTCGCACCGCTGATGCCGAATCGCTGCCAGCGACGAAAGGTCGCATCGGTCGGCCTGCCCTCGGTGGTGCCGTCCCACCCTTCCATGGGGTGGATGGCGAACCGGTTGCCCAGTGTGACGGGGCCGCGCGTGAGCGGTTGGGCGAGGGGCGAAGCACGTCCGGGGACGATCACATCATCGCAGGGCAGGTCGACGCCCAAGTCGCGCAGGTGGTCGCGAAAGGCATCGGTGGTGCGGAGCGTCGCCATTTTGCGGCAGGCGTTCATCCGCGTGGCACTGTAGCGGCGACGGGTCGGCGGGCCTTGTCGATTCGGGTAGCATGGCGTTATGGCAGATCGGGCAATTTCGCGGGAGGTCACGGCTGTCACACGCACGCGCACTGCGCTTCCGGAGCTGGTGCCGGCGTATGGCGTGTACGTGCTGGAGAGCCATCACGATGTGGGGTTCCGCATGGAGCAGCGGGTCCACGCGTTTGTGAAGCTGATCTACGTGCTCGCCGGCGCGGGACGGGTGGTGACCGCCAGCCGTTCGATCGCCTGCGAAACGGGGGATGTGATCGTGGTGCCGATCGGGCAAAAACACCACATCGAGGACGCCCCGCGTCAGCCGATGTCGATTTACGTGTTGTGCGTGGAGCCGCGTCTGTGGCGTCACGACCCTGATCTGGAGGCGCTGCTGCCCGCCGGGCGTCTGCCGCGCCATCCCACGGTGTCGCAGCAGGTGCGCGGCCAGCTCCGCCGCATCCTCTACGAACAATCGGCGGCACGTGAGGCGCACGGCACGATGATCGTCGGCATGACGCTGCGTCTGCTGGCGCTGCTGGCACGGGTGGGGACGCGGCGCGATCGGCAACGATCGGGCATCGCGGAGACAGCCGATGGCCCCGGTGCGCTGCGCCGGCGCGTCGAGGCGTACATCGAGGAGCTGGATCGGCGGTTCTTCGAGGCTACGTGCATCGACGCCGCCGCAACCGCCACGGGCATGAGCCGCCGTCGCTTCACGCAACTGTTCCGACAGCTCACCGGCTCCACCTGGCTGGGGTATGTGCACCGTCGGCGCATCGAGCATGCCCGGCACCTGCTTGCGACCACGCCGCGCACCGTCACGTCGATCGCTTTCGAGTGCGGCTTCGAGGATCTGTCGAGCTTCTACCGCGCGTTCCACCGCCACGCGGGACAAAGTCCCAC
Source organism: uncultured Phycisphaeraceae bacterium (assembly GCA_964511575.1). Classification (GTDB taxonomy): domain Bacteria; phylum Planctomycetota; class Phycisphaerae; order Phycisphaerales; family Phycisphaeraceae; genus CALKHT01. The sequence goes on along the minus strand of CAZEFM010000014.1, from coordinate 9,205 downwards.
GGCATGGCGGCATCGTGTGGCGAATCGGCCGGGTCGCGTCAAAGCGTGACGCGCTGGCCGCTCGTGGCGCTTCTGCCTTCGGCTTCGGCGATCTGAATGGACGCGACGGCGTCGGCGGCGGTCACCCGCGCGGGCTGCCGGCCGCTGGCGATGCAGTCGATGAAGTAACGCAGCTCGCCCTCGTAGCCATCGGTGCCCGGCACGGTCAGCGGCTCGCTCTTGCCGCCGGTCGACACGATCAACTGATTGTCGCGACCGATGTCAAAGTCCGCGGTGGCGTTCTCGAAGTTCACCGTGTAGCGCATCGAAAAGCCAAAGCCGTCCGCCATGCACCAGCTTCCCTCAGCATGAACCAGGGCGGGCTTGCCATCGCCTTCGTAGATGTACTGGGTGGCGATGTGGTCGATCTCGCCGCTGGTTTTGGTGTAGCCGCTGCTCACCACGGCGGAGGGCTTGCCGAAAAGGTGGTAGACGAAGTCGGTGTCGTGGATGTGCAGGTCCAGCAGCGCCCCGCCGGAAAGCTTGCCGTTGCTGAACCAGCCGGCGGGCATCTGCCCGACGCGGCGGAACGTGGCGGCGAGCACCCTGCCGTAACGCCCATCGTCCACCGCTTCCTTGAGCCACTGCCACTGAGGCCAGAACCGCATGCACATCGCCGGCATGAACATGCCCTTGGCGGCCGCTGCGGCGTCGGCGATCTGCTGCGCCTCGGCGCTCGTCCGCGCCAGAGGCTTTTCGCACAGCACGTGCTTGCCCGCCTTGAGCGCCTGCACCGCCAGATCGACGTGCGCAGGCGTCGGCACGCAGATGTCCACCAGGTCCACATCATCCCAGTGGATCAGCTCGCTGAAGTCGGTGGTGCCGCGAATTTTGTCCATGGGCAGTTGCGTCACTTCCGCGCCCCCCAGGTTGCCCCACCCGCCGGACAGGTCGCCCTTGGCGCGTTTCTCATCGGCGTCGGCGATGGCGACGACCTCGGCGCCGTCGATCTTCTCGTACGTGCCGTAGTGCATGCGGCCCATGAAACCCAGTCCGATCAAACCCACTCGTACCATCGCTTCGCTCCTGAAGGTCAATTAGTCGCCCCAGTATCGTCCCTGCCCATCAGGATGCAACTCAACGCCCGCGGAGACTGCGATCCGGGCCACGGACACGAGCAGCTTGTAGCGACGGTGGTCACTCTGACACCGAGGGCCAGGGGCCAAGGGCCATGGGTCGTGGATGACTTACCTGCCGAGCCTCACTCGGAGTTGCCTCGATCAGCTCCTCGATGCGCCTTAAGGTTATGATGCCCATCCAACTTTACGGAGAAGGCACAGACGCATGAACGTTGTTTTTCAATGTGCGTTGACGACCCTGACCTGCACGATTCTCGCGGCGGGGGGGTGTACCGTCGGCACGCCGGAGCGCGCGTTTGAGCCCGTGTCGCTGGCGGGGTCCTGGCGTGTCGTCCTGGACGACGAGGACGTCGGCCTGGACGAGCAATGGTTCGAACGCCGTCTGGACGGGTCGGTCATGTCGCTACCGGGCACGACGGACCTGGCGAAGCTGGGCGAGCAACGCACCGAGGCGCCACCGTTCGAGTACCACCTCACGCGTGAGTACGCCTATGAAGGTGCGGCGTGGTATCAGCGCGCGATTGACATTCCCGCCTCCTGGCGCAATCGCCGCGTGGAACTGATGCTCGAGCGGGTCATGTGGCAGAGCATGGTGTGGGTGAACGGCCGGCCGTGCGGCACAAGCGACTCGTTGAGCGTGGCGCACCGTCACGATCTGGGGCGGGTGGGCGACGGCGCGTTGCAAGTGGGCCGCAACGTCATCACGCTGCGCGTGGACAATCGGATGATCCATCCGATCGGGGACAAGGGCCACGCTTACGGCGACCAGATGCAAAGCAAGTGGAACGGCGTGGCGGGCCGGATGGAACTCCGCTGCGTTGCGCCGGGGGACGTGGTCGCGGCGAGACTGTTCCCGGACGCCGAGGCCGGCACGGTGGCGGTCGCGTTGCACGCCGAACCGCTGCCCGTTGGTCAGGTGCGCCAAGCAACCATCACGCTGACGGATCACCACGGGGAGGTGGTCGGCCGCAAGCGCGTGCAGATCAAGGGCGGCGACGATGCGCCTCCCGTGCGCGTGGATATGACGCTGAACGGGAAGGTTGCGTTGTGGAGCGAATTCGATCGGCCGCTCTACGAAGCGTCGGTATCGATGGACGATCCGGACGCCGGGGATCGCGTGACCTGGCGTGGAACGTTTGGCTTCCGAACTGTCGGCCGCGCCGGGCAACGCATTGCGGTGAACGGGCGGCCCGTGTTCATGCGCGGCAACCTGGAGTGCGGGTCGTTCCCCCTCACCGGACACCCACCGACGGACAAGGCAAGCTGGCTTCGCATCTGGCGCATCTACGCGGAGCACAACCTGAACCATGCCCGGTTTCACGCCTGGTGCCCGCCGCGCGCCGCGTTCGAGGCCGCCGATGAAATGGGCATCTACCTTCAGGTCGAAGCGCCGATCTGGATGGACACCTGGATGATGCGTCCCAATGCGCGGCCGGAGATGGACACCGAGGGGCATCCTCAGGGGCTGGGCTGGAATGATCGCGGCAACGACGCCTTTACGCGTGCGGAGATTCGCCGCATTCTGGACGAGTACGGCAATCATCCCTCGTTCGTTCTGTTCTGCGTTGGTAATGAGCTCGGCTCGTCCAACTTCGATGAGCTGGGCGCGTGGATGGCCCAGGCGCGCGAGTATGACCCGCGACACCTTTATGCGGCATCGACGGCGCGGACGATCACGGAACACTGCCAATACAACGTGCACCACCACCCGCCGGGCCTGGGCCCCTCGCGCGCTCGGGTTGAGCCGTCGATGTTGTGGGATTATGAAGCGGTGTACGGCCGCACCCCCGTGCCGGTCATCGCTCACGAGACCGGCCAGGTACCCGTTTATCCCGAGTGGCGCGACATTCGCAAGTACACCGGGCCGTTGCGAAATTTTCGGCTCGAAGCGATGCGGGAGCAGGCGATCGCCAACGGGATCGCCCAGGACGATCGTGATCTGCGATTGGCCTCAGGGCGCCTGCATCGCATCCTGAATCGCGATGAAATCGAGTCCTTCCTGCGGACTCCCTCGTGCGCCGGATTCCAGCTGCTTGGGATGCAGGACTTCGCGGGACAGGGCGAGGCGTACGTCGGTTGGCTTGACACGTTCTACGACAGCAAGGGGACGATCGATGCGGAGGACTTCGCCCAGTGGTGCGCCCCAACGGTTCCCCTGCTCAAACTCCCCGCCCGGACGTTTACGAACACTCAGACATTTGAAGCCGAGGCGCTGCTGCACCACAGTGGGGCGGCGGACCTGGATCACGTCACCGTGTACTGGCGGATCGAGCGGGGTGACGGGTCGCCCCTCGCCTCGGGCGAGTTTCAGGGGTCGCGGGTGACGGTCGGGGAGGTCCGGTCGCTCGGGTGGATTCGCGTGCCGCTCAAGGAGGTGGCCACGGCGCAGGAGGTTCGCATTCGACTGTGGGCGGATGGGATGAACGCCCGCAACGCGTACCCGGTATGGGTCTTCCCGGATGAAATCGATGTCAGCGTGCCCGACCGTGTCGTTCTGACCGATGACTGGTCACGCGCCAAAGCGCATCTGGCCGCCGGCGAACGTGTGCTGTACCAGGCGTCGCGGATCACGGACCCGGGCGCCGTCGGGCTCGGCGGTTGGAGGCCGCTGTATTGGTCCTCGCCATTCTTCCCGGGGCAGACCGCCCAAACGCTCGGATTGCTCGTCCGTCACGAGCATCCTGCCTTTGACGCGTTTCCGACCGAGGGGTTTAACGATTGGCAGTGGTATGACATCTGCCGCAGCGCCCGGGGCTTTGACCTGACAGGCCTCGTGCCCGATTCGTGGAAGCCCATCGCCCAGCCCGTCCCCGACTTTCATCAGAACCGCAAGCTTGCCACCCTTTTCGAACTCCGCGTGGGCAAGGGCGCCTTGCTGGTGTGCGGCTACGACCTCGATGATTCGCGTGCCGCATCCCATCCCGAAGTCGCTCAGTTGCGACGAAGTCTTCTGCAATACGTGGCCAGTGATGCGTTCGCCCCCGCGCTGGAGGTCGACGTCGCGATGCTCGATGCGTTGTTTCCCGAGCCGGCGCCGGCGTTGACCGAGGCGCCTCAGGCGTATCAGGGGGCGGACCTGTATATCCGCGCTGCGGGCCGGCTGAGCGCTCGTTCGGACAATGCGCCGGTGCGCCCGGAGGACGACCATGTGCTCCTCCAGGCACAGGGCGTGTCCTACCGCGTGGAAGCGGCGGACGGCGCGTGGCGGGACGAAGGCGGCTCAGCGTGGCACGGCCGGCGCATGCGCATTGTCGTTCAGCCGCGGGCCGGCGTGCCGGGTACGCTGCACCTTCGGCTGCACGATTGGAATCGCAAGAACCGCGAGGGCCACCTGATCATCGAGGGTCGCCGGTTTGACGTCGGGCCCCACGTCCAGGCGAAATGGATCACCTGCACCATCATCCGCGAAGACACCAACGACGGCGAACTGGTGATCGAGGCCAACGCGACACAAGGCCCCAACCTCATGATCACCGACCTTGTATTTGTCCCCGAGGAATAACCAAGGCCCGAATAAGGGGCTGCATCCTGCGATTCCGGGGCTTTCGACGGTGGGCGGTTTGTACATCCGTCGCCCGATGCATTAGATTCTGCCGCGTATGGCAAAGAAAACGACCAGCAAGCGTTCCCGCACCGCCGCCCGGGGCAAATCCAGGCCACGCAAGCCCACGCAGGCGAGCCTGGCGGACCGATACAGCCTCTATCAGCAGTCGGTGCAGGCGCCTGACTTCGAGGTCGACTTTTTCATCAAGGCGTTCCGCAAGGAGTTCGGTCGCCGGCCGACGGTGCTGCGCGAGGACTTCTGCGGCACGCACGCGGTCTGCTGCGAATGGGTCGCCCGGCGGAAGGATCACATCGCCATCGGCGTCGATCTGGACCCGGAGCCGTTGGCGTGGGGTGTCGAACACAACCAGGCCAAGCTCACCGAGGAGCAGCGCAGCCGCATCTTCCTGCAGGAGGCCGATGTCCGCACCAGCAAGGGTCGCAAGGCCGACGTGCTGGCGGCGGAAAACTTCTCCTACTGGATCTTCAAGACCCGCGACGAGCTGCGCAGCTACTTCAAAATCGCCCGCCGAAACCTCAACAAGGAAGGCATCATGGTGCTCGACCTCATGGGCGGGCCCGAAACGATGACCGAAAACCTGCAGGATGTCCGCAAGCACCGCGGCTTCCGCTATGTCTGGGACCAGGCCAGGCTCAACCCGATCAACCACGACTGTATCTACCACATCCACTTCCGCTTCCCCGATGGCAGCGAGATGACCAAAGCCTTCACCTACGAGTGGCGGTTCTGGACCATCCCTGAAGTGAAGGAGGTGCTGCTGGAAGCCGGCTTCCAACGCGTGGATGTCTACTGGGAAGGCACCGATCCGGACACCGGCGAAGGCAACGACATCTACGGCGTCGCCACCAGCGCGCCGCAGGACCTGTCGTGGATCGCATACATGGTCGCAGTGAAGTAAGGAGGCGTAGCCAGAGAATACCGGTCAGGCGAATAATCAATAAGCAATCATCAGTGCCCAATTGCCAGTGATGATTGCTTATTGATTATTCACCGTGGTCGTTTTCCCCGGCTTGATACACCATGAGGTTCCAGGCTCCCAAAGGTACGCGCGACTTCTATCCGCAGGACATGGCGTGGCACAACTATGTGCTCGATGCCTGGCGGCGGGTGTCGGTGCGCAACGGATTCGAACAGGTTGATGGCCCCATCTTCGAGTCGCTGGACCTCTACAAGGTCAAGAGCGGCGAAGGGATCATCAGCGAGCTGTTCCACTTCACCGATCGCGGCGAGCGTGAGCTGGCGATTCGCCCGGAGTTCACGCCGACGCTGGCGCGCATGGTCGCCGACCGCGCCAACGCGCTGCCCAAGCCGATCAAGTGGTTCGCCACGCCCAACTTCTGCCGGGCCGAGCGCCCGCAGCGCGGCCGTCTGCGCGAGTTCTGGCAGTGGAACATCGACATGCTCGGGCTGGACACGCCGCTCGCCGATGCGGAGGTGATTTTCACGGCGATCGATCTGTTCCGTGAGCTGGGCCTCACCGCGGACCACGTGCGGGTGAAGATCAGCCATCGTCAAACGGTGCGTCACGTGCTGAACAAGATGGGGGTGAGCGACGAGCGGATGCTCGATGCGTTCGACCTGCTGGACCGCCGCGACAAGATGGAGGCAGCCGAGTTCGCCGCCGCCGCCGCCGGGTTGGGCCTCGATGATGAGCGTGTTCGCCGATTCGAGCAGACGTGCCGTCTCAAGTACCGCTGCGGCAACCTTGATGCGCTGCGCCAGCAGATCGGCATGGATGAGAACCTCGCCGACCTGGAAGCGCTCGATGAGCAGCTCCGCGCCTTCGGCATCGCCGAGTGGTGCGAATACGACCTGGGCATCGTTCGCGGGCTGGCCTATTACACCGGCACCGTCTTTGAGGTGCACGAAATCAGCGGCGCGGAACGCGCCATTGCCGGCGGGGGGCGGTACGACAAGCTCATCGAACTTTTCGGCGGGCCTTCCATCCCCGCCGTCGGCTTCGGCATGGGCGACGTCGTGCTCACCAACGTCCTCATGGACACGGGGCTCGTACCCGAAAATGTCGCGCCCCGGCCTGACGCCTTTGTCGTCGCGCTGACCGATGATGCCGCCGCACGCCTGCCCGGCCTCGTCGCCACGCTGCGGTCGTCCGGCCTGCACACACGCTTCAGCTACAAGTCCACCCGCAACCTCGGCAAGCTGATCAAGGAAGCGTCCGGCACCCGCGCCCGCAAGCTCGTCATGCTCGGCAACGAACTGGAACGCCAGATCGTCATCGTCAAAGACATGGACGCCGGCGACCAACAGGAAGTCCCCCTCGCCGACCTCCCGACACACCTGACCCCCTGACCTCTGGCCGCTGGCCTCTGACGTCCGTCCTCCGTCCTCTGTCCTCCCCGAGCATTGCCATGTCCATCATCGACACACACATGCATCTGTGGGACCCCAACGCCCTGTCCTATCCCTGGCTGGCCGAGGTGCCGACGCTGAACCGCCCGTATCTGCTGGATGACTACCGGGCTGCCTGTGGCGGGCACGACGTCGAGCAGATGGTGTTCGTCCAGTGCGAGACGCCGCAGTATCTCGAGGAAGCGCGGTGGGTGGCGCAGCTTGCCGAAGATGAGCCGCGCATCGCCGGGATCGTCGCCCGCGCGCCGTTGGAGGAGGATGCGGCTGGGGTGGCGCTCGAACAGCTCGCGCAGTTGCCGCTGGTGCGGGGTATTCGCCGGATGATCCAGTCCGAGCCCGACCCCGCGTTCTGCCTGCAGCCGAACTTCATCCGTGGCGTGAAGCTGCTGTCCAACTTCGATTTCACCTTCGACATCTGCATCAGCCACAGCCAACTGGCGGGCGTGATCGATATGGTGCGCCTGTGCCCGGAGGTGACGTTCATCCTCGATCACATCGCCAAGCCGGACATCAAAAACCAGGTGTTCGACCCATGGAAGGCACAGATCCGCGAACTGGCGAGCCTGCCCAACGTCTGGTGCAAGATCTCCGGTCTGGTCGTCGAAGCCGATCACAAAGCGTGGACGGCTGACGACCTGAAGCCCTACATCGACCACGTCGTGGCATGCTTCGGCATCGACCGCATCATGTTCGGCGGCGACTGGCCCGTCGTCGTGCTGGCGTCCCCGCTCCACCGCTGGATCGACACCCTCAAGGCCCACGTCGCCGACTGGTCGCCCGCCGACCGCGAGAAGCTGTTCCGGGAAAACGCCCGGCGGTTCTATCGGTTGGGGTGAAGGGGGAGGCAGGCGGAGGCACGGGGGAACTTCATGACATGAAGCGACGCGACTTGCCGCGTTCCCGAACGCCTGTTTTCGTTGTCATGACGCCATGAAACGCCGCATCGCTCAATCCGCCGCATGGTTCTTTGGCTTCGCGACGCTTGTGCTGGTGGCGCTTGCTGCGCGGGGTGTCTTTCAGACGCGGTCCGGTCTGGAAGGTTTGGGCGACGCATTTAACGCGCTCGGCCTGCTCATCCCCGCGGCAGTCAGCCTGCTCCTGACGTTCTACACGCTCGATGTGGCTTCCCGCTCCCAATGACGCCAAACCTGAAGGCCAAGCACCCCAGGGACCGAACACCGCCCACGAACGAGCGGCCCCAGCTCGGTTCCGACGCCGATTTGCCCCCCCCTGTGCCCCTTTGTGCCTTTGGTGGCTAAAAAACGAGGTTGGGCATTCGTCGATAATAGGGTAAACTAGTCTCATAATCGACGACGAGCCCCCGCCTCGCTATTGTGCCCCGCGGAGAAGGCCGCCGAATACGCACAACCCTCAACCCCCGTATCAGCCATGCAATACCGAAACATCCCGGGTACCGACCTGTCCGTGAGCCTCCTGGGCTTTGGCAACTTCATCTTCGGCACCAACTGGTGGGGCGAGTTCTCCGATGCCGATGGCATCACGCTCCAGAACCAGGCTTACGACCGAGGTGTCAACTTCTTCGACTCCGCCGCCGCCTACGGCAACGGACGCGCTGAGAAACTCCTCGCCGAAACCATCAAATACGCCGGACGCGACAACCTCGTCATCTCCACCAAGTTCGGCTACGACTTCTACGGCGACCCCGGCGAAGAGGGCGGCCACCGCGAACGCAAGCAGGACTTCTCCCCCAAGTTCCTCCGATTCGACCTGGAAAAATCCCTCGAACGACTGGAAATTGACTGCGTCGACCTCTACCAGGCCCACAACCTCAAGCTGCCCCAGTTCCGCGATGACCTCTTCGAAGAGCTCGACAAGCTCCGCGATGAGGGCAAGATCCGCTACTGGGGCGTGGCGCTGGGTCCGGCCATCGGCTGGCGCGAGGAAGGCTACAAGTCGTTCCTCGAACGCGATGCCGCCGTCGTCCAGTCCGTCTTCAACATGTACGAGCAGGCACCGGCCCGCGAGTTCTGCGAGGTGGCGGCCGCGACGGGACGGGGTGGCGTCATCGCCCGCGTGCCCACCAACTCCGGCATCCTCGATGAGGAGTTCAAAGCCGACCACAAGTTCCCCGACTGGGACCACCGCAAGTTCCGCGACCGCAACTGGCTGATCTACGGCCTGAAGAAGAACG
>CAZEFM010000013.1:31541-55046 GCA_964511575.1 uncultured Phycisphaeraceae bacterium | reverse complement strand
CCCACGACCTCACCCTTACCAAGGGTGTGCTCTACCAACTGAGCTAGGGTGGCGTCGGTTCAGCTCCTTGCCTGTGCCTGATTCGGCTGGCGGCGACAGGGCCGATTCCGATTGACAAGGGGCGTCGAATCGGCGACGAACAACCAATCCGCGCCCCTGCCTGCACACAAGTCCCAGGTGGCTGTCCGCGCCCACCGCAACCGCTGGACGCCAACAGCGGTCAGAAGAATATCAGTCGCGCCGAGGCAAGTCAAACGGTATCCGGAGGTGGGGATTTCGATTTCCGGTGACGGGTTTACGACGGCGGATGACAGGCCGGGGCGAGGGCCTGATCGGGAGGCGATGGGGGAGCGCTTCCCAAAATCACAAGGGTCACCTATCATACGTTGTATCGGCTCCTTACCGGCCCGCCGCTCGTCTTTCGCAGGATGCGCCCCATGAATCAGAAAGCCGCCGCCAATACCACCAGCGTGCACGACCGCGTGGAAGCTGTCCTTAATATGATCCGCCCGGCGGTACAGTCGGACGGGGGGGATGTGGAACTCGTCGAGGTCACCGATCAGGGGGTCGTTCGGATTCGTCTGCACGGCGCGTGCGTCGGCTGCCCCTCCAGCGACATGACGCTGCAGATGGGCATTGAACGCAATCTGGTGGAGAAGGTTCCGGAAGTCGTGGCCGTGGAACAGGTTCACTGAAGCGTGAGGTGTGGCGCGACAGGTGGGAGGCGGGGGCGCCGCTGCTCGCTGGTCGTTCCGCGTGACTGTCTCCAGGCAAGGAGTGCCTGATGCTTGCTTTGACGCGACGTGTCGGTGAAGAGGTCGTGATCGGCGACCCGAAGAACCCGTTGGGCATCATCCGCATCGTCGATATCCACGGCGACAAGGTGCGCCTTTCCTTTGACTTCCCCCGGGACACGGCCATCAACCGCAAGGAACTGGCGGACCAGAAGGCACGGCAGGAAGCGGCGGAACAGGGCGAGTGAGGGTTGTCGGCGGTTTTGGTGGCTGAGCCGGTGCGGCTCGCATTTCCTGCAAAAGCTCTTTATTGGAAATAGCGGCCCCAAAGGGTGTGGAGGCGTTCGACCTCTTCGCGGGGGATCTGCGCCTTGTCAGACCAGATGGCGAGCTTCAGCGCGTTGTGTGCGGGGCTTGGTTCGTTGCGCAGCAGGGTGACATCGCTGAGTGCGGCCTTGATGAGGGCGATGCCCGCCTGGCTGGCGCGCTGGAGGTTGCCGATGATTTCGCTGAGCAGGTCCTGTTGCGGAGTGGCGGTGTGGTGGGGTCGCCAGCAGTCGTAGTCGGTGGGCAGGGCGATGAGGGCGTAGGCGATTTCGGCTTCACGCGCGAGTTTGGCTTCGGGCATGCAGGTCATACCGATGAGGTCGCCTGCGAAGGCGTCGCTGCGATGGAGGTTGCTTTCGGCACGGGTGGAGAAGGCGGGGCCTTCCATGCAGATGTAGGTGCCGCGGTCGTGGACGCGTCCCCGGGGGTGGCCATCCCCGGGCTTTAGGCGCGAGGCGGCGCTCAGGAGCCAGTTGCGCATCACCGGGCAGAAGGGGTCGGCAAGTTCCACGTGGACGGCGGCGTGCTCGTAGAACGTGTTGGGGCGCCTGTACGTTTTGTCGATCACCTGGTCGGCGATGACCAGATCACCCGGTTGAATGTGTTCACGCAGCGAGCCGGTGGCGCCGGAGGCGATGATGTGGGTGACGCCGAGCATCTTCATGGCGTAGATGTTGGCGCGGTAGGGGACGTTGGTGGGGTTGAAGACGTGGCCTGGGCCGTGACGCTGAAGGATGGCGATGTCGACGCCCTGCCAGTTGGTGAGAACGATGGGTGATGATGCGAGTCCGAAGGGTGTTTCGACGACGCGCTGTTCGCCTTGTTCCGCGCCGATCGCTTCGCCGAGCCCTGAACCGCCGATGATGCCGATGCGCAGTGTGTCGCTCATGGGCATCATGATAACGGGTGCGTGGTGAGTGGTTAGGGGCAGAGGGTTCCGTCTTCGAGGACCCAGATGGTTTTGCGTTCGGCGCGGCGTTGACCTTCGGCCTCTGACCAGCGGGCGACTTTGACGTAAAGCGTCAGCCAGAGGATGAGGCTTCCCAGGCCGGCGATGCAGCAGGCGAGCCCTCCGTTCGGGCGCGTTCGCTGGTAATGGGTCGAGCGTGAGCGGAACGCGGAGGGCTGGGGGATTTCGCGGTTGTGATCAAACCAGGCGAGGAGTTCATCGAGCTGATCGTAGCTAAGCGTGAAGTTGTGCCTGGTCAGCCAGTCGTTGAGTGTTTCAGCGTTAAGGGGGCGCGGTCGCCGCATCGCATCGGAGGTGATGGTTTGTCGACGGATGTCGATGGTGAGCGCCGGAGACACCTGTGGGCCGTACAGCCAGAGTGTGCTCGTTTCGGGTGGCACGGCGTACGAGGTGTTGACCGCGCTTTGGATAAGCAATTCGCCGTCTGAGGTTAGGAACACGGTGTTGCTGACGATGCGTTCGGGCGCCATGCCGTTGGCGATGTTGGACAGCACGGCAAAGGCGACGACCGACAGCGCGGAGATGGCGATCAGCATGAACGTGGCGGTCAGCGCGATGGGCGCCTGCCAGAAGGTGGACCAGCGGGGGTGGAGCACGCCGTTGGTGGTGAGGTGTGAGCCGCATTCAGGGCAGGAGTCGCTGGGCAGGCCGCGCACCGGGTAGAGGCACTTGGCACAGACGACGTCCTTGACCGGCTGGTTGGTGGACTGCAGCAGCAGCATGCGTTTGGCAATATCGTTGCCCTGACGAACGGGGTATCGGCGTTGCGCGGAGGTGGTGGGTGCATCTGGCATGACAGGGCCCGGTTTGCTGGAGAGCATGTTAATGGACGCGGTAACGTTATGGAAGGGCCAAAGAGGTGGCGTGGCCTCTCGCCAGCATCGCGGAGATGGTGTTGGGAAAAAGCGCAACGTGGTGGCGACTTCGATACAATCTCTAACCCTTAACGGGTGGTAGGAGACCGTGTTGGACCGAGCCCGGTTTCGAGAACTTGCCCTGGCGGAGATGGATGCGGTGTACCGCATGGCCTATCACCTTGCCCGTCACCCGGATGAGGCGGCGGACCTGGTGCAGGAGACGTATCTGCGCGCCCTGCGCGGCGCCAAAACGTTCGAACTGCGCGAGAACGGCATCCGCCCGTGGCTTTTCAAGATCCTGCACAACATCTTCTACACCCGCATTGCCCAGCAGCGGCGCCAGCCCAACTCGACTGATCAGATGCAGCGGGATGCGGTGGATGAGTCGATCCCCGAGGAAGCCCCGGCATGGGACCTGGCGAGCCTGGACTGGGAGTACGTCGATGACCGGCTCAAGCACGCGATCGAGGCGCTGCCCGAGCATTACCGCGAGGTATTGCTGCTGTGGGCGGTGGAGGGGTTGAAATATCGGGAGATCGCGGAGGTGCTGGGCGTGCCGCTTGGGACGGTGATGAGTCGGCTGTACCGGGCGCGGGCGATCCTGACGCAGCAGTTAGCGGACCTTGCCCAGGAACAGGGGCTTCGCCAATCTGCCGATTGAGGCGATGGACGGTGGCGGGGCGTGTGAAAATACCGGAATAAAATGGTCCGATGGTGGGATAGGTTAGTAGAGAATGGCATTGGTTGCGGCGGCGGTTGCCGATGCAACACGGGACGAGCGAGCTCATCACGATGAACGATCCAATTACCCCCGACCACCTCAGCGCCTTTGCCGACGGCGAACTGGACAGCGCGTCGACGATGCGGCTTCTGGAGCTGATGGCGAGTGATCCGGGCCTGGCTCGACAGGCGTTGGACGCTCAGAAGTTCAAACAGGCGGTCGGCCGCTCGATGCAGATGCAGGTGCCGCCGATGCCTGCCGACCTGCAGGCCCGGATCACCCAAATTGCCCAATCGGTCGACGCCGACCACGATCAGCCCTCCCAGCCTTCCGCCCCTCTGGCCTTCCCGCCTCAACCGACAACCGCCGCGACGCCGCCGCCCCGCCCGCCTTCGCAGGGGCCGCTGTGGTTCATTGGGCGTTGGTCGCCCGCTGCCATCGCCGCGATGCTGCTCATTGCGACGCTGGTCGCGCGGATCGTACCTGCGAGCACCGCCGAGGTGTTTGATCCGGATCGTCATTTGGCGTATCCGGGCATCATCCCCGTTTCGCAGGTCGACCGCTTCGCCAGTCGGCACGTGCGTTGCCTCGATCAGATCGAATCGCTGCGTGAAACGACGAAATTCCCTGAAAAGGTCGAACTGTTGCCGTTGTCGGTGGAGCAGGTGGTCGGTTGTCGCCCCGGACCGACGCTCGATCTGTCGACGCTGGGCTACACGTTCTGGAAGGCGGGGGAGTGCGGCATCCCGCAGAACAAGGCGGTTCACCTGATCTATCGTGCGTTGCCCGATACAGGACGACAGGATTCGCTGAGCCTCTGGATGGTGCGTGACGATGGGCAGTTGAGCATCGAAGAGGGGCAGACATATCTCGCCACGCCCGAGTCGGCGGTGCATCCGGTGATCGTGTGGCGTGACGGCGGGATGGTTTACTACCTGGTGGGCGATGCGATGCCGCTGGTTCGCAACGTGGCGGATCAGCTTGCGACGCGGAAATGACGGATTTCGGCTGCACGGTCGCGACGACGAAGGTTTGTTGAGAAGTGATGGGGGCGCGTCAGGTTGATGACGCGAGGGCATATCACCTAACTGCTGAGCCTTGCGAAGGTTCATCTGATTCAAGGCTTTTCGGCTGCACCCGGCTGGAATGGCTGTTGCTGAAAAACTTGCGGGTTCCTCGGGCACCTAGCGCCGAGATAGGGATAGGGCAAGCAGTCGCCGCATCGTGGCGAGCGGGTTACTGGACAACCCCCGACCTGTTTCGGTATGATTGCGGTACCTGCCCCAGCCGCCTGTTTTTTTGGCAATCGGCGGTGCGCCCCGATGTTCTTCGTGGCGCTCCGATCGAGCGGTTTTTCATAGGGTAGGGTTCACCAATGTCATATGTGTATCGACGACGGACGGCCCGTTGGACGGTTTTATTGGGCCTGATGACGCTCGCGATGTGTTGGGGGGCTTTGCGTCCCGCCGCGCGCGCTGCTGCGCCGACGAATACGCCTGCGCGGCCGCTGGAATTCAACCGCGACATTCGCCCGATCCTTTCGGACAACTGTTTCGCCTGTCACGGCTTTGACGCCAACACGCGCGAAGCGGGGCTGCGTCTGGATACGCTTGAAGGCGCAACGCTGGAGCTTCGCACCGGTGGGGCGGCGATCGTTCCGGGCAAGCCTGCTCAAAGCAAGCTGCTCGCTCGTGTGACATCGCACGATCCGGGCTTTGTCATGCCGCCGCCGGTAACGGAGAAGAAGCTCACCGCGGAGCAGATTGACAAGCTTCGTCTTTGGATCGAGCAGGGGGCTCATTATCAGGATCACTGGTCGCTGATTCCGCCCAAACGTCCCGCGGTGCCGCAGGTGAAGAATCGTCAGTGGGTGCGCAACCCGATCGATGCGTTCATCCTTGCACGGCTGGAAAGCGAAAACCTCAAGCCGTCGCCTGAAGCGGACAAGGAAACGCTCATTCGGCGCGTGACGTTCGACCTGACGGGGCTGCCGCCGACGCCTGAGGAGATCGATGCGTTTCTGGCGGACAAATCGCCCAACGCCTATGAGAAACTGGTGGACCGATTGCTGGCGTCGCCGCGATATGGCGAGCACATGGCGCGGTACTGGCTGGATGCGGCGCGGTACGGCGACACGCACGCGCTGCACCTGGACAACGTCCGCTCCAACTGGCGCTGGCGCGACTGGGTGATCGAAGCCTACAACAACAACATGCCTTTCGATCAGTTCACGATCGAACAGCTTGCCGGCGACCTGTTGCCCGAGCCCACGTTGTCGCAGCGCATCGCCACCGGGTTCAACCGCAACAACCCGACGACCGGCGAGGGCGGGGCGATCGAAGCGGAGTTTCGCACGAAGTACGTCGTGGACCGCGTCAACACGACATCGACGGTGTGGCTGGGGATGACGGTGGCGTGTGCGGAGTGTCACGACCACAAGTACGACCCGATCTCGCAGAAGGAGTATTACCAGCTCTTCGCGTTCTTCAATTCGACGCGTGACTCGGGGCTGGACAACAACGCGCTGGCGCCGCCGCCGTCGATCAAAGCGCCGACGCCGGAACAGGCGCAGCGGCTGGAAGAGGTGACGGCCAAGCTTGCGAAGGTGCAGGAACGTCGCATGGCGGACGATCCGCAGATGGACGCTGCTCAACGTCAGTGGGAGCAGCGCATCGCGCCGAAGCTGGCGAAGATGTGGCAGGTGCTCGACCCGATCAGCTATGCCTCATCGCACGGCTCAACGCTGACCAAGTTGCCGGATCGTTCGGTGCTCGCCAGCGGCAACAACCCGCACAACGACAACTATGAGATCATCGCCCGCACCAACGCGGTGGGCGTCACGGCGCTGCGGATCGAAGCGCTCACGCATGAATCGCTGCCGCACAACGGTCCGGGTCGCGCCCCCAACGCCAACGCGGTGGTCAGCGAGATCCAGTTGGAGGTGGCCCCGGCGAACGATCCGGAGAACTTCAAGCCGGTGAAGTTCGCCACCGCCTGGGCGGATCATGAGCAGAAGAACGGCGAGTACTTCGCCAGCAAGCTGATCGATGGCATCGTCAACCCGGAGAACGGCTGGGCGCCGGAAGGGCACGCCAAGCGTGAGGATCGCACCGTGGTGCTCGCCACGCAGGAACCGATCGGCTTCCCGGGCGGAACGCTGGTGCGTGTCACGCTGAAGCATGAGACGAAGTTCTCGAATCACGCGTTGGGGCGTGTTCGGCTGTCGGTGTCGACGGATGCGTCGCATCGACCGGTGACGCTGAGCGACTGGCATGTAGCCGGGCCGTTCACCGCTTCGTCGTTCAATGAAGCGTTCGATCGCAACTTCGGTCCGGAAACCGGGGTGGATCTGAACGCGAAGTACGGGAACATCGGTTGGCAGGCGATGCCGACGCTGACGGATGGCAGGACGCACCTGTTTGCTTCGACGGCCAACGCCGCCATGTATCTCACGCGAACGATCGATGCGCCGTCGCCGCGGAAAATGACGATCTCGTTGGGTTCCGACGACGCGATCAAGGTGTGGCTGAACGGCAAGGTGGTTCACGAGAACCGGGTGTTTCGCGGTGTTGCGGCCGATCAGGACATGGTGACGCTCGACCTGCAGCCGGGCAAGAATCGTCTGATGTTGAAGGTGGTCAACGCCGGGGGCGGGTTCGGCTACTACTTCAACCGCGCGGGTGAGCAGTCGGGGCTGTTGCCGCCTCTGGTGGCGTCGGCGTTGCAGGCAGCACCGGCGCAGCGCAAGCCCGCCGAGGTCGAAGCGCTTCGCGAATACTATCGCCGCAACTACTCGCCGCGTTACCGTGCGATCGATGAGGAGTACAACAAGCTGCTGGCGCAGCAGAAGTCGATCGAGGCGGAAATGCCGGTGACGCTGGTGATGGAGGATCTTCCCAAGCCGCGTCCGACGCACGTGCTGATTCGCGGGGAGTACGACAACCCGGGTGAACGTGTGGAGCCGGATGTCCCGGCTGCACTGGGCGGTTTGCCCGCCGGTGCGCCGCGCAACCGACTGGGGCTGGCGCGATGGCTGGTGGACCCGAAACATCCGCTGACCGCGCGGGTGGCGGTGAACCGCTACTGGGCCCGCTACTTCGGCACGGGCATCGTCGCCACCGTGGAGGACATGGGTTCGCAGGGCGAATGGCCCTCGCACCCGGAACTGTTGGACTGGCTGGCGGTCGAGTTTGTCGAGTCGGGCTGGGACATCAAGGCGATGCAGCGGCTGCTGGTGACCAGCGCCACGTACCGTCAAAGTGCCACAGCAACGCCCGAACTGCTCGAACGCGACCCGGCCAATCGACTGCTGGCACGTGGCTCGCGCTTCCGCTTCGATGCGGAGGTGATCCGCGACAACGCGATGGCGGTCAGTGGACTGCTCGTGGAGAAGCTCGGCGGCCCCAGCTACAAGCCGTATCAGCCCGAGGGCATCTGGGAAGCGGTGTCGTATACGGGCAGCAACACCGCACGGTTCACACAGGATCGCGGCGATGTGCTCTACCGTCGCAGCATGTACATCTTCTGGAAGCGCACCGCGCCGCCGCCCAACCTCAACGCGCTGGATGCGCCGGACCGCGAGTCGTGCGAGATCCAGCGTGATCGCACCAACACGCCGCTGCAGGCACTGGTGCTGATGAACGATCCGCAGTTCCTCGAAGCAGCCCGTGTTTTCGCGCAGCGCATCATGACCGATGGCGGGGCATCGCTGCAGGACAGGATCAAGTGGGCGTTCCGGTTGTGCACAGCCCGTTACCCCGATGCGAAGGAAGTGGCGGTGCTCGAAGCGCTGTATCAGCACGCATTGTCGCAGTACCGTGCCGATCCGGAAGGGGCGAAGAGCCTGGTGAGCATCGGCGATGCGGCGCGCGATGAGACGCTGGACGTGCGTGAAATGGCTGCATGGACAACGGTGACCAACCTGCTGCTGGGGTTGGACGAAACGATTACGCGACACTGATGGGCTGTCGTTCGGCGCGTTGGGGCACGCGGGGGCCTGTGAGGCACGGTTTCGAGTTTACGAGAAGGGTAGTTGCGATGGATCTTCTGGAAAACTTTCGTTTGATGGAAACGCGTCGTCAGTTTTTCGGCCGCACCGCCGTGGGACTGGGGACGGCAGCACTGGCGTCGGTGTTGAACCCGCAGTTGCTGTCGGGCGCGACCACCTCGAACGCGAAATCGCTGGGCAAGCTCGGTGCGCCGCACTTCGCCCCGCGCGCCAAGCGTGTGATCTATCTCTTCCAGAACGGTGCGCCATCGCAGATGGACCTGTTCGACTACAAGCCCCGCCTCAACGAAATGCACGATGTCGATTTGCCCGACTCGGTGCGGATGGGGCAGCGCATCACGACGATGACGTCGGGCCAGTCGCGTTTCCCGATGGCGGGCTCGCCGTTCAAGTTCACGCGGCACGGCAAGGCGGGCATGTGGTTCAGCGAGATCGTGCCGCACATGGCGTCGATCGCGGACGACATCACGATGATCAAGACGGTGCACACCGAGGCGATCAACCACGATCCGGGGGTGACGTACATTCAGACGGGCCACCAGCAGCCGGGCCGACCGAGTCTGGGCGCGTGGCTGTCGTACGGGCTGGGCACGGAGAACAGCGACCTGCCTGCGTTCATCGTGCTGATCTCCCAGGGCAGCGCCAAGCGTGACACGCAGGCGCTCTTCTCGCGGTTGTGGGGCACCGGATTCCTCCCGTCGGAACATCAGGGCGTGACCTTCCGCTCCAGCGGCGACCCGGTGCTGTACCTGTCCAACCCCAAGGGGATCAACCGCGAGTTGCGACGCAACATGCTCGATGCGATGGCTGCCCTCAACGAGAAGCAGCATCAGTACTACGGCGACCCGGAAATCGCCGCCCGCATCGCCCAGCATGAAATGGCATATCGCATGCAGGCATCGGTGCCCGAACTGACCGACCTCAGCGACGAGCCGGAGTCCACGTTCGAGCTTTACGGGCCGGATGCGCGCATCCCCGGCACCTTCGCCGCCAACTGCCTCCTCGCGCGGCGCATGGCGGAACGCAACGTTCGGTTCATTCAGCTCTACCACCGCGGCTGGGACCAGCACGGCAACCTCAAGAGCGACCTTACGCTGCAGTGTCAGGACACCGACCGTGCCTCGGCGGCACTGGTCAAGGACCTCAAGCAGCGCGGCCTGCTCGATGAAACGCTGGTCATCTGGGGCGGGGAGTTCGGCCGAACAACCTACTCCCAGGGCGAACTCAAGGGCTTCAGTTGGGGTCGCGACCACCATCCGCGCTGCTTCACCATCTGGATGGCGGGCGGCGGGGTGAAGGCGGGCTTCGAGTACGGCAAGACCGACGACTTCTCTTACAACGTCGTCGAAAACCCCGTGCACATCCACGACCTCAACGCCACGATCCTGCACCTGATGGGCGTGAACCACGAGAAGCTGACCTACCGCTTCCAGGGCCGCGACTTCCGCCTGACCGATGTGCACGGGCATGTGGTGAAGGATATTTTGGTGTGAGGGCCTGGCGCCAAGGGCCGAGGAGGGAAAGGACGCGGCGGGTTGTTGAAGGGGCTTTGGGCGAACGCGCGATCGGTGCTGTGCGGCGGCGGTCGGCGTGCTCGCGTCTGGCGGTGCGACTGTTGATTCGGGACGGGAGCCGCTAGAATGTCCCGCCCATGCCTGAAACATCTGCTGTTGAAAACGGTCCCAGTCTTGCCGTCGATCTGGCGGGGCTGTCGCTTGCCAACCCGATGATGACCGCCTCCGGGACGTGCGGTTACGGCTACGAGTACGGCGACTTCGTCGACCTGTCGCGGCTGGGCGCGTTCGTCACCAAATCAATCACCGCTGAGCCACGCAAGGGCAACGAAGCGTACCGCATCGTCGAAACGCGCGGCGGGATGCTCAATGCGATCGGCCTGGCCAACGTCGGGCTGGAAGCGTTCCTCAGCGACAAGCTGCCGCAACTGGTGAAGCTCCGCGAGTCGGGGCCGCGCATCATCGTCAACGTGGCCGGCCACAGCGTGGAGGACTACGTCACCACCTGCGGCCGCATCGCGCAGGAGGCGACCGTCGACGCGATCGAACTGAACGTGTCGTGCCCGAATGTGAAGGACGGGCTGACGTTCGGCACGGATGCGACGCTGCTGCGGTCGCTGGTGAGCGAGGTGCGGCGGGCGATGCGGCCGGATTGCCGACTGATCGTCAAGCTGTCGCCCAATGTGCAGGACATTACGGTGACGGCACGGGCGGCGGTGGAGGGCGGCGCTGAGATTCTGAGCCTGATCAACACCTACACGGCGATGGCGGTCGACATCCACAAACGCACGCCGCGACTGGCGAACGGCACGGGCGGGTTGTCGGGCCCGGCGGTGCGGCCGCTGGCGGTGTATCTGGTCAGCCGTGTTTACCGTGAGGTGGCGAAGCAAGCGGGGGTGCCCATCATCGGCATGGGCGGCATCCAGTACTGGACCGACGCCGTCGAGTTCCTCATGGCCGGCGCCACCGGGTTGGCGGTCGGGACGGCGCTCTTCGTCGACCCTGCCACGCCGGTGAACGTGATGCAGGGCGTCTCCAAGTTCCTTCAGGAAGAGGGCTGCCGATCGATCAACGACATCATCGGCACGCTGCGCATGCCCGGGGATGCGCCGGTGACGCCGTATCCGTAAAGACCAGGTCATGAGCGTTTCCGATCGCCAGCGTGATGTGTTCGATGGGATACTGGAGCGGATCATTGCGGCGTTGCCCGAGCAGCTGCAGGAACTGCTGGAAGAGGTGCCGCTGATCGTGGAGGATGAGCCGTCGGACGACCTGCTCGACCAGATGGGGGTGGAACCGCACGGCGAACTGTTCGGCCTGCACTCGGGCATCCCGCTGACTGAGCGAAGTGTGACCCACAGCCCCGATGCGCCCGACCACATGATGATGTTCCGCGGGCCGATCATTCGGCTGGCGCGCGACCACGGCCGCAGCATGGCGGAACTGGAACGCCAGATCCGCATCACGCTGCTGCACGAAATCGGCCATCACTTCGGACTGGACGAGGATGACCTGGAGCGGCTCGGTTACGCCTGATATCGCCGGGGCGATGGTGCGTGTACCGGGGGCGGGGACGTTGGGTAGGATATGGCGACCCTATGAAAGTCAGGCTGCTCATTGTCGCGGTGTTTGCGTTGTTCCTTGCCGCAGTCGGGGCGATTGCGACCTATCGTGCGATCCTGAACCGTCCCGATGTCGAAACGCGCGAGGTGCCGCCTGCCCCTGTCCGTTGCATGGCGCTGGAACGCCAGCAGTTCGAACTGACCGAGTCGTTTTATGGTGTGCTGCGCGCCAACGTGCGGGTGGATATGGCCTTTCAGGTGGCGGGCCGCATTGAACGGCTCAGCGACAAGCCTGATCTGCAGCTCAAGGAAGGCGACCGCGTTCAGAAGGATCAGTTGCTGGCGCAGTTGGAACAGGGCCGGTTCGAAGCGGCGTTGGCGCAGGCGCTGGCGGAAATGAGCCGGGCTCGTGCTTCCATGCATTCAGCCGACGCCCAGGTGCGTGAGGCCGAGGCGCGACGCGACGATGCGATGCGGGAGCATCGACGGCTGGTGGAACTGTTGGAAAACAACGCCACCACGGTCCGCGAGGTGGAGCGGGCGGAAACGGCGATGGAAGTTGCGCACGCGGCTTACCAGAGTGCGACGAGCATGCGTGAGGCGGCCGCCAATGCGTTCGCAGCCGCAGAGATGGCGGCACAGGTTGCTCGTGTCAACCTGCAGGATTCGATGCTGCTTGCGCCGATGGATGCGCTGATCGCCGATGCGCCCGCGGAGGTGGGTCAGTACGTCGCGCCGGGTGAGCGAATTTTTACCCTCGTCGACAACAGCCGCGTGAAGCTGGTCATCGGTGTGGTGGAACGAAAGCTGCCATTGGTGAAGCCCGGACAGGCGGTGCGGGTGTACATCGCAGCGCTGGGGGCGGGGCGGTATGGCTCCAGTGGTTCACAAGGCGCGGATGCCACGATGCGCATGGGCACGGTGACGCGCGTGCCGCCCGCTGCGGATGCGATCACCGGGCTTTTCAATGTGGAAATCCAACTCGCCAACGATGATGGTGCGTTGGTGCCCGGGATGGTGGGGCAGGCCTTGATCACGGTGCGCGAAGTGACCGCGGTGGCGATACCGGCGGAGGCGGCGGTGCGCGTGGGGGATCGGGTACGCGCGTTCTTTCTGCCGGAGGGGCAGTCGCAGGTGCGCGAACTGGAGCTTGAGCCTGTCGCGTTTCAGCGTGACGCCTACATCGTCGCCGACCTGCCTGCCGATGTCGGCCGACTGGTGGTTGAAGGTCAAAGTCGTCTGACCGACGGTCAGGCTGTGCGCGTGCTGGAGTGAATGACTGGCGCTTGGTTGATGCGCCTGGTTGATGGACATGGGGCCATCGGTCGTGGCGTCGCCCGCCATGTGAAGTGAATCATGCGAATCAGCGAACGTGCCATCGAGTTGCCGCGGCTGGTGCTGCTTGCGTCGGCGATCGCCTGTCTGATCGGGCTGTTTGCCGCGTTCACGCTGCCCAAGGAGCGGCAACCGCGCGCCAAGCTGCCCGTGATCGTTGCGGCTGTGCCCAATCCCGGTGCCGCACCCGCCACCAACGAAGCGCAGATCATCCGCAAGGTCGAGGATAACATCGGCATCCTCGACGGGCTGCGCGACACCGGATCGGTCATCTCCGAAGCGGTGAGCGGCGCGGCGGTGTTCCAGTTCATCTTCGACCATCACGTTGATGTCACCGAAGCAAAACGTGATGTCGAAAGCCTGTTCAACCGCGTCAAGGGCGAGTTTCCCCCGGATGCGCAGACCGATCCGGGCCCGCTCATCACCGATGTGGCGTTTGAGGATTGGCCGATCATTCAGGTGTTCGTGGCCGGTGGGTACGACGGGCACCAACGACGCCGCATTGCCGAACGGCTGCAAACGCAGATCGAAACGGTGCCCGGCGTGTCTCAGGTCGACCTCTTCGGCGGGCTGGAGCAGGAAGTCCAGATCGAAGTGAACCCGCACGTGATGACGTTGTATGGCTTCAGCTACAACGACATCGCCAACGCCGTCAGCCGCGCCAATCTCGAAGCGCCCAGCGGTGAAGTGGAAACGCCGCAGGGTGCCGTCGCGCGGGCACGCACGCAGGGTCGCCTGCAAAGCGTTGATGATATTCGTCGCGTGCCGATCGGCGTGCGCGACGGCAAGGTGATCGTGCTGGAGGATCTCGCCAACGTTTACATGGGGCATGTGCAGCGAACCAGCATCGCCCGTTACAACCAGGAAGATGCCGTCGTTCTGCTTGCCCGCGCCAAGACGGACATCGATGTGATGTCCGCGGCGGAGCAGGTGCAGGCGATTGTCGACCAGTTCATCGCCAGCGGCGCGGCGGAACAGACCCACATCGGCACCGTGCGGTCGCAGGCACGCGAAATCCGCTACATGATCACCGAACTGGGCACCAGCGCGATCTACGGCACGGCACTGGTCATCGCCATCCTCTGGGTCGCCATGGGGTGGCGCAACGCGCTGATCATCAGCATCGTGCTGCCGTTCGCGCTGCTCACCACGGCCGCGTTCATGTGGCTGAGCAAACAGACAATCAATCCCGACATCGCCATCAACAACATGACGCTGTTCGCGTTGATTCTGGTGGTGGGGATCGTGGTGGACGGCGGGATCATCGCGGGGGAGAACATCTTCCGCCATCGCGAACTGGGGCGCTCACCGATCGAAGCCGCCAAGCGCGGCATTCACGAGGTGGGCGGGGCGCTCATCTGTGCTTATCTCACCACGTTCTCCGCGTTCGCGCCGATGTTTGTGGTGCGCGGGGTGATGGGCGACTTTCTTGAACTGATGCCCATCGTCGTCATGTACGCGCTGGCGGCGGCGATGCTGGTTGACCACTTTCTTCTGCCGGTGGTCAGCCTGTATCTCATGAAGGTGCCGCGGCAGCGACTGATCGCCGCGCGACAGGAGTTGCGTGATCAGGGGGCGGAGCACCTGTCCCCTGAGGCGCTGGAGATTGCCAGCGCCGAAGCGATCGTTGCACAGAGCCGCATCAAACAGGTCTACGGTGGCATGCTGGGCTATGCGCTGCGTCATCGTTTGCTTGTTCTGTTTCTTGCGGTGACGGTGGCGCTGTCGCCCGTGGCGCTCTTTATGTCAGGCGCGATCGGGTTTGAATTTTTCCCGGATTCGGACATCCCCATCATTGAAGTGGATTTTGAGCTGCCGCTCGGTTCATCGATGGAGCGGCGAACGGTGGAGGTGGCGAAGGCGGTGGAGGACGCGGTGCTTCGAGCCGTTCGCGAGGATGAGTGGTATCGCCCCTCGCCCACGATGGACCGGGCCCGACCGGTGACGACAATGGGCCAACCCGGCGCACTGTCGATTCGGCTGGACAACGACACCGGCGCGGGGCCGGAGTTCGGCATGGTCTATGTTGAACTGGAACTGGCGGGCGATCGCGAGCGTTCGGCCGCGGAGATTCGTCAGGCGATCACCGATGCGTTGCCGGTGATCCCCGGTGTGCAGATGCGCGTCTCGTCGCCTTCGGAGGGGCCGCCCGCCGGTGCGCCGATTCTCGTGCGGGTGCTGGGGCATCGCGATACATCACTGGAAGTGCTGCAACGTCGTGCCGCGGAAGTGGAGCGTATGCTGACGCAGATTCCCGGCACGTATGACATCAAGAACGACTTTCGCATGCGGCCGGAAATCGTCGTCACGCCCAACCGCGCCACCGCCTCGCTGTTCAACATCGATGCGGCTCAGATCACGATGAGCGTCAACTACGCACTGGACGGCGTGCGCGTCGGCGAGGTGGATTTCGGCGCGGACGATGAAATCGACCTGCGCATCCGCAACATGGAAACGCATCGCCAGACGCACGACGACGTCGCCAACCTGCCGCTGCGAAGCCCAAGTGGTCACATCGTCAGCCTCGATCAGGTCGCCACCATCGAACGGCTGCAGAACCCCAACAGCATTCGTCACTACGATCTGCGACGCGTGGTCAATATCCGCGCGGAGCTGCGCGATGGCTACCTTGTCGATGATGTGCGCCGCCAGCTCACGCGCATGCTCAACGAATCCGCCAGTGGCGTTGCCGTTGCTGACGCTGCACTGGCTGTCAGTGATGATGTCGCCCAACGCGTGATTGCCAGCGACGATGAGGTGATGATCGAGTTCGGCGGGGAAAACGAGATTCGCGACGATGCTCTGGAAGATCTCAACATCGCCCTCATCATCGCGTTCGGGTTGATGCTCATCATCCTCGTTGTGCAGTTCAACAGCTTCATCCTTCCGCTCATCATTCTGTTCAGCGTGCCCCTGTCACTCGTGGGCGTGATGATCGGCCTGATGATCTGCGGCTTCCACTTTTCGATCTCCTCCATGATCGGTGTGGTGGCGCTGTCGGGCATCGTCGTCAACGATGCGATTGTGCTCGTCGACTTCATCGACCGCATGCGTCGCACCGGCGTGCCGATGGACAAGGCGGTGGTTTATGCCGGACAACTGCGCCTGCGGCCGATCTTCCTCACCACCGTGACCACCTGCGGCGGGCTGCTGCCGTTGGCGCTGAACCTCTCCGGGGGCGGCGAGTTCTGGCAGCCGCTCACCGTCACGATGATGTTCGGCCTCTCCTTCGCGACGCTGTTGCAGCTTTTCGTCGTACCGATTGCCTGCTACACATTCATCAACAACGACAAGAAGAGCTGGTTCGATCCGCTGGAACGCCGGGAACTGAGCGAAGCACCGGTCGTCTGATTTGGATCGGGCGGGTCGATGTCAGTGCCGCCTGTTCTATCCTCGTGCGCAAAAATATCGCTAAGGACTTTACGCTGCCTGCTTGTCGCGGTACAGTATCGATCTACCCATTTGGCATCAGGGGGTTCCATCATGCATCGATCCATGCATCGTTTTACGGTTGCGGTGACGACGTTGCTGCTGCTGTCGGTTGCCGGGTGTCAGGGCACCGGCACGACGCGCGATCGGGCACCGATCTTCAGGCATATGGGCAGCCATCACCGGCCCGTCACCACCAACATCGAACGCGCCCAACGCTACTTCGATCAGGGATTGATCTGGGCGTATTCCTTCAACTATCGCGAGGCGACACGGTCGTTCCGCGAAGCCGCCCGGCTCGATCCCGATTGCGCCATGGCGTACTGGGGCATCGCGCTGGCGAACGGCCCGCACATCAATCGTTCGCAGATGACGCCGGAGCAGTCGCGCACCGCGTGGGAGGCCATCAACCAGGCGCTCGTTCGCGCCCATGCCGCCAACGAGAAGGAACGCGACCTCATCGAGGCGTTGGCGAAGCGCTATGCCTGGCCCGCGCCCGCCGATCGCAGTGAACTCGACAAAGCCTACGCGCAGGCGATGAAGCGGGTGTACGAGAAATACAGCGATGATGCTGACATCGCCACGCTTTATGCCGAATCGCTGATGGATCTTTGGCCGTGGAACCTGTGGGGGCTGGATGGTTCGCCGCGACCGGACACGCTCGAGATCATCGCTGTGCTGGAACGCGCGTTGGCGTTGGATGAGAACCACCCCGGGGCGAATCATCTTTACATCCACGCGGTGGAGGCGTCGCCTCACCCGGAAAAGGGCATCGCGGCCGCCGATCGTCTGCGAAAGCTCGTTCCCGCTTCGGGGCACATGGTGCACATGCCGGGCCACATCGATGCGCGTGTGGGTCGATGGGATCTGGCATCCGACGCCAACGTTGCGGCGATCAAAGCCGATGACCGCTACCGCCGCATCTCACCGCGTCAGGGGTTCTATCGCCTTTACATGCTCCACAACGATCACTTCCTCGCGTGGTCGTGCATGATGGAAGGCCGCAGCGTCGATGCCATTCGTGCCGCACGCAACACCGTGGCGAAGATTCCCGCCGACTACATTCGCGACAACGCCGCCATGGTCGACGCCTACACGCCGATCGTTGTTGAAGCGCTCGTGCGGTTTGGCAAATGGGATGAGATTCTCGCGGAGCCCGCACCGGCCGATTACCTGCCCATCACCACCGCCTTCTGGCGTTTCGCCCGTGCCAGCGCCTACAACGCCAAGGGGCAACTCGACGAAGCGCTCGCCGAACAGAGACGCTTCCGTGAAGCGGTCGCCAACGTGCCGTCCGATGCGCTCATGGCGATCAACCCCGCCCACGACATGCTCAAGATCGCCGACCTGGTGCTGGATGGCGAAATCGCCTATCGGCAGGGCGACATCGACAAGGCCGTTGCCCGACTCACCGAGGCGGCCCAACGCGAGGATCGCCAGCTCTACATGGAGCCGCCCGATTGGCCCCAGCCCGTTCGCCACGCGCTGGGCGGCATTCTCGTCGAGGCGGGCCGTTGGGAGGAAGCCGAGCAGGTCTACCGCGACGATCTCAAGCGCTGGCCGGAGAACGGCTGGTCGCTCTTCGGGTTGGCGCAGTGCCTCCACGCTCGCAACGCAGACGAGGCCGCGGAGGTTGAGGCACGCTTCCGCAAAGCCTGGGCGCGGGCCGATGTGTCGCTTCAGGCGACCTGCATGTGCCTCACGGAGCAATGAGCGGCTTCGTCTGACCGCGAATCGGGTCGCGCCGCACGGCGTTCCCGCCGCGCAAAATCCACTTGGGGAAGACCGCGCTTTGCGTTCTAATGATCCCCAAGGAGGTTTTCTATGAAGAAGCCTTTTGTCCTTGGCCTGGTCGTTGGGATTGTGTCCGCCGCCGTCGTTGCCGCCGCGCCGATCCTGCCGCGCAAGGCGGACATTCCCGATGAGGTGCTGTGCGTCGCGAACATCGACAAGGTAAGCATCGTCGTCTCGCCCGTGCCGGAGGACCTGCGGCTCGCGGGGGTGGGGCAGGCGGAACTCGAACAGGTGCTGCGCAATGCGTTGCGAGCGTCGAAGATCGAAGTGGTCGATGATCGCTCGGTGACGCCGCGTTTGGTGCTGCACGCGCTGACGCTCAATGACCCGGTGGTCGATGATGCGGTGGCGGTCATCTTCTTCCTCGATGTTCAGCAGGATGTGACGATCTCCCGGCTGAAGCGCGACCTTGTCGTGCCCACGACGACCGTTCTCGGCGCTGCGCAGACGACGCGCAACAACCTCGGCCGCGTTGCCCGTGTTCAGTGCGAGAATGCGGTAAAGCAATTTCTGAACATCGTGCAGATCGCCTCATCGCGCATTCAGTGAGATTGGGGATCGAACCCGCAAAAACCGATCGTTTGCCAGTCGCCGCTCCGATAAGTGAGGTATGGTGACTGGTTGGACGTACGTGTTGA
The DNA here is from genome assembly GCA_964511575.1 of uncultured Phycisphaeraceae bacterium. GTDB lineage: Bacteria > Planctomycetota > Phycisphaerae > Phycisphaerales > Phycisphaeraceae > CALKHT01. The sequence continues at coordinate 36,157 of CAZEFM010000013.1, read as the reverse complement.
GCAACGGGGGATTACGCAGCCTGGTGGCCACGGCGGCGGTATTGGCGGAATCGCAGCGGCCACGCGTCGCGATCATCCATGTTCGTGACGGCCGACCCGGCGCGGAGATGAGGCGTGAACAGGTGCACCGGCAGGCGGAGCACTTCAGCGTTCGGCAGGTCATCGAGTTGACGCTTCCGCGACACACTGCGTCGGCGGCTGTGCCCGCGCCTGACGACGATGCCCCTGCGCCTTTGATGCGGCCACGCATCGTGCTTGCGGCCGTCGCCCACCTCATGCAGACCCACGCGCAGCGGCTGATCTGGCCCGTACAGTTCAACGGCGACTTCGCCACCATCGCCGCCGTCACCGAGCAGCTCGTCCTGCTGCGGCACATGATCGAGCTCGACCCGGCACCGCCCGTCGACTCCGCCGCCGGTCAGCCAGCCGCAAGGCCCGCCATCGAAACGCCGTTCATCGACCTCACCGATCGTCAGTTGATCGAATTGGGCGGGCAGCTTCAGGCACCATGGCATTTGGCATGGTCGTGCCAGTTCCCGGGCGAAAAACCCTGCCGTGTCTGCCCGCCTTGCCGCCGCCGCCACGCCGCCTTCAACGGGGCCGGCATCGTCGACCCGATCGAACAACTGCTGCCGACGTGAACGGTGGGCGCGACCGAACCGTCGGTCGCCTGTGGCATTCCTCATATCCATTAGAATGACGCGCCCCGACCCGGAGTGACTTATGTGGGCGACGTTGCTGGGAGGCATCGGACTATTCCTCCTGGGCATGGTGCTGATGACCGACAGCCTCAAGCTTGTGGCGGGCGATGCCCTGCGACGCATCTTGAGCCGATTTGTCAGTGGCCCTCTTTCCGCCATGACCTCCGGCGCGGTCAGCACCGCCATCGTTCAGTCCTCCTCCGCCACCACGCTCACGACCATCGGCTTCGTCAGTGCCGGCCTCATCACCTTTCCCCAGGCCGTGGGCGTCATCTTCGGCGCGAATCTGGGCACCACCAGCACCGGCTGGATCGTCTCGCTACTGGGGTTCAAGCTCGACCTCACCGTTGTCACGCTGCCCATGATCGGCATCGGTGTGCTCATGCGGCTGCTGCTGCGCGGCACGTGGTCGCACGCAGGGTTGGCGCTTGCCGGGTTCGGACTCATCTTCGTCGGCATCGATCAACTGCAGGACGCGATGGCTGGACTCACCCAGTACGTTGACCCGACACGGGTCAGCGGCGACACATTCACCGGCCGCATCCTTCTGGCGCTGTTGGGTGTCGCCATGACCATCGTTATGCAGTCGTCCAGCGCCGCCGTCGCGACGACGCTCGCCGCCCTCAACACACAGGCGATCAGTCTCGATCAGGCTGCAGTGCTTGTCATCGGGCAGAACGTGGGCACCACGCTCAAGGTCATTCTCGTATCGATCGGCGCTTCCACGGCGGTCAAGCGTACGGCCGCAGCCCACATTCTTTTCAACGTTGTAACCGCCGGGGTGGCATTTGTGCTGCTGACGCCCTTCGTTACTGTGGTGCGATGGGCGATGCACGGGTGGGAGCCGACGCCGGGCGTGCTGACAATCGCCGCGTTCCATACGGCGTTCAATCTGTTGGGCGTTCTGCTGTTTCTTCCCTGGCTGAAGCAGTTTTCGCGGTTGGTGGAACGACTGGTGCAGCAGCGTGGCGCGGTGTTGACCCGACACCTCGATAAAGCGGTGGCGACCGTGCCGGCCGTCGCCATCGAAGCGACCATCCGCACGCTGCACGAGATTGCCGCGGAAGTGTTTCGCGTGGCGCTGCGGCGGCTTGAACCGTCGTCCGACCACAGTCGCAGGCACGATGACCTGAAGCGTGTCGACGATGCGCTGAAGCAGGTGCGGCAGTTCCTCTCCGACACCAAAACCAACGACAGCGAAACGCAGCAGCAGTATCGCCGCCACGTGTCCATCCTCCACGCCATCGACCACCTGGATGAGTTCATCGAGGACTGCCGAACACCCGCGTCTGCATCGTTGATCGGTCACGATGTACGGCTCAAGGCGATGGCGGAAATGCTGCAGCAGGCGCTACTGGATGTCCTCCCGGCGCTGTCGGGCGAAGACGGAACGGTCGCATCGGCGGTGGCACGGATTCGTGAGGTCTCAGCCGTGTTGCGGGAACAGCGCCGCACCGTTCGCCCGACGTTTTTGGAGGAGGCGGCCGCGGGGCGGTTCAGCCCTGACAGTGCCTTGGAACGGCTGGACGCCTCGGCCTGGTTCGATGGGCTTGCCTACCACGCCTGGCGCGCGCTGCACCATCTCGATATCGAAGCTTCATCGGTGCTGGACCCGCTGCCGACGTCCGAGAACGGCCCCTCACAAGCGTATGCTTCCTTGCAAAACCAGACGTTGGGTGGCGAAAAGACGCCATTTGGTCGATGATGAGCGGTGGGGGCGTATCGCTCCATCCGTTGCCGACGTCCGTGCCTGTCGTCGGTGCAATCCCTCCTTCGCGGCCGCGTTCAGCCGAATACGACCGGCGATCCAGCTTTGAAAGCGAGGCGCCCATGTGTCATGACCCTGCCTGTGCTCTTCGGATCCGCCGTGCCCGGCCGGTTCGTGCGATACATGGCTTCACGCTCATCGAACTGCTGGTGGTGATCGCGATCATCGGCCTGCTCGTGGCGCTGCTGCTGCCCGCGCTGGCGATGGCGCGGCGCACCGCCCAGCAGGCGGCCTGTCTCGGCAACGTGCAGCAGCTTGCCGTGGGCGTCTACACCCGAGCCACCGATGACCGGGGACGCATTCCGCACGGCCCGGACATCGGCTATCCCCTCGACCCCAACACCACCTGGGCGCAGAACATGAGCAACTGGATCTGGGTGATCCCGCCCATGCTCCCTCAGGCCATGCACAACGCGCACGGTGTGCTGCTCGACGGCTATCTCAGCGACGCTCGAGCCATGGTCTGCCCCGGCACCGATGCGCCCGACTACTACAGCGGCGAACTGGACAACTACCGCGATCGCGACATCGACATCTACAGCAGCTATCTCTACCGACAGCTCGACCAGACGACCAACAGCTACATCGAGGATCTGGGGATGAACCGCGAAAGGAAACCGGCCCGCGCGCTTTTTGTGGATGTCAATCGCCTCGGCCCGCCCGGGGAGCCGCCCGCCACCAATCACGGTGGCGAGATCGCCACCGTCGGTTACGTGGATGGTCACGCCAAACGCGTCGACAACAGTGCCGGCTGGATGACCGCGCGCGAAGAGGATTACCTGGGCATGCCCAACTCCCTGCTCGATCGCATCGCCACGATTCTGTTGGCGATGGATCATTCGGAGATGGGGGATTTGAACGCGTGGCGGCCGTGAACAGGGCGGCGCGTCCAGTCGAATGCCGAATGTCCAATGTCTAACGACGAATGTCGGATGCGCGATGTCTACGCGCGGTTCGTTGGTGTGGGCATTCGTCGATGTTGTTAAAAAAAAGAACAAGCGAAGCGGCCGGGGGAAGCACACTTCGCTTGTCTTTCCCCCTCCTATGGGATGGTCGGTTCGCCTTACGCGACTCGGTCTCGCCGGGTCAGCATGAGGCAGTTTCCAAGGGCCCGAAAACCGGGCGTGATTCACATTTCAACCTGCTCCGGTTGCGGGGGTTGGCTTCACCGGCGCGGGCGTCGACGAAACAGCACCCATCCTCCCAGTCCGAGCATCAGCGAAACGGTGGTGGGCTCGGGGATGGCGAGGTTGGTCAGCAGCACCTGTGTGTCGGTGATCAGGAGGCCATCGGTCGTCCAGCCGGTGGGCAGATTGATCAGGACGTCGGGGGTGTCGAGGTAGGTGATCTGTCCATCGACGACGTTCATGAGCACGTAGTCGATGTTCGGGGCTGGCAGCCCGGCCTCGCCGAGAATGACGTTGAGCGTGAGCACGCCGCCTTCGAAGATGAGATCCCCATGGATGATCTGGATGAGGTCGCTGCCCAGGGCGTCAACCTCCCAGTCATAGCTGGCGCCGTCCGCAACGGTGAGATTGCCGTCGATGGTGAGCGTGCCAGTGGAGTTGCCGGGGGTCAGCAGGCCGCTGTTCACCACGTTGCCGGCGATGGTGCCGTTGCCCGCGATCGTGCCGTTGCTGGTCAGCGTGGCTTCCGCATCGAGGCGGAAGGTGGTGGCTTCGCCGACGTGCAGGAGACCGCTGTTGGCGAAGCTGCCTGTTGCGGCGAAATCGCGGCCGTTTCGGATGGTGAAGCTGCCCTGGTTGACGGTGAAGTTCACCAAAGCGTTATCAGCCGCGGTGCTGTAAAGGTTCGCGCCGCTGCCATCGAGAAGGATGATGGCGTTGTTGGTGTGGACCACGCCACCCAGCCGCATGGTGCTGTCGCCGATGACCTCGTACGTGCCGCCGGTGAGTATGCCGTTGTCGAGGTTCACAAGCGATCCAGCGGTGGTGCTGATGGTCAGCGTGCCGCCGTTGGAGGCGCGGAGCGTGCCGGTGTTGGTCAGGCCGCCGCTGTTCGGGGTGATTTCCAGTGTCTGGCCATCGATATCGGCGTTGATGAGGCCATGATTGGTGATCTGCAGTGTTTGCTGCCAACCGAGGTGTCCCGCGCCGCGGATGGTGTGGTCGGTGTCGTTGATCAGG
>CAZEFM010000013.1:0-31441 GCA_964511575.1 uncultured Phycisphaeraceae bacterium | reverse complement strand
CCGTTGGAGGCACGGAGCGTGCCGGTGTTGATCATGCCGCCGCTGTTGGGGGTGAGATTGAGGGTTCCACCGTTGACATCGGCATGGATCAAACCGTGATTGGTGATCTGCAGGGTGTTCTGCCACCCGATGTCACCGACGCCGCGGATGGTGTGGTCGACGTCATTGGTCAGGTGATCGGCCGCACCGTTGGTGTTGGCGATGTCGTAGAGGTAAGCCGAGGAGTTGGCCAATACCACCGCGCCGCTGCCGCTGAAGGTGACGTCACCCACCGGTTGCAGGTTGGTGGATGACACGGATGAGTTGATGCGGAGGATCCCGTTGTTGATCAGCTCGCTGAAAATGCTCAGCCGCTGCGCGTTGTTGATCAAAAGCGTGTCGCCCGCATCGATCGTCAGGTCGTTCACGGATGCCAACATGTTGAGGGAGACCACGACGTTGACGTTGCCGTCGCCATCGATCACGACATCGATCCCGGGATCGTTGGGCACCGCGTGGGTGTCCCAGTTGTCGGCGACGTTCCAGTTGCCATCCCCGGTGAGATGCCACCTGGTCTGGGCGTCGGCAGGGGTCTGGGCAAAGGCGATCGACGCCGCGAAGGCCGCAACGCACATGAGTCTGTCGAGATTTTGCACGGGGTTCCTCCTGAGCGCCGCCGCGACCGCTTCGCGACTCGGGCGTTTGCCTTCGTTCTCGTCCTCCCTCACGCGAGGTGAGCGAGCGATGCACTTCGATGCTTCGCTCAAACGCAAACTCTAATCTCGCTGGAGTTTGCCGCAATACGTCATCTGGCGTATTTGGCGGGAAATAGTCGGTTCAAAGTTCGACCGCCAGCGGTTTCGGACCGATATAAATCTTTTCCGCAGGCTTGTTTTCTGGTATTCATGGTCGTGCGGGGGTGAGGCAATTCCGGGAAGAGACCCTGGATTGCTGAATTCATGAGCAGGCGAATCCAACTCGACGAGCGCGACTGGCTCATGCTGCTCAACGCGGTACGTGAGCTGCATACCCATCCTGACCCGTCACGGCTGACGGCCGCCATGGTCGATGTGGTTCGGCGGATCGTGCCCTGCGAATATGCCTCCTACGATGAGGTCGATCTGGTCGAGCGGACGACGGGGGGGCTGTGCTCGGACCCGGCGATCGATCGGCAGTGGCCCAGCGTGCAGGACGCCGCCGCCGCCCATTTCAACGAACATCCGGTGCTGCACTTTTTCAAGTCGCACCCGCACGCCGGGGCGCGGCGGATCAGCGACTTCCTGTCCGACAGCCGGTTTCAGGCGCTGGGCCTTTATCAGGATTGCTACCGGTATCTGGGCGTGAACCATCAGATGGTGGTGCGGCTGCCGGGCAAGTCGACGGTTGAGGTGGGCCTGGCGCTCAACCGCGAGGGCAGCGACTTCACCGAACGCGATCGGTTGTGTCTGAACCTGTTGCGACCGCACCTGCAGCAGGCGTACGAACGATCGCTGCAGTATGCCCGGCAGGGGGAGATGGTGGTGGGGGCGATGAGTGTCCTCGAGTCGCTGCCGCAAGGGGTCATTGTGGTGGATGGCAGCGATCGGATGATTGTCTGCACCTCGCGGGCGCGGGAACAGATGACACGGTACTTCGACAGTGATTGGGCTAAATCCGACCGGCTGCCGCGGGCGCTGGCCCATTGGCTCAATGCGCTGCGGCAACCGGAGGTGAACGGCCTGATCGCGGCCAATCCCTGGCGCGTCAATCAGGGCCGGAGCAATCTCACCATCACCGCCAACCTCGATGCGGATAATCAGCGATGGGTGATCTGCATCGAGGAGTACGATGTGGACGCGGCACTGGCGCGGCTGCGCGATCTGGGGATCACCCCGCGGCAGGCGCAGGTGCTCTACTGGGTCGCCCAGGGCAAAACCAACCCCGAGGTGGCGCAGATTCTCGCGATGAGCTCACGCACGGTGCAGAAACACCTGGAGAACATCTTCCGGGTGCTCCATGTCGAAACACGTACGATGGCGGCGCGCAAGGCGATCGAAGTGATGACCATGTCCGCCAGCGACGTCGGGATCGGGTGAGGGGGGATTGGTACGGCGTGTCCGTGCGAGCCACCAAAAAGAAAAACCCGTCGTGTGGACGACGGGTTTCGGGGATTTCGTGGTTGTCGCTGTAATCAGCGTTTGGAGAACTGGAAGCGACGGCGGGCGCCGGGCTGGCCGTACTTCTTGCGTTCCACTTCGCGCGGGTCGCGGGTGAGGAACTCGTTCTCGCGGAGGATGGGTTCGAGCGTCGCATCGTAACCCTTGAGGGCACGGGCGAGGCCGAGGCGAACAGCGCCGGCCTGACCGGTGTATCCGCCACCCATGACGGTGACGAGCACGTCGACCTTACCTTCGGTCTTGGTCTTGCGGAGCGGGGCCTTGACGTCCTCGCGGTCGCGCAGTTCGTGGAAGAACTCGTCGACGGGCTTGTCGTTGACGATGAACTTGCCATCGCCGGCCTTCACGCGGACACGGGCAACGGCGGTCTTGCGACGGCCGGTCCCCCAGATGTAGCCACCCTTGCCGGTCTTCACCCGCTGAGGTTGCTGAACGGGGCGGGCGGGCGGCTGGGGCGCGGTTTCGGTCGCGGCGGTGGTGTCAATGGTCGTCATAGGGTCGTTCGTCTGAGGCCAGAAGTTTCAGTCGGGCGACCGCGGCGAGATCGTCGCGGTTTAAAGTTCCATGGTCTTGGGCTGCTGCGCCTGGTGCGGATGCTCCGCGCCGGCGTAGATCTTGAGCTTGCTGAGCTGATGACGGGCAAGCTTGTTGCGCGGCATCATGCGTCGAACCGCCCGCTCCAGCAGAAGCTCGGGCTTGTTCTCCATCATCCAGCGGTAGCTGTAGTTCTTCTGACCGCTGGGATAGCCCGAGTAGGTCTGGAAGAACTTGTTGTCCAGCTTGGCGCCGGTGAGACGGATCTTCTGGGCGTTGGTGACAATCACGTAGTCGCCCACATCGTGATGGGGGGTGTACGTGGGCTTGTCCTTGCCCGTGAGGATCGTCGCCAGGCGGGCAGCCAGGCGGCCGAGCACCTGATCGGTAGCGTCAATGAGCCGCCAATCGCGGGTCACTTCGTCGTTCTTTGCAAGGTAAGTCTGGCGGTTCATCGCTGCGGTATCTCTATACGGGGGTAGCCACCGGAAACGCGGTAGTGTACCGGTGGACGGGGGCGTGTCAAGCGGTGCGGCCGAAGATGTGCCCTTCCGGGACCGTGGGGAAGGGCTGAATTCGGCTGAACGGCGTTTTTTAATGGGTCAGCGGACGATGCGGGCCGAGCCGCCGCCCGCCACGTGGTCGAGTTCCTTGAGGGTGATCTGGCTGGTGTCGCCCCGGGTGGTCTGCAGCAGCGCGCCGTGGGCTGTGCCGTAGTTGACGGCGTGCTGAGGGTCGGCGGGGTGACGGGTGAGGAACGAGTAGGCGAACCCCGAGGCGAAGCCGTCGCCGCCACCCACGCGGTCCTCGATGATGAGCCGGTCGAAGGTTGGGCCGTGATAGAACGTGTCGGTCTCGGCCCAATAGAGGATGGCGGACCAGTTGTTCTCGCTGGCGCTGATCACTTCGCGGAGCGTCGTGCCGATCACCCTGAGGTTGGGATAGTCGCTGGCGACGCGGCGCACCATCTTCTTATAGCTTTCGATGGGCAGTTCCTTGAGGTTCTCATCCGCGCCTTCCACTTCGTAGCCGAGCACCTTCTGGAAGTCTTCCTCGTTGCCGATGAGGCAATCGATGTACTTCACCAGCGGCCGGGTGGTGGCGATGGCTTCGGCGCTGGACCAGAGCTTGGCGCGGAAGTTGAGGTCGTAGGAAACGATGGTTCCGGCTTCGTGGGCGGCCTGGAGCGCCTCGGCGGTGACGAGGCGGGTGGTTTCGCTGAGGCAGGTGAAGATGCCGCCGGTGTGGAGCCAGCGCACGCCGCGTTTCTTGAAGAGGGTGTTCCAGTCGACATCGCCGGGCTTCATTTTGGAGGTGGCGGAGTGGCCGCGGTCGTAGAGGGTGACGCTGGCGCGGGGGCCGACGCCGACTTCGGTGAAGTTCAGGCCGATGCGTGCCTCCCGGCCGACGCCGTCGTAAGGCAGGTTCACGACATGGCGGGTGTCCAGCTTCATCGCCCGGGCGTGGTTGAGGATGATTTTGCCCACCGGGTTGTCGACGAGCCCGCCGACCCAACCGGTGCGCAGGCCCAGCCGCGACAAGGCGTAAGCAACGTTGTACTCCCCGCCGCCAACCCACACTTCCATCAGGTTGGCGAACTCGATGCGTCCCGCGCCGGGAGGCGACAGACGAACCATGCATTCCCCCAACGACACCAGGTCCAGTTCACAATCCGACGCTTGGCGGATATTGAGCCCCATGCCGATCTTCCTTTTTCTCACAATGGTGCGTGTGTTTTTGCGGGGGCGCGGAGTATATCAGAAACGCCGGTGACCGCGGATGGGAGGGTTTGACCACGGATCACACGGATGGCACGGATGGGGGAACGAGAAGGTTTGACCGCGGATGGGCGCGGATGGTGCGGATATTGGTGATGGAGTTTGGAAGTTGGGTGAGCGTGCGCGAACCACAGTCGCGGTGCTGCATGTCAGATGTGATAGCCGCGAGGCTACTTCTTTATCCGTGCGGTCCGTGCGATCGGTGGTCAACCACTGGCTGCATATCCGCACCCATCCGCGTCATCCGCAGTCAAAAGGCTTTATGCGATGAGGTCGTGGATGATGTTGCCGTGGACATCGGTGAGGCGGAAGTCCCGGCCGGCGTGGTGGTAGGTGAGTTGCTCATGGTTGACGCCCATGAGGTGGAGGATGGTGGCGTGGAAGTCGTGGATGCGTACAGGTTTGTCGATGACGTTTTCGCCGTATTCGTCGGTTGCGCCGTGGACGTAGCCGCCCTTGACGCCGCCGCCGGCGAGCCAGCAACTGAAGGCGTTGCGGTGGTGCTCGCGTCCCTTTCCGTTGGGGTCCTTGATGCCGGGAGTTCGGCCGAACTCCGTGCACCAGATGACGAGCGTGTCGTCGAGCAGGCCGCGCTGCTTCAGGTCGGTGAGCAGGCCGGCGATGGGTTTGTCGACTTTGGCGGCGAGGCGTTCGTGGTCGCGCATGTTGCCGTGTGAATCCCAGTTGCCGCTTGCGCCGGTGTCGATGAGTTCGATGAAGCGGACGCCGCGTTCGGCCATGCGTCGTGCCATGAGGCATTGCCAGCCGAAGCTTTGCGTGTCGCCGCGCTTCATGCCGTAGAGTTCGAGCGTGTGGTCGGATTCGTGGCTGATGTCGAAGACTTCGGGCGCTTGCTGCTGCAGTCCGCGTGCGGTGGTGAAGCTCTGCATGCGGGCGGCGAGTTCATCGTCGTGGTGGCGCTGCTGCAGGTGCTTCATGTCGAGGCGTTGCAGCATGGCCAGCTCGATTTCCTGCAGGTGCGCGTTGCCGCCGATGGGTTCGAGGTGTCGGATGGGTGTTCTGCCGGGCACGATGCGCGCGCCCTGGTGGTAGGCGGGCAGGAAGTTGGAGTCGTAGACCTGTGCCCCGGCATAGGGCAGGTCCTTGGCAAAGACGACATGGGAGGGCAGGTCCTTGTTGTACGTGCCCAGGCCGTAGCTCACCCACGCGCCCATGGAGGGCATGGCGAAGTTGATGGAGCCCGTGTGCATGCCGAGCGTGGCTTCGAAGTGGTCGCCGTGGTCGGCAATCATGGAGCGGATGAGGCAGATGTCATCCATGCGTTCGCCGACGTTGGCGAAGAGGTCGCTGACTTCGATGCCGCATTTGGCGCGCGGTTTGGCTTTGAAGAGTGAGGCGGTGAGGTGGTATTCCTTGCGCAGTGCCTTGCCGTGGTCGGCGTTGAGTTTGGGCTTGGGGTCGAAGGTGTCGACGTGGGAGACGCCGCCGGTCATGAAGAGCATGATGGCGCGTTTGGCTTTGGGCGCGAAGTGTGCCGGCCGGGCGGCAAGGGGATGCGTCTGAGCGGCGGCGCGTGAGCCGAGGAACGGCGCGGCGGCAAGCGCGGCGGTTGTCGCGAGGAAGGTGCGGCGATCCATGTCGTGGGTGCCCATCGGTCGTCTCACTTCAGCGTTCAGTGTGCATCAAACCGCAAACGTTGCAACTCAATCCACGTAAACAAAAGCATTGCTCGCGAGAAGGATGCGGCAGTAGCTCGCCCAGGCGGCCGCCTCGGCTTTGCTGGCATCCGGCTCCTTCAATTCTCCGCGATAGCGTTCCAGGTACGCCAGCGCATCGCTGATATCGTCGTCGTTCGCGGGGTGGCTCCACGCCAGTTCCATCGCCAGGCGGACGCGCTCACGGTCGTCCGATGCCGCTTTCATGATTCGGCGGGCGAACGATCGTGCCTGACTCTGCACAAACGGGCTGTTCATCATGAACAGCGCCTGTGTGGGCACGGTGGAGACGCGGCGGCATTCGGTGCTGGCGTTGGGGTCGGGGCCGTCGAACAGTTCGCCGAATGTGTCCTTGCGCAATCGTCGGACGAGTTGGTACACGCTGCGCTTGTTGGTGGGGTAATCGTCGGAAAACTGTTTGTGCTGGGTGTAGTTCCACTTGTCCGCAGGCGGGAAGGGGTGGGGGCCGCCCGGTTCGCGATCAAGTGCGCCGCTGACGGCGAGCATCGCATCGCGCAGCGACTCGGCATCGAGCCGTCGCCGTTCAAACTGCCAGAAGAGCGTGTTTCCGCCGTCGATGGCGTGGTTGTGGGACCACGCCTCGCGATCATCGCTGGCAAGCTGGTAGACGCGTGAGAGCATGATCTGCCGATGCATCGCCTTGATGGACCAGCCCTCCTCGACGAAGCGTCTGGCGAGGTAGTCGAGCAGTTGGGGGTGGGTGGGTTTGTCGCCGTTGACGCCGAAGTTGCTGGATGAGGCAACGATGCCTCGGCCGAAGTGGTACTGCCAGATGCGGTTGACCATGACGCGCGCGGTGAGCGGGTGATCGGGTCGGGTCAGCCATTGGGCGAGTTCGAGTCGTCCGCTGCCGTTTTGAATGCGAAAGGGTTGATCGCCCTTGAGGATGGCGGGCACGCCGCGCGCGACGCGGGCGCCTTTCTGGCGCGGTTCGCCGCGTTCGTGGATGCGCGCATCGCGTGGCTCGGCGTCAATCACAGCGTAGGCGAGCGGCACCTCGGCGCTGTCCGCTGCTTCTTCGTCGTTCCGGTTAGACGGAACGAGCGGCACGAAGTCGAACGGCTTCTTGCCGTGCTCCGCCCCCGGATGGGGGTAGCGTGTGCTTTCGAAGATGCCATAGAGCGCGTAGTAGTCGCGCATGGTGATCGGGTCGGTCATGTGGTCGTGGCATCGGGCACAGCGGAGCGTCATCGCCATGGTGGCGCGGCCGAGCGTGTCGATGGTGTCTTCGATGATGAGATGGGGTTGCCCCTTGGTGACGCCGCCGAACCGCCGCGACAGGGCGATGAACCCGGTGGCGATGATTTTTTCATCGTACCGGTCATCGGGTTCGAGTTGAGCGAGTTTGTCGCCTGCGATCTGTTCGCGCAGGAACTGGTCGTAGGGCATGTCGCGATTGAACGCATCGATGACGTAGTTGCGGTAGAGGTAGGCCTGGGGGATGGGGTAGTCGCTGGAGTCGCCGGCGGTGTCGCTGTAGCGCGCCAGGTCGAGCCAGTGCCTGCCCCATCGTTCGCCGTAGTGGGCGGAGTCGAGCAGGCGGTCGACCACGCGGGCGAACGCTTCGGGGCTTTGGTCGTCGAGGAACGCCTGCACCTCCTCGGGGGTGGGCGGCAGGCCGATGAGGTCGAAGGTGGCGCGGCGGATGAGCGTGCGTTTGTCCGCCAGTCGGGCGGGACGGATGCCCAGTTCCTGCCAGCGGGCGAACAGCAGCCGGTCGATCGGCGATTGCGCCCACGCGGGATCGTTCACCGAGGGCGGCTCGACCGCAGCCACCGGGACGAACGCCCAATGGTCGGTCACCGGTGCGGCGGGTTCCTCGGCCCGCAGCGACAGTGCTGCGATGCCGACCGCCAGTGTCACGGCGAGTGTCCAACCGATTTGCCCGACCCTCAGCTTCATCGTCGTGTGCCTCTTCATCCTCCCAAACGCATCGGACACCGCGATCGGTACGGCGTACAAATGACGGACCTGTTCCCATGCGCCGCGTGCCTCGGTGGAACCCCGATAGCCGTGACGCGGTCGGTCCCTTCTCATCCATGGCGACATCGGCAGGTGGCGTCCGCAAAGCCAGTGTTTCCCTGATAAACGTGCCATCCATTCCCGCTATTGCCCCGTGCGGTTGGCCATAAAAGATTAACTGTGGCCGATTAGCAACGAATTTTTCGCATGGCGGGAAGCTCGCCCACTTCGGGCGCGAACCCGTCGGCGCCCTCGTGAAGGAGCACAACGATGATCAGGGAAAACAGACCCGGCGGCGGCGCTGACCGTACGCGAGAAGAAGGGTTCTACAGCGACCGTCTGAGCGATGAAGCACGCGACACGGCCCGTGAAATCGCGGAAGAGGCAAAGGTGCAGGTGCAGGACGCGGCGCACAAGATCAGCGAGAGCGGCAAGCAGATTGCCAGCGAACAAAAGAGCAAAGCGGCGCAGATCTTCAACGATCTGAGCCAGGCGTTGCGTGATGCGAGCGACCAGTTGAGCAACAAGGGCGACCACATGCTCGCGTCCTATAGCCGCACGCTGGCCGATCAGTGCGACCGGGTCTGCCGGTATCTGGAGGATCACGGGCCGGGCGAGTTGTTTGATGATGTACGCGGCCTGGTGCGGCGTCGGCCTGAAGTCTTCCTTGGCGGCATGTTCCTCGTCGGTTTGGGCGTCGCGCGGTTCTTCAAAGCGTCGAGCAAGAGCCAAAGCTACGGCTACGGGTACAGCGGTGAATCGTTGCACCAGGAGACGCAGTATGCCGGTTCCGCCGCCACCAGCTCTGCGGGCGCGGGCATCAGCGGTGCGTTCGGTGCGGAGCGGCAGGATGTCGGCGGCGTGAGCGAGAGCATCGGCGGGGCGGGTTCAGCGGATGTGTATCCCGAGCCGGGCGGGCCGGCGGTGGGCTCGGTGGGCGGCCCGATCAGCGATGTGGGCTCCGATCCATCGCTGCCGCAGAGCCACTTTGCCGAACCGAAGGAATCGGACATTCCCGCCGCGATGCGCGAACTCGATGAGGATATCGATCTCGATGAATTCGGACCCAGTTCGCGCAGCCCCGACCGGCCGGACTACCCGGAGGAGATTTAAGTCATGACTCAGATACACACCTCTGACCGTGTGAGGATGGAGGCGGGTAACGGCAACGGCCACCGGCTGGTCGATCTGCTCAGGACGCTGCGCGACGAGACCACGCTGCTGCTTCGTCAGGAGTTTGCCCTGGCGCGAGCGGAGATGGCGGAGAAGGGCAAGCGCGTCAGCAGAAACGTGGTGTACCTGGCCATCGGCGGGGCGATCGCTTACGCGGCGCTGCTGTTCGTGCTGCTGGCGATCACCTTCGGCGTGATGGTTGGACTGACGGCGGCAGGCGTCCCGTTGTCCATCAGCAGTTGGCTGTCACCGTTGATTGTCGGCGTGGTGTTCGGCGCGATCGGCTATGCCTTTGTGCAAAAGGGTATCAGCACGCTCAAACGCGAAAGCCCCACACCGGAACGAACGGTGCAGTCACTCCAGGAGAACAAGGAATGGCTGAAACACAAACTAGCGTGAGCGCGTCGCGTGCAGGCGACGCAACGTATGACGACGCCTCGCCCAGCCGGATCAAGGCCGACATTGATCAGACGCGTGCCGAAATGGATGAAACCATCGATCGGCTGGGCCGGGAACTTCAACCCAGACGCATCATGGAAGAGCTTATGAACGCTTTCAACATCAACGGACGTGACATGGCGCGCCAGGCCGGTTGCATCGCACAGGACACCGGGCAGGCGCTGTGGCGGTCCATCCGCGAGAACCCGCTGCCTCTGGCGCTGATCGGCGTGGGCATCGGCTGGCTGGCGATGAAGCAATCGGGCGCTGATCAGAAGATCGCCGGCAAGCTCAGGCATCGGCGCTACCCGGTGGGGGACCAGTACAGCGCGGTCGATGCTCGCACCGGTGAACCTTACACCGCGAGCTATGGCGAGGAGTTTTCCCAGCCCGACATCACCGGCACAAGCCAGTTCGGCGAGCAGTCATCCGGCTCCGTCGGCGAAAAGTCGGAAACGCTCGGCGAAAAGGCGAGCCACATGGGTGAAAAGATGAAGGAACAGGGCAGGAGCATGCTCAGCAGCGCGAAGGACAAGCTGTCGCAACTGAGCCAGAAATTCAGCGGCGGGGAAGGAGGCGGCATGAAGGAGAAGGCGAGCGAACAGATCAGTGAGATGCGCGAGCGTGTGCGGCATGGCATGGAACGCACGCGCGAGAAGCTGTCGCACGGCAAGGAGTCGGCGAGCCACACTTTGGAAGACTACCCGCTGGCGATTGGCGGCATTGCAATGCTGCTGGGGCTGACGGTGGGGTCGTTGTTGCCGCGCACGCGTCAGGAGAACCGCATCCTGGGCGAGAAGGCGGACGAGTTGAAACGCCGTGCGCGTGATCGGGCGCGGCAGGCGAGCCATGAAGTGATGGAACGCGGCAAGGAAGTGGTGGAAACGGGCGTGGAAGCGGCGTCGGACGAGGCGCAGCGCCAGTTCTCCGCGGATGAGTTGCGGCGTCGCTCGATGGATTGACGGCTGCCACGGCGTTGACGGGCGTCGTGGTTCAGTCGGGAAAGGCCGTGGCGATCGAACGAGGCGCACGATCGCCCGGCGAAGCGAGGGGGGAAGTTCATCGATCCGCCACTTGCTGGGGACGGGATCACGCGTTGAGACGTTGATCCCGCCGTCAGCGAGAAGGCGGATCGATTTTCATTCGGATGCTGGCGCATGCGGGCACGGCAGGTGCTGAAGCTGGTGTACGACACGGTTGTGCAGGCGGGGTATAACTTCGTCGAGGACGAGGTAATGACGCGCGGCGCGGCGTTGTCGTTCTATGCGGCACTGTCGATGGCGCCGTTGACGCTGATGTTTGTCGCGGTGACGGGTGTCATCGTGGACGAATCGATGCAGCAGGCGATGGTGACCGAACTGCAGGACACGGTGGGGCCACAGGGCGCGGCGGCGATTGATCTGGTGATGGACAATGTGCGGCTGGAGCGTGAAGCCCGCGGGTTTTCGGTGGTGTTCAGCGCGGTGATGATGCTGCTGGGGGCGACGGCGGTGTTTGTGCAGCTTCAGTGGACGATGAACGCGATCTGGGGCGTGGAACTCAAAAGCTCGGGCATCATCTGGGTGTGGTTGAAAAAGCGGTTGCTGTCGCTGGCGATGATGGTGGTACTGGCGCTGATGCTGTTGGTGTCGTTGTTCATCACCGCACTCATCAGCGGCTGGTTCCCCGAGGCGAGCACGTTCTGGAACTACATCGACTGGGTGCTGTCGGTTGTGATATTCACGCTGCTTTTCGCGGGGATGTTCAAGCTGCTGCCCGATGTGCGGGTGGCGTGGCGGCCGGTGTTGATCGGCGCATCGATCACGGCGGTGCTTTTTGCCATCGGCAAACGCATGATCGGCATCTATCTTGGCACCAGCACGTTCACTTCGGCTTACGGCGCGGCAGGTTCGCTGATCGCGCTGTTGTTGTGGGTGTATTACTCATCGCTGATCTTCTTCTTCGGTGCGGAGTTGACGGAGGCATATGCCCGTCGACTCGGGGAGCGCGTGCAGCCCGAGCCGCATGCGGAACCAACGCATCAACCGCATCATGGCGAACCGGCGAAGTGATGTTGCGGTGTTGCGATCGGTTACGGTTTGCCGTGCTCCCAGCCGAAGGCATCAAGCGGTTGTGTTGTGCCATCGGTGTGCC
The DNA here is from genome assembly GCA_964511575.1 of uncultured Phycisphaeraceae bacterium. Lineage (GTDB taxonomy): Bacteria > Planctomycetota > Phycisphaerae > Phycisphaerales > Phycisphaeraceae > CALKHT01. The sequence continues at coordinate 19,591 of CAZEFM010000013.1, read as the reverse complement.
GCAGGGTGATGGTTGCACGTTCATCGGGTGCGATGATGACGCCGATGCGGGTGATGGGCACATTGTCGATGGCGTTGGGCAGATGCACGAGCGCGTGTTGCGGCACGGTGAAGCACAGCTCGTAATCCTCGCCATCGGTCAGCGCATGGCGCCACGGTGGTTTGCCCGATCGTGCGGCCGCCTGCTGCGCGCCGCGGCTGATGGGCAGATCGTCGATGCGGATTTCGGCGGCGACACGGGATTCGCGGCAGATATGCCCCAGATCCGTCGCCAGCCCGTCGCTCAGGTCGATCATGCTGTTGATGGCAAGGTTGGGGGTGGTGGCAAGGGTGCGTGCGATGTGGAGTCGCGGCTCGAAGTCCAGGTGATGCGTGTAGGCGGTGCCATCGGGTTGGGTGATGGTTTCGAGGCTTCCGCCGAGCGTGCCGGTGACGCAGATGACATCGCCCGGCTGTGCGCCGCCGCGTCGGACGGGTGCGATGTTGCGCGGTTCGGCAAGCACGGTGACGCTGAGGACGAGTGGTTTGTCCCAGATGGAGATGTCGCCGCCGAACAGCGGGCAGTTGTAGCTTCCGGCGGTTTGCTGCATCGCCCGAAAGAGTTCGGTGGCGTCTGCTTCGTTGAAGGAACGTGGCAGAGCGGCCGCCACAACCGCGCCGATGGGCGCTGCCGCCATGGCCGCAACATCGGAAAGGTTCCGCGTGATCGCCTTGCGGCCGACCTGGGTGAGCGGCGTTTCGGGAAGGCGCACATGCACACCGTCGATGATCTGATCGACGGTGACGAGGACGTTATCCGAGGCGATGCGCACTGCGCCCATGTCGTCACCGGGCGGAATAATCACGCTCGATGGAAGGTTGTTATTCAGGCGGTACACTTGTTCGAGTAGTTCCAGCTCGCGCATGGCGCGATTGTAAGCGATTGCCGCCTTCCCGCGTCGTTCCCACCCGTTTACCCCTCACGGAGTTGCCTCAATACCGATGTCCACGTCCACCCCCATCGAGCAGATTGTTCTGGTTGGTCACTGCTATGCCGACATTCACCTGTTGAAGAGCGCGGTGCGCACGCTGTTGGGCGAGGTGCCGGTGGTGACCGCAGCCGACACCGAAGCGCTGAAGGAGGTGGCGACGCCGCAGTCGCTGCTGCTGGTGAACCGCGTGCTGGAGATGGGCTACGACACCGACAGCGGCATCGAGCTGATCCGGTCGCTGGCGGGGCAGCCTCATGCGCCTCGGATGATGTTGATTTCCAACTATGAGGATGCTCAGGCGGCGGCGATCGAAGCGGGGGCGTTTCCGGGCTTCGGCAAGGGGCAGATCGGCAAGCCGCAGACGCGCGAGCGGTTGATGGCGGCGATGAACTGATTGGCGGCGGTGGCCCGGAAGGTGCGACGCGCGATTTGCCGGGCACTACAATGCCATCCATGTGGCAAGGTAAAAGCGAATCGGCGGAACAGACGGTGGCGCTGGGGCGGGCGCTGGGGGCAATCGTGCGCCCCGGCGATCTGATCGCGCTCAACGGCGAGCTGGGCGCGGGCAAGACGCAGTTCGTCCGTGGCATGGCGATCGGGATGGACATCGACCCGCATCAGGTGGCGAGCCCCACGTTTGTTCTCATTCACGAATACACGACCAGCAGGCGCCCCACGCCGCTGGTCCATATCGATGCGTACCGTCTGCGAACGCTGGCCGATCTGGAATCGATCGGCTGGGACCGACCGGTGCCGGAGATGCGCGAGCAGGCGGTGGTGGTGATCGAGTGGGCCAGCCGCATCGGTGATGAACTGGGCGACGATTATTTGGAGATCGAACTGGAGCACATCGGCGACGATGAGCGACAGATCCGGGTGAGCGGCCGGGGCGAGGCGTGGCAGATGCGCTCGCAGGAGGTGATCGAGGCGATGGAGGCGGCGCTGAAGCAGCCGGCCCGCATCGCGGCACGGCCATGCCCGATCTGCGGTGAACCGGCGCGGGAGGACAATCCGTCCTTTCCCTTCTGCAGCGAGCGCTGCCGCACGATCGACCTGGGCAAATGGGCGAGCGGCGATTACACCATCAGCCGACCGATCGACCAGAGCGATCTGGAAGAGGGGGAGTAGGTCGATTTCGGATTGCGGATTGATGGCGCGGCAGGAGCGCCCGGGGGTTATTCTTCGTTGCTGGCGATGGGGTCGCCGCGTTTGCCGAGTTGGGCTTCGAAGCGTGAGACGGCGGCGGCGAAGAGGTCGGCCTTGCGCCGCAGCGCGGTGGGGGAGAGCAGCTCGGAGTGCTCTTCCGCCGGTTCGGGCCTGCGCAATCGGGTGGATTGATCCTGCCAGGCGTCGCGCAGCTTGCGCGCTGCGGTGATGTTGCGTTTGAGCGCGCGGACGCTCAACCGATGCAGGCGCTCGCGGGCGCTGGCCTGCAGGATGCGCAGCTCCGGTTCGGTGCACAGACGGCGGGCGGCCACAAAATCAATCGTCGGCAACGGCATGCATGAACTCCCCTGATGAAATCACCCTCACGCAAGCCAGCTTAAAGCACGCGTGCATGTCGAGGCAATGCAAATCGGCTTAGGGAAGCCATGCCAAATTGCAATGGCGTGTTGCCCCAGAGAGATGGTAGGGGGAGCGTGATGCAGTGGCGCGACAGGTGCAGCGGCAGGTTGTGCAAAACGTGCCTTATTCGTCGCTTTCTTCGCGCTTGGCTTCAGGGCTGATGCCGTAGATGACAAAGCGGTGGCTCACCGGGTCGAAGCCATGCTTGCGGCAGATCTGATCGCGCACCGGTTCCAGCCAGGGGCTGGGGATTTCGATGACGCGACCTGTCTCGACACACACGAGGTGCCCCTTGGCGGGCTTGCCGAACGACAGTTCGTAATGGGCGTACTTGGAATCGAGCAACACCTCGGAGATGATTTGCGATTCCTGCAGGTGTTTGAGCGTGCGGTAGATGGTGGCTTTGCTGACGCGATGGCCCTGGCTGCGCATCTGCGTGAGCAGTTGATCGGCCTCGAAAACGCCCTCCTGCTTGAGCACGGCATCGAGAATCCGCGCCCGTTCGGTGGTGAACTTCAGCCCCTGCCGCTTGAGAAAGCGTCGGAACACGGCACAGATGGGCGGCAGCAACTGCCCCTCGGCGAATTGTGGCGTTGAAGACGTCATCAGGCACTATTGTACCCAAGTCCGATGCCGGCGGGGCGGTGAAGGGCGGGATCGGGGAACGATGCCGCGTGGTGTGGCGGCTGTCGCCGTTTGCCGGGGGGGTGTGTTGGTGGTTGTCGCCCGCCTTGTCACGCCCGCGCGATGTCCGCTATCTTGCGTGGCCTGTTCGGACCGGAGGCGGGGGCATAGGAGCGTTGATCAGTGGCAGGCAAGGCAATCGGCGTGGGAATGATCGGGTGCGGCACCGTGGGCAGCGGGGTGGCGATGCTGCTGCGCGATCAGGCGGCGCTCTATCAGAGCCGGGTGGAGCGACCGTTGGCGCTTCGCCGGGTGCTCGTGCGCGATGTTGCCAAGGCTCGGCCGAGCGCGGGCCTGCCCGATGAGGCGTTCACGGACGATGTGGACGCGTTTTTCGACACGCCGGATATTGATATCGTCGTGGAGGTCGCCGGTTCGGTGCGGATGCTGCCGTTGGTGGAGCGTGCCATCCGTGCGGGCAAGCACGTGGTGACGGCCAACAAGAGCCTTCTGGCGCATCATGGGTCGCACCTTTTTGCGCTGGCGCGGCAGCACGGGGTGGCGATTGCGTTTGAAGCGTCGTGTGGCGGGGGGATCCCCATCATCACCGCGCTGCAGTTCGGCCTGATGGCCAACCGCATCGATGCGCTGTACGGCATCCTCAACGGCACGTGCAACTACATCCTCACGGAAATGTCGCAGAAGGGGAAGGATTACGCCACGGCTCTGGCGGAGGCGCAGCAGGCGGGCTTCGCCGAGGCCGACCCCACGATGGATGTGAGCGGCCGGGATGCGGCGGAAAAGCTGGCGATTCTGGCATCGCTGGCGTTCGGCGTCCGGGCGGTGGGGGAGGACGTCTGGAGCGAGGGCATCGACACGCTGGAGCCGGCCGACTTCGCCTTCGCCAACGAACTGGGCTACCGCATCAAGCTGCTGGCGATTGCCGAGCACCGGGTGCGTGACGGCCGATCAGCGGCGAGTTTGCGCGTTCACCCGTGCTTCGTGCACGCCAACACGCCATTGGCGCAGGTGGACGGCCCGTTCAACGCGCTGTCGGTGTACGGCCACGCGGTGGGGCACACGTTGTATTACGGCCGGGGTGCGGGGCAGCTTCCCACAGCCGGGGCGGTGGTGAGCGATCTGCTCAACGTCGCCTCGGGGTGGTACAACCAGGCTTTCGCGGGGATGAACCTCTGGTGCGACCGGCACGAACGGGTTGAGGTGGTGGATGCCGCCGACCTGACCAGCCGGTTCTATATCCGTGTCAACGCGCTGGATAAGCCGGGCGTGCTGGCGAAGATCACGGGCATTCTGGGCGAAGTGGGGATCAGCCTCGCCTCATTCCTTCAGCACGAATCGGCGGTGGGGCAGTTCGTATCGATCGTGCTGACGACGCACGAGGCACGCCAGGGCGCGGTTCGCCAGGCGCTGGCGGCGATTGAACAGCTCGATGCGATCAGCGGCCGACCCGTCTCCGTGCGGATCGTCGACCTGCCGCGCGAGTGAACGAACAGGTCGTGTCAGGTCAGACGGTTGAGCTGCCCATGGTCTGGAGGAGGCGGGGCAGTTCGGCGGTGAACCGGCCGCGGGTCAGCACATCGTTGGCGCCAGCCTCGCGTGCGGCGGCGAGTTGTTCCACCAGGACATGCGAGCCGTAGGCGATCACCGGGATTGCCGCGTCGTGTCGTTTCACCTGTTGAATGAACGCCAGCGCATCGTCGCCCAGGTCCAGGTCGATCATCACGCCGGTGACCGGGTCGTTGGCTCGGCCGTCGGGCACCTGTTCGAGGCGATTCTGCAGCGCCTGGGCATCGCGGGCGGGACGGGTGATCACGCCCAGCGCATCGGCGGTCGCGCGAATTTTCGTCGCGAAGATCAGGTCCGGGCAGCAGTAGATCACCATCGAGGCATCTCCCACGAAAAAAGGCAGCGATTCATGCGACCCGCGGACTGTCTTTTGGGTCAGTAAGGGGGCTATGATAGCTCACCAGCGCGGTTGCACCCGGGACGCTGGTAACCGGCGCATCCGTGGACGCCCGGTAACCTTCCACCCCTGCCGATGATGATTATTCCACGGCTGCAATCTTGCCGATCTGTAAAGTTGGGTGCTTGCGTCTACCCTTTACGGAGTTGTCATGGCCCCGATCACAACGCAATCGTCTGCCGCCCCCGTCGCCGCGCCTGTCCCTTCGGGCAACGGCGACATCACCCCCATGCCGCCGCCGATTATGTCTCCACACCCCCATTCGGTCTTGTCTGAGCTTGGTTTTCGATACGATCCTTCCGGGCTTTACCAGCAGGTGGTGGAACAGGTGCTGGGCGCAGCGGAACTGCTGGATGTGCCCCGGCATCTGCAACTGATCCTCGCCCAACCGAAAAACGAGACGATGGTCCACTTCCCGGTGCTGCTGGACAACGGCAGCTACCGCCTTCTCAAGGGCTATCGCGTTCAACACAACAACATTCTGGGACCGTACAAGGGAGGCATCCGCTACCACGCGGACGTGAGCCTGGATCACGTCAAGGCGCTGGCGGTGCTGATGACGATGAAGTGCTCGCTGATGCGGCTGCCGTTGGGCGGCGCGAAAGGCGGGCTGCAGGTCAATCCGCGCGATCTGAGCCGTGACGAACTGATGCGCGTCACCCGGCGCTTCACCAGCGCTTTGGGTTCGGTGATCGGCCCGGACCACGACATCCCCGCGCCGGACGTGGGCACCAACGCACAGATCATGGCGTGGATGGCGGATACGTACATCAATCTGCAGGACCCCAACGCCCGCTGGCTGGGGCAGGCGGTCGTCACCGGCAAGCCGCCGGAGTTCGGTGGATCGCCCGGCCGCGATCGCGCCACCGGTCTGGGGCTCGTCTATGTCCTGGAGCAGGTGATCGAGGAACTGGGCATCGAACTGGACAAGATGACCTACAGCCTCATCGGCTTCGGCAACGTGGGCTCGTGGGCGGGCCGGCTCCTGCAGGACCGAGGCGCGAAGCTGCTGGCGGTGCTTGACCACACCGGCGCGATCTTCGACGAGAAGGGCATCGATGCCGACGCTCTGACGCGTTATGTCGAACGCGAAGGCGGGGTGGGCGGCTTCGACGGCGCCACCGCCATCAGCGAGAAGGAGTTCTACACCACCAAGGTGGACGCCTTCATCCCCGCGGCACTGGAGCAGATGATCGACCCGGATCGGGCGCGGCTGATCAATTGCCGCGTCGTCGTGGAAGGCGCCAACGCGCCGACCACGCCTGAGGCCGACCGCATTTTGCGTCAGCGCGGCATCGAGGTGCTGCCCGCCATCCTGTGCAACTCGGGCGGTGTGACGGTGAGCTACTTCGAGTGGCGACAGAACCGCAACGCCGAGACGTGGTCGCTGGACCGTGTGGAGCGCGAGCTGAAGGAGCACATGTACGCAGCCGCGCAGCGCGTGCGGTTGGCATCGCATCAGCACGAGTGCGATCTGCGTACGGCAGCCTACTGCGCGGCGCTGGAGCACATCGACAAGGTGTATCGCACCCGTGGGATTTTCCCTTAAATTCGGGGGGAGATCGCGGGGGCATGCGGGTGCTTGTCAGCCGTGCGGCGTGTTGAGGTTGTGCGCGGGCGTTATCGATACAGCCCGTGCTCATCGATGTACTGCGCGACGGCCGGGGCGATCAGGTCGTCCACCGGTTCGCCCGCGGCGAGACGACGACGCACCTCGGTGGCACTGACATCCATCAGCGGCAGGTCGATGAGGCGGTTGCGCCACGTGGCGCGGTCGTAGCCGGCGGGCAGCAGATCGAGCACCGATTCATGCGTGGCGGGCGGCCGCACCATCACCAGCGGTTCGGCAAGTTCGACGATCCGTTGCGGGTCGCGCCAGCGGTCGAACTGCGCCAGTTGATCCGCGCCGATGAGCAGCCGCAGTTGCATCTGCGGATAGCGCGATCGCAGTGTTGTGATGGTGTCGATGGTGTAGCTGGGTTCGCCATCGGCGCGGTCGATTTCATCGGTGATGATGGCGGTGTGCGGCGCATCGCGCAGGGCGAGGGAGAGCATCGCCAGTCGGTGCCGCGGCTCGGTGAGGGTGCGATCGCGTTTAAGCGGTGATATGGCGGCGGGCACGTAGATGACGACGTCCGCCCCGATCGCCTGCCGCGCGAGTTCCGGCAGTTGCACGTGCGCGACATGGGGCGGGTCGAAACTTCCGCCGAAGAGTATCGCCAGTTTGCAGTCGGCCATATCCTTCATTGGCGCACCGTCCCGTGGGTCAACCGCTGTTCCACCGCATCCGCCAGTGCCGCGCCGGCGATTTGCGCGTTCTTCTGCAGTGCCATCAAAGTGCGTACCTGCCACGGCCGACGCGCCAGATATTTCATGGCGGCGGCTTTGTCGGTGCGACCCTCGGGTGTCACCCATTGGGCCGACGCGGCGGGCAGCGCCGTGGCCGCATCGTCGCTGATGGCGCGCAGGAGCGTCAACGCCAGCCCCTGCTCTGTTGCCGCCCGCGCCAGCGCGAACGATTCCATATCCACCGCTGCCGCACCATGCTCGCGCCACAACGCCTGCTTGCGTTCGACGGTGTCGACGACCGTGTCGGCGGTGAGCAGACGCGGCCCTGTCCCGTTGTGGTCACCCACGCAGATGGATTCGCCGCGCGCGTTGACGACGGTGTGCACGTCGAGCACATCACCGATACGCAGGGCTGGATCGAGCCCGCCGGCGAAGCCGAAGTTGATGATGTGCGCAGGCGGGTGCGCTGCGATGTGTTGCGCCAGTGCGTTAACGGCGCGGTCGCCGCCGATGCCGGTGAGTGCGGCAACGATCGAGGTGTTTGCGATGAGGCCGTGCCATGCCGTGCCGTTGCGCTTGAGGTTGAGTCGGCGAATGATCGGCTCAAGCTCGATATCGACGGCGGCGAGCAGCAGCACCGTCACATCGGCAGGGGCGGGAGGCGTGTCGGACACGTTCATGGTTCACCGGCCGGCGGTGCGCGCGGGTTGGTTGACGATGTTCATGGGTTGGTCGGCGAGAAACGCCTGCAGGTTCGCCGCCGCCAGCGTCATCAGCCGTTGCCGCGCTTCGCGGGCATACCAGGCGATGTGCGGGGTGATGATGCAGTTGGGCGCTCCGACGAGCGGATGGTCGGTGGACGGCGGCTCCTGGCTGAGCACATCGAGCGCCGCCCCGGCGATGCGACCCGACCGCAGCGCCTCGGCGAGCGCCCGCTCATCGATCAGCGGGCCGCGACTGGTGTTCACGATGAACGCGGTGGGTTTCATTGTCGCCAACCGTTCGGCGTTGACCACGTGCCGCGTTTCGTCCGTCAATGGGCAGTGCAGGCTCAGCACATCCGACTGCGTGAACAGTTCCGCCAGCGGGAGGAACGTGACGTCGAGGCCCGCGGTGTCCACCCGTTCGGGGTTGCGGCTGAAGGCGGCGATGCGCATGCCCATGGCCGCGGCGATCCGCGCCACCGCCAGGCCGATCTGCCCCAGCCCCACGATGCCCAGCGTCTTGCCTGTCAGTTCCACGATGGGCGTGAGCGCGAAGCAGAAGTCGGGGCACGTTGCCCACTGACCACGCCGCACCGCTTCATCGTGCACCGCGTTGCGCCGGGCGAGTTCGAGCAGCAGGGAGATCGTGTGCTGTGCCACCGAGTCGGTGCTGTAGGCGGGCACATTGGTGACGACGATGCCGCGTGCATCGGCCGCCGCGGTGTCGATGATGTTGTACCCCGTCGCCAGCACGCCGATGTAGCGAAGGTCGGGCAACGCTGCGATCGTCGCGGCATCGAAAGGCACCTTGTTGGTCAGCACGCACGACGCCCCGGCGGCACGGGTGAGCACCTCGGCTGGCGTCGAACGGTCGTACACCGACAACGCGCCCAGTGCTTCAAACGGCTGCCAACTCAAATCGCCCGGGTTGAGCGTGAAACCATCGACGCAAACGATTCGTGTGGACATGCCGGCTATGGTAGGGGCAAACCCTGATGGACGAAAGATTCGCGATTCACCCGTCAACCGTTGACCCGCCGACATCCCGCCACGGACAATGAGCATCGGTTCGCGCCACCTCGCAGAAAAGGATGCTCACCATGCACCGTCTGATTTCGTTTGTCGCACTGGCGCTCACCATGACATGTTCCCTCGGTTGCGAGAGCACGACGCAGGTGTTCGGCATTCCCGCAGCCGCACGCACACCGATCGTCGAACGCCCCGACCGGATTGAATGGCAGCCCGCCACCATGCTGCCGAGTGGCGCGGAGATCGCCGTGCTCGAAGGCAACCCGCAGGAGTCGGGTTTCTTTGCGATGCGGCTGCGTTTTCCGGCGGACTACCGCCTGCCGCCGCACTGGCACACGGCCGTTGAACGCATCACCGTGATTGAAGGCACGTTCAACGTGGGCATGGGCGAAACGTTCGATGAACGCTCCGCGCAGACGCTTCCCGCGGGCAGTTACGCTTCCGTCCCTGCCAACATGCGTCACTTCGCCTACACGCAGGAGATGACCGTGGTGCAGATCACGACCAACGGCCCATGGACGATCGAATACGTCAACCCGACCGATGATCCGCGCAACCTCCGCCGCTGACGCACGGCGAAGCAACCCGTAGGACGAATGGCGCGCGGCGGTTCACCCAATCCGCTCGCGCCCCTGCATGTAGGGACGCAGCACACCCGGCACCGTGATCGACCCATCCGCGTTCTGATACAGCTCGACGATGGGGATCAAAATGCGCGGGCTGGCAGCGACGGTATTGTTGAGGCTGTGCGCGATGACCGGCTTCTTCGTTTCCCGGTCGCGGTAGCGCAGGTTCAATCGACGCGTCTGGTAGTCGTACAGCCGTGACGCCGAGTGGGTTTCGCCCCAGTCGCCGCGCGGCGTGCCGTCGGCGTCCTCGTCGCCACGGCTGGGCATCCAGCTTTCAATGTCGATCATGTCGGCGTTCTTGGGCCCCAGATCGCCCGTGCAGCATTGCAGCAGGCGGTACGGCAGCTCCAGCCGCTGCAACAGCGTCTCCACGAAGCCGATCATCTTCTGATGCCACTGCCGCGATTCGGCTTCATCAGCCCGGCAGATCACCACCTGTTCCACCTTGTCGAACTGGTGGATGCGATAGAGGCCCGCCGTCTCCTTGCCCGCCGCGCCTGCCTCACGACGGAAGCACGTCGACACCGTCGTGTAGCACAACGGCAACTGCGCGGCATCGAGGATCTCATCCTGATGCAAACCCATCAGCCCCACCTCACCCGTGCCGGTGAGATAGATGTCGTTCTCGCTGGTGGGGTTGGCGATCTGGTACGCCTGCTCCTTGCCGTGCGGGAAGAAGCCGGTGCCCAACATCATGTCGCCGCGCGCCAGCACGGGAATGGTGACGGGCGTGAAGCCGTTTTCCATCGTCATGAAATCGAAGGCGTAGCGCAGCACCGCCTGATGCAACTGCGCCCCCGCGCCGGTGAGCACGTAGGAACGCGAGCCGGCGATCTTCACCCCGCGCTCGAAGTCGACCATGCCGTGCTTCTGCATGAGTTCGATGTGCGAGCGCGGCTTGAAGCCCTTGTTCGCTTCGAACGATTTGGCCGGGTCGAACCAGTCGGGTGACCAGCGGCGGATCTCCACGTTGTCCTCCGCGCCAGCGCCCACCGGTACATCGGGGTCGGCAGGCTGCGGCAGGGCGAGCCACAGCGCATCGCGACGCGGCTCCAGATCAGCGATCACCTGCTGCAGTTGCTGCTCACGCTCCTTGATCTCGCTCGGTCGTCGTTGCAGCGTTTGCATCTGCTCCTGCAGCGCAGTTTTTTCATCGCCCTGCGCTTTTTTGAGGCGGCCGGCGAGTTGACCGATCTCCTTGCCGATGCGGTTCTTTTCCGCGGTGAGGTTCTCGCGTTCGGTCAGGGCGGCACGCAGTTGGGCGTCCAGTTCCAAAAGGGCGTCGATGTCGACGTCCATGCGTTTGGCCTGCGCGCCGGCGCGATATTTGTCGGGGTTCTGACGAAGGTCTTTCAGGTCGATCATGGTGCGGAAATGGTAGCAGGAGCGTGGCCGAAACGGGAAAGGGGGTTCCGCCTCGCCTCAACATCGCGAATCAGGTGCGCGCCGACAATCGTTCACGGGACAGTGGTTGCCGGTGCGGGCGCCGTCGGCGGCAGGGGGGATGGCGTGGTCGTCTCCGGTGGGGCAAGGCGGCTCGGGCTGCTTGTCGACGCCCGGCGGACACGCACATCCAACTCGTTGATCGCCGTGCGATACACCTCCGGCACGTTCTGTCCGAAGAGCGACCGCAACGCGGTGAGCGTCTGCATCGCCCGTTGATCCGCCTTGGCTTCCAGGTGCCGATCGATCGCCCGGGTGAACGCATCGATGATGAAGGGCACCACCTCCGGGTCGGGCGTGGGGTTGTCGGCTTCGAGCATGGACCGCGCGACCTCGACCGCGCCGTCGGTGTAGCCCACCGCCAGCCGTGCCTGCAACAGGCCGCGATCGAAGCGTCGCTGCTGCCGCGCATCGAGCGCCGCCGCCAGTTCATCGATGCGTTTGTAGTCGACGATCGCCCCCTGGAAGTCGCTGCTCTCCAGGCGAATGTCCGCGCGTCGCAACAGCAGATCGACCAGTGCATCGGCGCGATTGTCCGGTTCGTTGTTCGCCTGGGCGTCGATGGCGGCGGCGACAAACCGCTCACGCAACGCCACCGGTTGGCCCGTCCGCGCCAGTTCCGCTTCCGCCTGCAGGACGCCGCGCGGCGGCACTCGGCCCGCCATCGCCACCAGCGCCTCCTGCCAGTCGCGCAGACGCTGATCCTGCTCCAGTCGGGCATCGACGAGCGCCAGCAGCGTCGCCGTGTCCCCGCCGCGCCGTGCCGCCGCCACCAGCGCGTTGGGGCGGATCACCAGATCTCCCGCACGCTGCACCAGCGGCAGCAGCGGTCGGTCCGATTTGCCCCACGCCAGCGCCGCCGCCTCCTTGACCGCTTCGTTGTCCGAATCGAGCCACTGCTCGATGCGCACCCAGTCGCCATCGTTGCCGATCAGTCCCAAAAGGGCGATCGCCTGCGGTTCGGGCAGTCGGCCGTCGCGCACGTGTTCGCGGCAGACGCGTGCGGCCAACTCGGCCTGGCGCGGCTCGAGCATGTTGTGTTCCGCGGCCGCCACCAGCACGCCCGCCGCCTCCGCGCTGAATCGCGGGTCCGCCAGCATGTCCAGCGCCGCCACCACCGCTTCCTTCCGCGGCACCTGCGTCAGGAGCAACAGATACGCCCGGATCGCCGCCGGGTCTTTCTCCATCGCCACCACCAGCCGCCGCGCCAGCGTGTCCGCCGCCTCACCGTCCGCCATGTCGCGCAGCACCAGTGCCGCACGCCGACGAATCGCCGCGCTGCGGTCATCCAGCCGACCCCGCACCGCCGTGAGCAGCGCGTTGTCCGGCGGCTCGCCTTCCACCAGACGTCGGTGAATCAGTTCCATTCCCAGCAACCGCACCGGGTCCAGCGGGTCGCTCAACATGTTCAGCAGCGCTGCCGGCCGCTCCGCCGAGGGCATCGCTTCATAAATCAGACGCTGTGCCTCGAGCAGCCGATCCTGCGCCCACTTCTGTCGGGCGGCGAGATCGGCGTTATGCCGGGCGAAATTGCTGAGCAGCCGTTGATACCACACCTCCGCGGGCAGGTCGCGGTGCTCCGCCCACCAGGCGCGCCAACCCGGCTCGCTCGTGCCGATGTCGTGCACACACGCCAGGTTCGCCAGCGCGTTGAACGCGGCGGCCCGCACTTCCGGCTGCTCGCCCACGCTCACCAGATCGATCAGCACACCGGCGACACGCTGGGTGCGATGCTCGGCCAGCAACCCGATCGCCTGCACACGCAGCTCCAGCAGCGCGAACCGATCCGCCGCCACCGCCGCCGCCTCTTCCGCCGAAACCATCGCCGGCTCGGCCGGGCGATCGGCTGTGCCTTGTGCCTGCTGTGCCGCCACCGGTCCCGCCGCCATGCTGATCGCCAGCAGCGCTGCCGTCACCTTCCACCCGCGTCGATCAGCCGTACCGACACCGCGGACCGCCCGCCGACGTCCCAACGCCAACCATCCTGGTAAGCTCAAATCCATCAACCTTCCTTGTCCCCGGGGGCAATCGCGGTGCCTTGTCTCGGTCATCCACCGAGCGGATATCTCTGCTTCTGTGCCGACGCGGCGAATCGCGTCAGTGGCATGTCACGCTGTTCGTGCATCAAAAAGAGAGTGCGACCGGTCCACAGGCTCGCCGGGGCTTATCATAATGGAAAGGGCGCGGTAAGCTAGCCCGGCGGCATCGATGGTTCCTGCCGTCTTTTATTCGACCGCAGGTCGCCGCAGGTTCGCGCAAATGACGATATCAACGGCAATCGGCCGCATCGGTCGGCCGTTATTGCCAGCGAGCGAACAGCCTTTTCCGCCATCGTGGCGCTTTGTAGTCCTCCGGGCGTCCCAGCGACGCCTGACACCGCGACAGCCGGCCATGAACGACTGGTCCAACGCCGAAGAACATGCCGAACGAGCCCAGCGCTTCTATGAAGCGGGACTGTGGGACAAGGCGTTGGCGTCCCTCCGCCGGGCACTGGCCGTCCACCCCGAAAACGCCGACTGGCTCTACGGTCTGGGGCTCACCCTCGACGCCCTGGAACGCTTCGATGAGGCGATCATCGCCTACGAACGCGCCCTGGCGATCCGCGAAGACGATGTGAGCGTGCTGCTCAATCTTGCCATCGACCTGCTGCGCACCGAGCAGTACCGCCGTGCCGTCGAACGGCTGGAGCAGGTTTCGCGCATTGATCCCGATTGCGAGCCCGCCTACTGCCACCGGATCTGGGCCTACCGCGAGCTGGGTGAGCACGACTTGGCCGAGCAGATGTTCTACATGGCCCGCCAGCTTGTGGATGAGTGTCCCACCTGTCTCGATCAGATGGCACGCAGCCTCATCGTTCGCGGCGAGGTCGACCGGGCGGTCTGGTGCTGGCAACAGACGCTGCGCATCGACCCGCATTACCCCGAAGCCTACGCCCAGCTTGCCCACGTGCATTGGGACCGCGGCCAACTGGAGCGTGCCCGCCAGCTCTTCCTGCAGCAGTTGCGCGACGACCCGGGGTCGATTCCCACGCTGCTGGATCTGGGCGAACTGTTGATGCAGATGGGTAAGAGCGCCGAAGCGGGGGAGAAGTTCCGTCGCGTGCTGGAACTGGATGCCACCGTGGCCGAGGCGCACCTGCATCTGGGGCAGCTCGCCTATGAAAGCGGTCATCTGGAGGCGGCGACCGCGGAACTGCAGATGGCGGGTAACCTCGACCCGCAATGCCCCGGCGTGCACCTGTACCTGGCGCGGGTGGCGCAGCAGCGCGGCCGGGACGATCAGGCCCGCCACCATCTGCGCAACGAGTTGCAGTTTGCCCAGCCCAGCCCCGAAGCAACCCTCGAACTGGCGCAGGCGCTGATTGAGACGCAGTTGGCCGGTGAGGCCGTGAAGCTGCTCACGCCCATGGTGCAGTTGGAGGTGGGGGTGCAGATCGAGGCCCGCCGGGCCGCTCAGGCCCTGCATTACCGCGGGGCGGCGAACCTGGAGTTGAGCGATCTGGACGCGGCGGTGCTCGACTGCCGTCGGGCGCTGCGGCTGGACCCGCGCTGTGTGGCGGCGATGTACAACCTCGTCGTCGCCTACATCCGTCAGGCCAGCTTCGCCCGGGCACGCTACTGGCTCAACCGCGCCAACGAGCTGTGCCCCAACGACCGCGACCTCATCGACCTGCGCCGCCGACTGCGACGCGCCCAGATCGCCCACGGCCTGCACAACGCCAAACGCCGACTGCTCAACCTCTTCTGACGCTCGACGCTCGGCACCCGACGTGGCCGCTTCCACGCACCACGACCTCCAAAACCTCGCTATACTACCCCCCATGCAGACGATCACCGGAAAAGCCTACGTCCTGGGCGACGACATCGATACCGACCAGATCATCCCCGCCGAGTACCTTTCGTTTAACCCGGCCGACCCGGCCGAACGCAAGTACTTCGGCATGTACGCCATGGCAGGTGTGCCGCAGGGGCAGATGGGCCTGCCCGACGGCAACGCGCGCTTCGTTCCCGAAGGCGAATACAAGAGCGAGTACACGATCGTGATCGGCGGGAAGAACTTTGGCTGCGGCTCCTCCCGCGAGCACGCGCCCCTCGCCATCGCCGAGGCCGGCGCCAAGGCGGTCATCGCCGAGTTCTACGCCCGCATTTTCTTCCGCAACTGCGTCAACGGCGGGTACATCCTGCCGCTGGAATCCGTCCAGCGACTGGTCGAGGAGGTTCGCACCGGCGACGAGTGCGAGATCAACCTCGAAACCGCCACCCTCACCAACAAGACCACCGGCAAGACGTACGCCCTGCGTCCCCTGGGCGACGCCAAGCCCATCATCGACGCCGGCGGCGTCTTCCAGTACGCCCGCCAGACCGGCATGCTCAAAGGCGCCTGAACGCCTCAGCTTGAACGCGACACTCCCGAACGCCCGGGGATAGCCATCGATAGCTATCCCCCCGGGTTTTATCCTTGAACGCACACGACGCCGGTGTTCAAACCTTTGCCTTGCGCATCGTTTTGAGGCGTTTGAACGCTTCGTTGCCGTACGCTTCGCTCAGCCGTGCCAATCGGTGTCGGCGGACATCCAGCGTGTCGTGATGTCCCTCCGGCGCGCGCACGAACAGATAAGGCAGGCAGATGCTCACCACCTTCCAGGGTTGACCGGCCGAGGGGCACATCAGCGTCACCCGCTGCGTTTTCACCGCGTCATCGAACGACCGGTCGCACAGTCTCACGAATTCATACGTCACGTGTGCCACCGTGACATAGTCGCCCACCGCGATGTCCTCGGGGGCGACGTCTCGGGCGATGTCCATTTGTGTGTCCATGATCAGACTTTCGTATCCAATGGCGCTGCGGCACATGCCGCGCGCATCCTCAAACACAACCATTGCGAACCCACCGGGCCCGCGAACCACTCAATGTTTCAGGATGCCAACAGGGGGCGAACCGCTACCGCAGATCTGGCAGCCAACAAAAGACAGGATGGAGCGACATTGCAAGCACGACAAACACTCCCGATTCAGGCGAAGCGGAAAAAGGATACGCAAAACCCTCGCAACGTCAAGAGAAATTTGCGGAACACCATCAACATGTTGAAACATCCCGTTCCATCGAACGGAAGTTCCTGTGTCTCATCCGTGCCATCAGTGTGATCCGTGGTCACTTCACCAACAAATAAAGGGCGACCCGTTCAGGCCGCCCTTCGTGGTCTTCGTGTTTTCGTGGTTCCACTACCCCACGACCAGTTCGCTCGTCAGCCGGATCGGGTTGGCGATGTTCCAGCGGTTGGGGCTGGTGGCCATGACGTTGCGGTGGATCTCTTCGAGCTGTTCGCGCGTGCCGTTGCCCTTGATGCGTACGGTGTAGTGGATCTCGTCGTAGCCGGGCTTCACGCTGGCATCCAGTCCCAGGAAGCCGCGCAGGTCCAGTTCGCCTTCGGTTTCGATCTCCAAACGCTCCAGATCGATGCCGTGCAGCGATGCCCCGGCGACGTAGCCGACGAGCATGCACGCGTTGAACGCCGCCATGAGCATCTCCTGTGGGTTGGGTTGCGTGTTGGCGCCCAGCAGCTCGTGCGGTTCATCGATGAGGATGCGAAAGTCCTTGGGCACGTGCTGTCCGCCGATGGTGTAGCCCTCGACGCGCGTTTCCGAGAGCGTGCCGCCTTTCCAGACGGTCGTCACGCCGAACCGCGTCATCCCCTTGCTCGGGTCGGCCGCCACATCGGCAAGGATCTGCTTCAGTGCCACGGCGTCAAACCCGTTGCGGTGCGAAGTCACAGTGGTGGTCATGATGATGCTCCTTCATCAGTGGGTTGGTGTGTCCGACGCCCGTTCCCACCGGCAACCGCACCGGTGAACGGCGTCATGGCCAACATCATCGGCCCGCAAGATCGTGAGAGCAGCGCACTGGAAGTTCACCTTGGGTTGACTTAAAGTACACCCCGTCTGGCATGTGACGTGCTCCCCATGACGACCCTGCCACCCACTCGCAAAACCGCGGCCGAACTGCTTGGCGTTCGCGCCCAGCCCCGCAATGCACGCGACCGCTTGGTCGACAAGGCGATCGACCTGTTCTACACCTACGGCTTCAACGCGGTGGGCATCGACCGCATCCTCACCGAGGCGGGCGTCACCAAAACCACGTTCTACAAGTACTTCGAAAGCAAGGATGACCTGCTCGTCGCCGCGGTGAAGCGCCGCGACAGGTGGGAACTCAAGGCCTGGCGTCGCGCGGTTCGCCGCATGGCCGGGCCCGACCCGCGGGCGCAACTGCTGGGCTTTTTCGATGTGCTGGACGAGTGGTTCAACGCCCCGGACTTTCAGGGGTGCATGTTTCTCAACGCCGCGGCCGAGTTCCCCAACCCGCACGACCCGGTGCACCAGGCCGCCGCCGAGCACAAGCTGCAGTTCCGCCGCGTCATCCGCGACCTGGCGAAGAAGGCGGGGGTGACCGATCCGGACACGTTCGCCGACCTTTACAACGTGATTTTCGAGGGCACGCTGGTGGTGCGCCAGGTGCAGGGCAACCACGCCGCCGCCCGCCAGGCCCGGCCGATGATCGAGCAGCTCCTGGAGCGGTTCCAGCCGGCGGATGCCCGATGACCGGTCCGCCGCCTCGCTGGGTTGGCAACGTTATAAAAAATTAAACTACAGGTATTTATGCGTTTTGATCGTCGGCGTGTCGCCGCCGCCGGCAGGCGGTGGGGCGGGGGCGATGCGCGCACGAACGGGTTGCGAAGATAGGGGAACATGGCTAAACTAATTGATCTTCGCTTCACCGTGGCCGACCGTGGCCGATGGGCATGTTTCGCGTCAATCCGAGGTACGACGTGGCCAAGAAAAAATCGAGCAAGGCACGCACGACGCGGTCCACCACAACCGCCAAAAGTGCTCCGTCCAAGTCCACCACCCGTAAGACCGGCGTCGCCAAGGCTGCCAAAAGCACCAAGGCCGCCAAAAGCGAATCCACCGAGGTCAAACCCAAGTCCCGGCTGGCCCAGAAAACCACCGGCACGTCCAAACCCGCCTCCGTCAGCCGCGCCGCCGGCAACGGACAGGCGCAGACCACCGACATCGAGGAGCGGCCGATCCTCACCGAGGCGCAGCTCCGAAAGGTCAAGACCGGGCTGACCAAGAAGGACCTGCTCAACTACCGCCAGCTCCTGCTCGAAAAACGAGCGGAGATCGTCGGCGACGTCACCTCCATGGAGGGCGACGCACGCAACAACTCCGGCGGCAACCTCTCGTCCATGCCCATGCACATGGCCGACATCGGCTCCGATAACTACGAACAGGAGTTCACCCTCGGACTCGTCGAGTCCGAACGCAAGCTCCTGCGCGAGATCGATGACGCCCTTATGCGCATCCACAAGGGCATCTACGGCGTGTGCCTGGAAACCGGCGTCCCCATCGCCCGAGCGCGACTCGACGCCAAACCCTGGGCCAAGTACTGCATCGAAGTCGCCCGTGAAAAGGAACGACTCGGCGAAAGGTGAGGGCGAGGCGAGAGGCGAGAGGCAAGAGGCGAGGACCAGACGACAGCCGCTGTTGTCGTGGCTGACTCCGACGTCTGACCTCTGCCTTGCCGACTGACCTCTGTCCTCCGACCTCTGCCTTCCTCCGCCTTCTTCCCCATGTCGGCCAACGAACCGCCCGCACTTGCCGCCATCAAGCACCCGCCTTCCGTGGTGCTGTTCATCGGCGTCGTGCTGTGCGTCCTTGCCGCCGACCTTATCACCAAGTCGCTCGCCTTCCAGCATGTTGCCGCTGAGCCGGTCGTGCTTACCCGCGAGAACGTGCATCTGTCCGCCACGATCCCGCCGCACGAGGAGATCACCCTCGTG
Source organism: uncultured Phycisphaeraceae bacterium (assembly GCA_964511575.1). Taxonomy (GTDB): domain Bacteria; phylum Planctomycetota; class Phycisphaerae; order Phycisphaerales; family Phycisphaeraceae; genus CALKHT01. Next base: position 516 of record CAZEFM010000013.1, on the reverse strand, counting down.
CCGCGTATCCTCGCGCTGAAGCTGATGGTCAACCTCGGCGCGGTTTTCGGCATCGGCCAGGGGCAGCGCAGCGCCTTCATCGTCATCAGCCTCGTCGCCGTCGCCGTGATCGGCTACATCTTCACCCGCAGCGCCGCCCGCGACTGGCCCAACCACCTCGCCTGGGGGCTCATCCTCGCCGGGGCACTGGGCAACCTCTACGACCGCTTCTTCTTCGGCGGCGTCCGCGACATGTTCTGGCTCTTCCCCCACGTCGACCTGCCGTTCGGCTGGCGCTGGCCCGAGGGACTGGCGCAACTGCCGCCTTGGGTCGCCAACACCGGCCCGCGCGGGCTCTACCCCTGGATCTTCAACATCGCCGACGTGGCGCTGCTCACCGGCGTCGGACTCGTCATCGCCGTGAGCTGGAAACGCGAACGCCAACGCCTGCGCCGGCAAATCGCCGCTAACGCCCAAGGATAGCCTTCCCCGGGGATCGGCGCGAAAAGATGATATGAAGGCCGCCGCCTCGCCGGC
>CAZEFM010000012.1:41242-58595 GCA_964511575.1 uncultured Phycisphaeraceae bacterium | reverse complement strand
TCAAAACATCCCCCCCGACACCCCCCCCCCTCACCACTCACCACTCCACCACCCACGCCCCCCTATAATTCCCCCGCGATGGACGATCTGCGCACCAGACTCGACGGGTTGCTCGCCAAAGCGCGCTCCATGCCCAAAACGCCCGGCGTTTACCTCATGAAGGACGCCGAGGGACGCGTGCTCTATGTCGGCAAGGCGTCGTGCCTGCCCGATCGGCTGTCGAGCTACTTCGTGCCCTCAGCCGACCTTGGGCCGAAAAAGCAATCCATGCTCACGCAGATCGTTGATTTCGACATCATCGAGTGCGAAACCGAGGTGGAGGCGCTGCTCACCGAGAACCGCCTGATCAAGGACATCCACCCGCGCTACAACGCCAGCCTCACCGATGACAAAACCTTCCCCTACCTCGTCATCACCACGCGCGAGGATTTCCCCGGCGTGTACATCACCCGCCAGCCCGGCGCGCCGGAGTTTCGCGGCAGCAAGATCTTCGGGCCGTTCACCAGCTCCTATGCGCTCAAGGAATCCATCGCGCTGCTGCAGAAGGTGTTCAAGTTCCGCACCTGCCATCTGGACATACAGGATGGCGACCCGAAGCTGAAGCAGTTCCGCCCCTGCCTGCTCTACCCGATCAAGCAGTGCACCGCGCCGTGCGGCGCGCGCATCAGCAGGGAGGCTTACCGGGCCGACATCGACCGCTTCATCCGCTTTCTCGAATCCAAACGCTCGGTCATGCTGCGACAGATGCGACAGGAAATGGAGGAAGCCTCCAGGGCCCTCGAATACGAAAAAGCAGCCGTGCTGCGCGATCAGATCCGCGCGATTCAGAAGCTCGATGACCGCGGCCGACACAAGGACGGCTGGCAACCCGAAGCCGAATCGTTCTACATCGACCCCGCCAAGGGACTCGAATCGCTTCGCCGCACGCTCGGCCTCGACGAGCCGATCCGCTGCATCGAGGCGATCGACATCGCACACCTGCAGGGCAACGAAACGGTCGGCTCGAAGGTGTGTTTCGTGGATGGCCGGCCGCTGAAGAACGAGTACCGCCGCTACCGCATCAAGTCAGCAACGAACGATGACTACGCCTCCATTCGCGAGGTGGTGAGTCGGCGTTACCGTGAGGCAGGCGAAGGACACGAACTGTACCCCGATGTGATTCTGATCGACGGCGGACTGGGTCAACTGCACGCGGCACAGGAAGTGTTCAACGAACTGAACGTCAAGCCGCCGATGGTCATCTCGCTCGCGAAGAAGGACGAGTTGATCTACGTGCAGGCACGAAGCGAACCGATCAAGCTTGGACGGGAAAACCTGGGTTTGAAACTCTGCCAGGCGATCCGCGACGAAGCCCACCGCTTCGCCCAACACTACCACCACATCCTCCGCCGCAAACGCGTCGTGGGCGAGTGATCTTGAACCACGACTAAACGCAAATGAACACGACGAAACGCGGATGACGACGCCACTCTGATGGAGCAACGTCGCCGTCACGGTTCACGCATGCAACCGCAGGCAGTGATGCGTTACAATCGGCGCGGCAACTGGACATCCGGGAAATTCGCATGCAACAACGGACATACGCGCTTGTACTTGGCGGGCTGGCGTGTGCCTTCTTTCTGCGGGTGGTTGGCCAGCTTGTCGTGGTGATATGGGCGCCCCCCTTCCTGCCGCCGATGGCCCATTGGCAATCGGGTCTGCTGCCTTACCCCGTGTTGCTGACGAGTCAGATGCTGATTCTGCTGCTTCAGTTCAAGGTATCACGTGACCTGTGGCACGGCATCGGATTCTTCAATGTGAGGCGACCGCGCGTCGGCAAAGCGTTGTGCTGGTTCAGCTACGTCTACTTCACGGCCATGATCGTGCGGTATGTCATCACCATGATGCTCTTCCCCGAACGACGATGGTTCACCGGAACCATTCCCATCTTTCTGCACATGGTGCTCGCGGTTTACCTCTACCTGCTGGGACGATACCAGTTCGAACCGGATCGCCACGTCACGGATTCAGCCGGGAATCGGGAGAATGCATCGACATGACGGAACCTGATGTCACGCTGACCGATTACGCGCTTGCCGTGCAGGCGGCGGTGCTGATGCTGTGCCTCTGGCGACACGATGGCGCGGCGCATGTCCGGCGATGGTGGATGTTGTTTTTCGGATCGGTGAGCGTGGCAACGTTGCTCGGGGGAACGGTGCACGGCTTCTTCCTTGCCGAGGATACGATCGGGCATCAACTGCTGTGGCGCGGCACGCTGCTGGCGATCGGCGGCGCGACGCTGGCGCAGTGGATGATCGCGGGACTGCTCACGCTTTCAGCGCGCGGCCTGCGATGGCTGCGCACAGCGGCATTCTTGCAACTCATCCTCTACAGCGCGCTGGCGCTCGGCGTCACGCAGGCGTTCTGGCTGCCCGTCGCGAGCAACCTACCGGCCGTACTGTTGCTGATGACCGCGTTTGGTTGGCGATACCGGCAGACACGCGCCACTCCCCTGCTCATTGCCATGATCGGGCCGATGATGACGATCGGCGGGGGCGTGCTGCAGCAACTGCAGGTCGCGGTCCACCCCCTCTACCTCACCCATAATGCGCTGTACCATGTGTTGCAGATGATCGGTCTGATGGGGTACTTCACCGGGGCGCGATGGATGATCAGATCAGGCTCCTTCACATCCTTGCGCGAACCTCAACATCCAACGAGGATCTGACATGTCGACACGACGCAGGTTTCTTCAGCAGTCCGCCGGATTGAGTCTTGCATTGACGCTTCCGGGGTGCATCACCTCACCACAGAGTGGACGGCCACAGGGCATTCTCGTCAACGATGTGCAGTCGCAGCTCAACCCGACGCGCGTGCGACGCATTGTCCAGCCGACCACCGTGGATGATCTGGCTGCGGCACTGCGTCGCGCGCGACGGGAACAGTGCCCGGTAAGCATTGCCGGCGGACGTCACGCCATGGGCGGGCAACAGTTCGGAAGCGATGCGCTGCTGCTGGACATGACGCAATTCAACCGGGTGGTGAACCTTGACACGACGCGCGGGTTGGTGGAGGCGGAAGCAGGCATCGAGTGGCCGGACCTGATCGCTCACCTCAACCGCGTGCAGGCTGGCAAGGCGAAGCAGTGGACGATTCGCGAGAAACAATCGGGTGTGGACCGGGTGAGTCTGGGTGGGTCGCTGGCTGCGAACGTGCATGGGCGAGGGCTGCAGTCGCCGCCGTTCGTCAACGATATTGAATCGTTTCGCATTATGAACGCAAAGGGTGATGTGCTCACGTGCAGCCGTACGGAGAATGCCCAGCTTTTCGCGCTGGCAATCGGCGGGTACGGCTTGTTCGGCGTGGTGACGCATGTGACCCTCCGCCTCACACCACGCATCAAGCTCCAGCGCGTGGTGGAGGTGATCCCGGTGCAGGATCTGCTGCCATGGGTCGACCGACGGATCCGCGAGGGATTCATCTACGGCGATTGCCAGTACTCAACCGACCTGACGGTGGAAGCGGAAGCACATCCCGGCGTGTTCGCCTGTTACCGCCCGGTAGATGACAACACGCCGGTGATGGAACAGATCGACGAACTATCGGAAGACGACTGGGTTCGGCTGTACCGTCTGGCGCGGACGGATAAGAAACGCGCTTTCGATGAGTACTCGCAATACTACCTCAGAAGCTCGGGACAGACGTACTGGTCGGATACACATCAGCTTGCGGGCAACTTCGATTCATACCGCAAGGCGGTGGACCCGACACGCGGAACGGAGGTGATTACCGAAATCTATGTTCGCCCCGAGGTCTTCGTGCCGTTCATGGGGCAGGTGCGGCAGGACTTCATCGACCACGATGTCGACATGACATACGGAACGATCCGCTTCATCGAACGGGATACCGAGACCTTCCTGCCCTGGGCGCGGGAGAAGTTCGTCTGCATCATCTGCAACCTGCACGTGGTGCATACCGATGCGGGTAAACAGAAGGCCGCTGCGGATTTCCGGCGCATGATCGATCGGGCGATTGAGTATGGCGGGTCGTATTATCTGACGTATCATCGCTGGGCACAGCGACGACAGGTGGAAGCGTGCCATCCGCGATTCGTCGAGTTTCTGAAACTCAAGCGGCGGTACGACCCGCAGGAGCTTTTTCAAAGTGACTGGTATCGGCACTACCGCGAGATGTTCGCCGATGTGCTGGCGTAGCGTATGATGGTGGCAGCGCCTCCTGTTCAGGAATCTCGTCATGCATCACGTTCTTCTGCGTCGTTCAATCTCGTTGGTGGGGATGTTCGGTTGCATCGTGCTCCTCGCGGCGGCAGGATGCTCAACGGTCTATTACAGCACGATGTCGGCGTTCGGAAAGGAGAAGCGGGACATTCTGGTCGAGCGCGTCGATGCCGCCCGGGACGATCAGCAGGCGGCGGTGGAGGAGTTTCAAAGCGCGCTGGATCGGTTTCGCAGCGTCGTCGAGGTCGAAGGCGGAGCGCTCGAGGCCAAGTACACCGAACTCCAGCGGGCGTATAACCGTTCCAAATCGCAGGCGGGCAGGGTGAGTTCGCGCATCGATGCGGTCGAGGATGTCGCGGAGGATCTGTTTGCCGAATGGGGCAGGGAGCTGGATCAGATCACCGATCCGTCGCTGCGCAGCCGAAGCGAGTCGCTTCGTCGGGACACGCGAGCGCGGTACGACGCGATGATCGCCGCGATGCGCAAGGCGGAGCGTTCGATGCAGCCGGTGCTGGAGCAGTTCAACAACCACGTGCTGTATCTGAAGCACAACCTCAACGCGTTGGCGGTGTCGGGCCTGGACCGCGATCTGGCGGAGATCGAGAAGCAGGTCGCGTCGCTGATCGACGAGATGAAAGCGTCCATCGCGGAAGCGGAGGCGTTCATCGGCGCGTTTGAAAAAGGCGCGGCGTAATCCTGGAAAGCGCGCGGTATGTGATTGCATGCGCCCCGCCGGCGAGGCGGCAGCGCCCACCCCAGCGCATAACTCCCTCCCCCACCCACATACGCCACCACCCATCACCGTTGCCGAAACCCGCACCCCCCGTTCGCCGATACTTGCCAGGTGGAAGCGTCAGCATCGCGTCTGGTGATCTTATCGGACACGCATCTGGGTCGACCGGGCCGGGGTGCGCGGTCGGCGGACATGTTGCGGCCGCTGTGGCGCGGGGCCGATCGGCTCATCATCAACGGCGACACCGCCGAGGTGCACGACCACACCTGCCGCGCCGAAGCCGCCCGACAGGTGCTGCGCATCGTTGAACTGTGCGAAGCGGATGGCGTCGAGCTGACGCTGCTGCCCGGCAACCATGACCCAATGATCAGCGATGTGCGCAGTTTGTCGCTTTACGATGACGCCGTCTTCATCACGCACGGCGATGCGCTTCACCCGGCGATCTCCCCCTGGAACACGAACCGGGCACACCTGCAGGAACTGCACGAAAAAACACTGGCGGCGCTCGACCCGATCACGCGCGAGCAACTCGAGGGGCAACTCGATGCCGCCCAGTTCGCCTCGCACTTTAAGTGGGAGGAGATGGCAGCCCATCCCCCCAGGCCTCAGCCGCGATGGCGTTACGCGATGGACAAGGGCATCAAGGCGGCGCTGGCGCTGTGGTACTGGCAGACCTTGCCCCGCGCGGCGGCGCGGTACGCCAGACGGTACGCCCCGCAATCGCGCTTCTTCATCTTCGGCCACATCCATCGCTCAGGCATCTGGCGATCGGATGAACGCATCATCATCAACACCGGGTCGTACGACTTTCCCAGCAAGCCGCGCGCGGTGGTGATCGAGCGCGGCAAGCTGGGGGTTTGGCCAATCGTGCGCGGTGAACAGGCGTTCGAACTCGCCTCACAACCGCTGGCAACGTTCGATGTCACCGATCGCGCCGCGGCGTGAGACAAACCGCCTGCTCCGTCACTCGTCTTTCGGCTCTTCCTGCGGATACATAATGTTCTTGCGGCTGGCCTGCTCGCGCACAATCTGACTGACCTGTTCATCGAAGCTGTCGCGATACGCCTTCGCGTTGGCGCGGCGGTGTTCATCGAGCCAGGCCTGACGCTTCTTCGCCAACTCGGCAATCTGCTGCTGCAGCGCGGCACGTTCCCGGCTCAGCTCCTCCAGCTTCGTTCGGCGCGCTTCGGGGGCGAGAGCCGCCCAACCCGGGGGCAACTCCGCTTCCGGTGCGGCGGCGAGGTATCCTTCGTCCACATCGCCGGCCGCGAAATCGGCAACAAGATCGCCACGCCCCGTCACCGCTCTGCCCGGCTGCGACTTCGCCAGCACCCCCGCGCGATCCACCGATGCGGGAACCGCCGCTTCGGAACGACGCAGCTTGTCTGCAACCATACGCTGCTGTCGTTCAGCCCCATAAGGCAGCACGGTCGCGTTCAGCGCCTGGTTCAATCGCATCAGTTCATCATCATGCGGCGTGGCGACGACCTGCACATCACCCGTTTGGCCGATCTGCACAAAGCTGCCTTCGCTGAGCTGCGCGATCTCGCGCCAGACGGGTGTCGTCTCGGCGTAGGTACCGCATTGAATCGTGTTGATGATGATGTCCTTCTTCACCGCGATTTCGCACGTCACGGCATACTTCACATCATCGGCATACTTCATCTGCGGCGGCGCATCGCCCACAAGGAAGATCACCTTGAGCACATCGCGCGATTCGCTCCACGACAGATCGTTCACCGCTTCGTGCAGCGCCTGATTGACCGATTCAGGCGTATCGCCGCCACCGCCCGCCTGCAGCGCGGTCAGCTTTTCATACACCGCGTCGAGGTCTTCGGTCAGGTCGAACACCTGCGTGATGTATGCATCGCCGCGATCGCGATAGGCAACCAGTGCAAGCCTGATGTCGGGCGTGGGCTCCGCGGTGAGCATGTCGTTGGTGATGGACCAGATCTTCGCCTTGGCGCCCGCGATGAGCCCGCCCATGGAACCGGTGGTGTCGAGGACAAAAGCAACCTCGATGCGCGGCCGCACCACCTCGGCAGCCGATTGCTGCGGCGGGTTGGCAACCTGAGGCTCGGGGGGAGGGGTCGTGTCGGCGGCGAGTGCGATGCCTGCCAACACGGTGACCGCGATTGCCGAATGCCTGAACCTGCGCATGGTGACCTCCAGAAGTAAGCGGTTGCGACACCAAGGCCATTCCCCTGCCGGTTTGGACGCACGAACCGCAGGCAGGTTCCCGCTTCCCGCGAGGTGGTCGTGGAAAGGCATGTCACAGCGGTCGACAGCCCACGCCGTTAACAAAGAAGCCCGCGAACTTTCATCCGCGGGCTTCGACAGGTTTTCTTGGTGTATGACGCCGGGTTCAGGCGAACGAGGTTTGGCCGGGGACGGCGATCTTCACTTCCGGCGCGGGAGCGTTGAGGTCGTACGCCTGGGGCGACAGGTCGAGCTTCGACTCCATCGCCATCTGCCAGGTGACCTCCCGGCCGGTGTACGCGCTCATGCGCGCCATGATCGCCATCATCGTGCTGTAGCACATGTATTCGCCGTTGTTGATGGTTTCGTTCTGGCGAATGGCGGCGAACATGGCGTTGTGTTCGTTCTGGTACATGTCATCCGCGCCGCCCCGGCGGTGACGCCAGGTCTCACCGTTGTGCTTCGCGATGACGTGGCCCTGAATCGCCGCCGTGCCCTTGGTGCCGAAGCAGAAGTCGCTCACATCGTTGGTGCAGTTGTGCCACTGACGGCAGGAGCTGAAGCAGCGTACGCCGTTCTTCCACTCATACACTGTGTTGAAGTGGTCGTAGACGTCGCCGTACATCGGATCGGTGCGCACGGTTCGGCCGCCGCTGGCGGTGCACTTGACCGGGTACTCGTCCTTCATCGCCCAGGCGATCTTGTCGAGGCTGTGCACGTGCTGTTCGTTGTTGAAGTCGCCGCTGAGCCAGGTGAAGTAGAGCCAGTTGCGAAGCTGGTACTCCATTTCGGTCCAGTTGGGGTTGCGGCCGCGATGCCACAGAGCGCCGGTGTTGTAGGTCGTCTGCATCGCGGTGATGTCGCCGATCTCGCCATCGTGGATGCGTTTGATCGTTTCCTGCTTGGCGAACTCGTAGCGATAGCACAGGCCCGAGACGACGGTGAGGTTCTTCTCCTTGGCTTTGCGGCAGGCTTCGAGCACGCGGCGCACACCCGGGCCGTCCACCGCCACGGGCTTCTCGGCGAAGATGTGGCGTCCGGCCGCCACCGCCGCCTCGATGTGCATCGGGCGGAAGCCCGGCGGAGTCGCCAGCAGCACCACGTCACACGATTCGATCACGCCCTTGTAGCCGTCCAACCCGGTGAAGCAGTGCTCATCGTCGACTTCGACGCGGGCGCCGACGTGAGAGTTCTTCAGGTTTTTGCGTGCCGCCTCGAGGCGATCGGAAAAGACATCCGCCAGCGCGACGAGCTTGGTGTTGGAATCGGCGCTGAGCGCGTTGACCGCCGCCCCGCCGCCACGACCGCCGCAGCCGACCAGTCCGATGCGCAACGTCTCGTTGTTGCCCGCATAGGCGCGTGGTGCGATGGCGACGTTCGCCGCCGCGGCCGCCGCCACCACTGCGGATGATCGCTTCATGAACTCACGCCGGGTGGCGCCCTGCGAACCGGAACGTTCCTGACTCATGATTCACTCCTGAAGAAACTGCGGAAAGAGGACGGGCGTGCGTTGCCAACCCGCCGCGACGCGATCTCATTGTACCGGTTCGGCTTTTCCGCCGCGCTCGATGGGCAGGCCGCCGAACCGTTTGGACTCATGGACACGTCCTTCACCGTGGTCATCGGTCGTGACGATCCGGGCTGCGGCATCGGGCGTCGCCTCGACCAGCGCCAGCCCCCGCTCCACCCCCAGCACGCTCACCGCCGACGCCAACGCATCGGCCGTCATGCAATCCCTCGCCACCACCGTCACACCAATGCGGTCGGTCAGCCCCAGCCCCGTCGCCGGATCGATGATGTGCGAGTAACGCACGCCATCGATCTCGATGTAGTTGTACGTATCGCCGCTGGTGGCAACCGCCAGATGGCTTCCGCGGAGGTATCCCATCGCCGGCGCGTTGGCGGCATCGAGCGATTGCAGCGCGATGCGCCAGCCGTCGCGGTCGGGTGGCGGGCTGCTCACCGCCACATCCCCTCCGCCATCGACCAGCGCATGTTCGATTCCGCGTTGCTTCAAGCATGCAAGCGCCTCATCCACGGCATATCCCTTGGCGATGCCTCCCAGATCCAGCCGCATGTTGGGAACCAGCAGCCGAACCGTCCGCTCCTGCGGGTCCAGTTGCAGGTGGCGATACCCCACGGCGGCCCGTGCTTCGGCCAGTCGCCGCGGCCGTGGCAGCACGCCCTGTCGACGCTCGCGACGCCACAGCCGAACGTAAGGCCCCACCGTGACATCGAACGCGCCATCGCTGCGCTGCGACATCGTTTGAGCGGCCTCTAACACGCGCCAAAGATCATCGCTGACCGCAATGGGTCCGGTGGGACCCATTTGACTCGCGTTGGACAGTCGGCTGAGCTCGCTGTTGGGGTCGTAATCGCTGAGAATTGCGTTAAGTTCGGCAAGTCGGGCAAACGCCGCCTTCGCGGCCGACTCGGCGCGTTGCGGGTGGTCGGCATAGAGCACGATGCGGAAGGTCGTTCCCATCATCGGCTCGGCGAACTCGTACCGCGCCAGCGAGGATGTACAGCCCCCCAGCAGGCAGACCAGGACAAGCCACCATCGCGGATCAGGCGCTCGAAGCACGCTCATACCTCCTGAGAGAATCGCCCCATTGAAGCGGTTGATGGATAAGGTTACGTTCATGATGCAATGGATGCGCAACGCCCCCCACCGCCTGCGTGCCGTCACCGACGGCGCCGTGGTTCTATCCATTGCGTACCAAATAGGTTAAGGTTCCACCCACCGGCTGTACATCGCGACAGCCACGAGGACAACGCCTCATGCCCCGCGCCTGCCGTCCTGACTCCCCGACGATGCGAGCCGCCGTCGCTGCACGACGCCCCGCACCCTGCCGGTGACAGAACCAGAGCCACCCATTACAATTACCGTTTGTCATAATGAAAGGACATTTGTGAAACGCGACTCGCGACCTCATTCCCCCGGCGCTCTGTCCCGCCGCGTCATGACCAGCACCTTCCTGGCCACCGGTGTGGCGGTCGCCTCGCTTGCCGTGATCGCCTGCCAGCGCCCCAGCCGAACGTTGGCGGCCGAGGAAGCGCAACAGGATATGCAGCCCTATACCCAGACCATCCCCGGTACCAATGTCACCTTCGACATGGTGCCCATTCCCGGCGGCACGTTCACGATGGGCAGCCCCGACTCCGAAGAGGGGCGACGCGACGATGAAGGGCCGCAGATCAACGTGCGGATCGAGCCGTTCTGGATGGGCAAGTACGAAGTCACCTGGGACGAGTACGACGCCTTCGCCAGCATGTACGATCATCTCAAGCAGCTCAAAGCGACAGCTGTACTCGATATCCCGGCCGACCGGGAGGCGGATGCGATCAGCGTGCCCACACCCCTTTTCGCTCAGGAAGCGATTCCCATCATCAATCGCATGGGCCGTGAGGGCGGATACCCCGCCGCGTCGATGACGCAGCTCGCCGCCAAGATGTACACCAAGTGGCTGAGCAAGAAGACGGGCCACTTCTATCGCCTGCCGACGGAGGCGGAGTGGGAATACGCCTGCCGCGCGGGCACGACCACGGCTTATCACTTCGGCGATGACCCGGCGGACCTGGACGACTACGCATGGTTCTTCGACAACGCCGCGCTGGAGGATGGCGATGGCGCGTACCGCAAGGTCGGGCAGAAGAAACCCAATCCCTGGGGGCTTTACGACATGCACGGCAACGTCGCGGAGTGGACGCTCGATCAGTACCGCGTCGACCACTACAAAAAGTTCCAGGGACGCGACGTGACGTGGCAGGAAGTGCTCGCCTGGCCCACCGAGGAATTCCCCCGCGTGGTGCGTGGCGGAGGCTGGGACCACGATCCGGAAGACCTGCGTTCCGCCGCCCGACTGGGTTCACAGTTCCCCGGCTGGTCCACCCGTGACCCGCAACTGCCCAAGAGCCTCTGGTGGCACACCGAGTTCTGGTTCGGCTTCCGCGTGGTGCGCCCGCTCAAGGAACCCAGCGATGAGGAGAAAGCGAAGTACTGGGATCCCGATGTGGAACGCATCTATGAGATTCTCGAACAGCAAAGCGATCGACAGGTCAAGGCGCTGATCGAACACATGGACATGAAGAAGCCTGAATGAACCGGCGGGGCGGGCAGCGGATCCCTCCGGGGACGTCGTGACAACACCTGATTCTCACCCCTTCTGAAGGAGCATCGCACAATGAGCAGATCCGATGGAACCACGCGGCGACAATTCCTGAGCACATCCGCCGGCGCGGTCGCCGCCACCACCGCGTTGAGTCAGTTCGCCATCTCCCCCACCGTTCGGGCGGCGGGCAGCGACACGATCACCATCGCGCTGATCGGGTGCGGCGGACGCGGCAGCGGCGCGGCACACAACGCGTTGAGCACCAGCGGCGGCGCCGTGCAGCTCGTCGCCATGGCCGACGCCTTCGCCGATCGTCTCGACGCCAGCTACCGCGCGATCATCCACAACCACCCGCAGAAGGTGAACGTGCCCGACGAGCACAAGTTCGTCGGCTTTGACGCGTACAAGCACGCCATCGACCTGGGGCCCGACGTCGTCATCCTCGCCACCCCTCCGGGCTTCCGTCCGATCCATTTCGAGTACGCCATTCAGCAGGGCCGGCACGTGTTCATGGAAAAGCCCGTGGCCGTGGACGCCCCAGGTGTGCGCCAGGTGCTCGCCGCCGCGGAGGAAGCCAAGAAGAAGAACCTCAAGGTCGGCGTCGGTCTGCAGCGTCACCATGACCCGGCCTACATCGAAACCATCGACCGCGTGCGCAACGGCGCAATCGGCGATGTGAACCTGATGCGCGCCTACTGGAACGGCACCACGCCGTGGGTCCGACCCCGCGCCGACCTGCTCAAGCAGAAGCCCGACCTCACCGAGATGGAATACCAGATGCGCAACTGGTACTTCTTCAACTGGCTCTGCGGCGACCACATCAGCGAGCAGCACATTCACAACATCGACGTGTGTAACTGGCTCAAGAATGACTACCCCATCTACGCCCAGGGACAGGGCGGGCGACAGGTCCGCACCGGCCCGGACTTCGGCGAAATCTACGACCATCACTTCGTCGAGTTCACCTACCGCGACGGGTCGGTCATGCTCAGCCAGTGCCGCCAGATGAACAACACGTGGAACCAGGTCGCCGAGTACGCCCACGGAAGCAAGGGTACGGCCCAGATGTGGGGCACGATCCGCGGCGAGGAGAACTGGCGCTACCGAGGCCAGCGCATCGACCCCTACCAGGCCGAGCACGATGCCCTCTTCAAAGCCATTCGCGACAACGAGCCGTTCAACGAAGCGGAAAACGGCGCCAAGAGCACGATGACCGCGATTCTCGGCCGCATGTGCACCTACTCCGGTGCGATGATCCGCTGGGACGACGCCATCAAGTCGGAGTTGAGCCTCATGCCCGAGAAGTTCGACTTCAACGCCAACCCGCCGGTGATGCCCAACGCGGATGGCTATTACCCGATTCCGACGCCGGGCGTGACGCAGGTGCTCTGAACGCATCCATGCGGTAAGATGGCGACGGATAGAAACGATGGACGGCTGGCGTGGTGAGACCAGCGCCACCGTCCGATCCCGAAGCTGAAAGGATTTCGATTATGCCATGTTGCACCACCCGATGGATGATGGGGCTCCTGCTCGTCGCCGCACTGCTGGCGGCGCCGATGGCGCTTTATCAGCCACAATCCGCCTCGGCCGCGGCTGAGGAAAAGGACGAACTGCACGAAGCGATGTCGACCATCGATCGCAGTCTGCGAACGCTGCGTCGCTCGCTGCGTGATGCCAACAAGAACGCCGAGTCGCTCACGACGATCACCGCGCTGCAGCAGGCGGTGGTGATCAGCAAGGAAGCGACGCCTCCCCGCGCAGCCAAGACTCCTGCCGGCGAGCGTGAGGCGTTTCTCAAGGGTTACCGCCTCGAGATGGCCAAGCTGCTGAGCGAGACGATCGCACTGGAGATTGCCGTGCTCGAAGGCGACAACACCAAGGCCCAGGCGATCTACGAAAAGATCAAAGCCATGGAAGAGCCCGGCCACCAGAAGTATGCAGAGGAAGGCACCTGATCACACCGGCTCAACCCTGTTGAGATCGACACCAAACGGGCAGGGTGGATCCACGATTCATCCTGCCCTTTTTCATTGAACAAAGCGCCCCACGGAAGCCCACACACTGTGTGGGTGGGATTGGTCCCCGAAACGCCTCATCACGCCCTTTGCGCTTTCCCCCGGTCACGATTCGAGGGAACCTCCCGATGGACGACGCCCGCCGCTGCCGCGATGGTACGTTCGTTCATCATGCCAACCTTCTCCGGGAACCATGCGAATGACCGATGCCATTGATCAGTTGCGTCACGTGCTCACCGCGACAGCCGACGGGGTTGAGCTTCGATTGAAGGTGGTGCCCAACGCCAGCCGCACGCGGATCGTCGGCGTGCTGGGCGATCGGCTGAAGATCACCGTCGCCGCACCGCCCGAACAGGGGCAGGCGAACATCGCCGTGTGCAAGCTGCTGTCGGAGACGCTCAACATCCCCGTGCGTCAGATCCGCATCACCGCCGGCGCCGGCACCCCACAAAAAATCGTCGAACTCGTCGGCATCAGCCTCTGCGACGCCACCGAACGGCTGGGGAAGTAGCAGAGGACGGAGGACAGCGATCGGGCTGACCGCCGGCCTCCGACGTCTGTCCGCCAGTCACATCGGGTGATCCCACGCATTCTGAAACGCGCGGGCGTGTTCCTGCGGAATGTCGCCGCTGACCTGGATGCGGATGCGTGTGGTGCCGACGGGCACACCGCGGATCGTTCCCGCCGTGATGCCCCACAGGGCGCAGATGCGCTCGACATCGGTGATGAACGTCTCAGGCACATCGCCCATCGTCCGCACCACCCTGCCGTTCTCGATCATCAGGCGAAAGCGATCCGCCGGCCAGACCAGCGCGCGCAGCAACAGCAGCGTCATCACCGTGAAGCAGCCGATACCGATGTAAACACCCGTCATCCGATCACCGTCTGCGTCGCAGCAGCAACGGTGCGGCTGCACCCACCAGCAGCAGCGAGATCGGCTCGGGAACGATGATGCTCATGATCTGATCGCGATAAACCGACAGGTCGGACCAGTAGGTCTGGTTGCCGTGCATGGTGGTCTGGGCGGGCTGGTTTTCGAAGCCGAACACGCTGTGCGCGATGCCGGCAAGCACCCAGCCGCCCTCGCCGTCCGGCAGAAACAGCGGGCTGCCCGAATCGTTGGCGGCCGCGTTGCCGTAACCCGCGACGGCATCGAACTCGGTGCGGAAGCCGTGCACGTTTCGGCCGAACACCTCCAGCACTTCGCCCACCGTGTCCACCCGCGCGTTGGCCCACCGCTTGTCGCGCTGGTCGCTCCATTCAAAGCCGGTGACGACCGTCCGCGGGTTGCCCGGGTCGGTGGTGTGCCAGACGAGTCCACCTTCCGAGTTGGTGACGTACCAGGTGGTGCGCTGCTGATTCGCCTGCGTCAAGCCGGTGCCGATGAAAATGCCGACGTTGTCGATCGAGGGGCTGCTTGTCGCAATGTCGAGCAGGCCCATCCCTGCGAGCGGACTTTCCGCCCCCACGTTCACCCGAAAGATGTAGAGGTCCGACAGCGTATCGTCGGGATTGAGCAGGCTTTGGCCGGTGCCCGCGACAATGGTGTGCGCGACCCCGTCGACGTTGAAGACGTTCTTGCCGTTGACGTGGTTGGCGGTCAGGACCCACCCGTTACCGAGATAGACGCCGCTGCCGTTGGTGCCGACGGTGCCCACGCGGTGGAACCCCGGGTCGTCGACCGGCGCGGTGTTGTTCAGGGGCGCGGCGTCGTTGCCCGGCCCGCCGGAGATGATCGCCCCGACGACGGACTGCGTCATCACCATCACGGACAACGCCGCTGCCAGACCCGTCGCGCCAACGATCGTTCGCTGAAGTGTCATCGGCGTGCGTCCTCTCGAATGTGCCATATGGACCTTCTCCCACGCGGGCGCGGAACATCTGCCCAAGTGTAGTAGACCTCAAAATCGGGGTGTGTCAAGAAAAAACGCGGGGGGAGGGGGCCCACCCACTGCAGGAGCGGGCTCCAAGACATAGCCGCAACCTACTCTAAATTCAATGCTTGCGACTACCGAGCTCATATTCTCGCATGGCCATCACCACCGCCACCACGGTGCGGCCCACGATGGCGAGTGTTGCTACCTGGATGGTGTCCATAAGCGCAAGATGGGTCGCGGGCGGCAGGTCCAGCAGTGTTTGACGATGCGGGAAATACATACCGTGCATCGTGCCGTGCAGATAAGCGAGAAGCCAGGCGCACACGATGAGCAGTGGCAACGCGATCAATATTGATATCCGATGGCGTTTCGTCTCACGTGTGGACATGCCCGGCTCCGAAACGTTCACGTCACCATGTTACCTTATCGACCCGTGAATATCGGCGTCCATTCGCGTTCATTCGCGGTTCCCGCTCCCCCCTTGGCCCGTACCTTACAATGACAGCCATGGCGACGGGCCTTGTTTTTGATGAGCGGTTTCTTCATCACGAAACCGGGGCGGGTCATCCCGAGCGACCGGCTCGGCTGGAGGCGATTACCACCCACCTCAAAGAGGTCGGCCTGTGGCAGCGTTTGACGCCGCTGCCGTTCGATGCGGCAGACGAGACCATCATCGGCCGGGTGCATGATCCCGCCTACATCGCTCGCGTCGCCCAAACATGTGCCAGTGGCGCGCGGACCATCGATGCGATCGATGGCGGCATCTGCGTGCAAAGCGAATCGGTGGCGCGACTGGCGGCGGGCGGCGCGGTCGCGGCGGTTGATGCGGTGATGCGCGGCCAGGTCGTCAACGCCTTCTGTGCCGTGCGGCCGCCGGGCCATCACGCCGAACGCAATCAGGCGATGGGCTTTTGCATCTACAACAACGTCGCCATCGCCGCCGAACACGCCGTTGCACAGCACGGCCTGGAGCGCATCGCCATCGTCGACTTCGATGTGCATCACGGCAACGGCACGCAGCACAGCTTCGAATCGCGACGCGATGTGCTGTTCATCAGTGTCCATGAACACCCCGACTATCAATACCCCGGCGTCGGGTACGCCCACGAAACCGGCAAAGGCGATGGCGCAGGCTTCACGCTGAACGTGCCGCTCCTGCCCCACAGCGACGATGCCGCGTATCGGCTGGCGTTTGAATCGCAGGTGCTGCCGAAGCTGCGTGCGTTTGATCCGCAACTGCTGTTCATCAGCGCGGGTTTCGATGCTGCCGCCGCCGATCCGCTCGGCCACATGAACGTCAGCACCGAAGGCTTTCAGTGGATGACGCAACAACTGGTCAACATCGCCAACGAACGTTGCGACGGCCACGTGGTGTCGCTGCTGGAAGGCGGGTACGACCTGACCGCCCTGGCAAACGGTGTGGCGGCACATGTACAGGTGCTCATCGATGCCGAGCAGCGAAGATGACAACCTCTGAGTGCGAGGTGAAAGATGCGAATTGCGAACGTGTGGGTGATCGTCGTGCTGCTGGCGGGTTGCCGCACCCGACCCGACAACAGGCCGAACGAGCAGAACGATATTCTGCATCGTACGGTGCAACTCAGCACCGCAGACAGGTGGGCCGATGCGTTGGCGGAGTTCGACGCGGTCGCTCCCTCGCACCTTCCGCCGACCCTGACGAGCTTCCGGCATCTTCTTGTTCAACAGGATGCCAGGCAGTGCCGCGCCACGTTCAACGTTCTCGATAAGTCTTCGGCTGCATTCGCATTCGACGCGATACCCCTCGGACTCTGTTTCGACTATTTGAGCAACATCACCGGAATCACCTTCGTCGTTGATTGGCACGCATTGGAGTCGCAAGGGCTTGTGCCTGACTCACACGTGAGTTTTCAGGCGAAATCACAATCCGTCCGCCGTAGCCTCGAAGCCCTGCTTGAACATCTCAGCGGCGAACTCAGAAACGGCATGCTGGGCTACCGTGCGGAGAACGGTGGCGTCCTCGTCAGCATTCAGGATGAGGATCAACTCTGGAGCGATGCACAGCACGCTCGCGTCGTGCTGCTCACCACGAACATCTTCGAATCACGTTTTACCGGTTTCGGTGCTCCTTCATCTTACTGGCAGGCGATGGAGCAGCTCAGTAAACATCATCGTGCGGAAGAAATCTTCCGCGAGCTCATCGCCTTTGCGACACCCG
>CAZEFM010000012.1:0-41232 GCA_964511575.1 uncultured Phycisphaeraceae bacterium | reverse complement strand
GCCGGCCAACTCTACGGCCTCATGGGGCTGCAAGAACGCGACCCCGACGCGGCCAAGGAGTTGTCGGCCGCCTTTCAGGGGAGCGACGAGAAGGTGAAGTACTACGACGGATGTTTGGCCAGTATGACGGCGATAGGGAGACTCATCGAGGAGTATGTTGCTCCGTAGCGCTCGCGCCACCCCATGGCTGGCCTCCCAAGCCTCAAGCCTCAAGCCTCAAGCCTCAAGCCTCAAGCCTCAAGCCTCCCTATACTACCGCCATGGCTGAGACGGAATGGTACAGCGATGGGTTGCGGTTTTCGTGCACGCAGTGCGGCAACTGCTGTTCGGGGCCGAGCGGTTACGTGTGGTTCGACCCCGATGAAGCGTTTGCGATGGCGGACTTTCTCAAGGTGGACCTGGAAACGTTCCTGCGGCAGTACGCCCGGCTGGAGTACGAGCGGTGGACGATCGACGAGCGGTGGAACCCCGAGGTACAGGGTTACGATTGCATCTTCCTGCGGCGGGACACCGCAGGCAAGGCATCGTGCAGCATCTATCCGGTGCGACCGCTGCAGTGCCGGACGTGGCCGTTCTGGCGCGAAAACCTGTCGAGCCCGCGCGCCTGGCAGCAGGCAAGCCGACGCTGCCCGGGGATGAGCAACGGCAAGGGCAAACTCGTGCCGGTCGAGCAGATCCGCATCATCCGTGACAGCAATCCCTGAGTCATTGCACGGGTTTCGATGCCTGGAGGCAACGACGCCAAGGCGCCAACCGGGAGGGAGTTTGGGCGTGCGACACGGGGTATCGTCTCACGGGTCGTACTGTTTCGCCTCTTGACCACCTGGCCTCTTGGGCGACCTGGTGCTGCATCATGACCGATATGTCGGACAACTGGCGATCATGGCGCGAGGCGGCGGCGCGGCCGGGGGTCGATGCGGCGCTGCGCGATCTCTACGCCCGGCTGGATGATGCGGTGCGGGCGAAGGGGCCCACGTGCTGGTTGAGCGGACGGTGCTGCAACTTCGAAGCGTACGGGCACCGGCTTTATGTGACGGGGCTGGAGATCGCGTGGGTGCTGCGGCAGCGCGGCGAATGGCGGGCGGAGGATGCCGTGGCACTCGATGCGGGCGGGTGCCCGTTTCAGGTGAACAAGCTGTGCACGGCTCACGCGATGCGGCCGCTGGGTTGCCGCGTCTTCTTCTGCCAGGAAGGCACGGATGAATGGCAGCACGCGCTGTATGAGCAGTTCCTGAACGAGCTGCGCCAACTGCACGATGCGCAGGGGATCGCGTATCGGTATATGGAATGGCGCGCCGGAATGCGCGAGGCGGTGGGGGGGTAATGAAGACGTGGATCGCTGAAACGACCACGCCGATCGAAGCAGCGCCGATTCAGAGCAGCGAAAGCAGTTCCGTGGGGTGGTGGATGATCGCCTGCGCGCCGTTGTCGCGCAGTTCGGCTTCGTCGCGGAAGCCCCATGTCACCCCGACGGCAAACAGGTTAGCCGCGCGGGCGGTCTGCATGTCCACGTTGGTGTCGCCGACGTAGAGCCATCGCTCGGGGGCGACGTCGAGCTCACGCGTGATCGCCAGTGCGGCGGCGGGATCGGGTTTGAGCGGCACATCATCCTTCGCGCCGTGCACCGCATCGAACGACCAGTTGCTGAACTTTTCGCGCACCACCTGCTGCGTGAACGGGTGCGGCTTGTTGCTGAGGACAGCGAGCTTCACCTGCCGCCCGGTAAGGGCATCGAGCAGTTCAGCGATGCCGGGGTACGGCTGGGTGAGGGCGTGATTGTGGCTGTGGTAGTGGTCGCGGAAAAAGGTCAGGCCCCGCTCCAGTTCAACCGGGTCATCGGTCTGCAGCGCCTCGCGGACCAGCCATTCGGCACCCCGCCCCGCCAAGTAGCGATACCGTTCCACCTCCAGCGTCGGCCGACTCATCCGGCTGAGCAGATAGTTGCCCGCCGCGGCAATGTCGGCAAGCGTGTCGGCGAGCGTACCATCCAGATCAAACATCACCGCTTCGTATTGCATGACCGCGATTATAGGCTTTCCCGCTTTCCCGTCGTCCATCGGTACGGTGCGCCGTTTTCAGCTCTTTGCTCCCTCTGTTAAACTCCTGCATTCCCTGAGGAGACATCTCATGGCCTCATACGTTCTGCCGCAAACGACCACGCCCAAAAAGTTGAAGAAGAACCAGGTGCTGCTCATGGCCAGCGGCGACCTGCGCTTGAGCGCCAACCAGGTGTGCTGGCCCGCGCAGGAGAAGATGGAACAGGCGATCGCCGCGGCAGTGAACGATCTGGGGTATGAGCTGGTCCGTGCCCACCCCTTCAAGGAGGATGAGAAGCACGGCTTCATCGGCTCGCAGAAGGAAGGCATGGCTGTGTTCGCCCGAATCGACCCGCACGCGCCGTTGATCGTCGCTGAAGCGGTGTGGCAGTACTCGCACCATGTGCTCGCCGGGCTGATCACCCATCGTGGGCCGATCCTCACACTCGCCAACTGGTCGGGCACCTGGCCCGGGCTGGTGGGCATGCTCAACCTCAACGGCTCGTTGACCAAAGCCGGCGTGCGCTACTCCACGCTCTGGAGCGAAGACTTCACCGACAAGTACTTCCGCACCCGACTGGACAAGTGGCTCAAAACCGGCTCCTGTTCGCACAAAACCGACCATGTCACGCCGTTCAGGGAAGTGAAGGTCGGCAGCGCCGAGCGCAAACTCGGCAAGGCGCTGGCGGAAGAACTGCAGCGCAACAAGGCCATCATGGGCGTCTTCGATGAAGGCTGCATGGGCATGTTCAACGCGATCATCCCCGATCACCTGCTCAACCCGACGGGTGTTTTCAAGGAACGGCTGAGTCAGTCGGCGTTGTACCACGAGACCATGCAGGTGAAGGATGAGGAAGCCCGCGCGTGCCGCAAGTGGATGGAAGATCGCGGCATGACGTTTCACACCGGCCGCAAGGAAGCCACCGACCTGACCGACAAGCAGATTCTCCTGCAATGCAAGATGTACATCGCGGCGATGCGCATCGCCGATGATTTCGGCTGCCACACGATCGGCATTCAGTACCAGCAGGGGCTGAAGGACCTGCTGCCCGCGAGCGATCTGGTGGAAGGCACGCTGAACAACAGCGAACGCCCGCCGGTGATGAGCCGTGATGGCAAGCGTGAGCTCTACCAGGGCGAACCGCTGCCCCACTTCAACGAGGTGGATGAATGCGCCGGATTGGACGGGTTGATGACGTACCGCGTGCACAAGGCCATGGGGCAGCCGGTGGAGAACACGCTGCACGACCTGCGCTGGGGCGATGTGGATCGTTCGGGCACGGTGGAGGATTACGTGTGGGTGTTTCTGATCTCCGGCAGCGCTCCGCCGGCACACCACATCGACGGGTGGAAGGGTTCGGACGGTCACCGTCAGCCGCCGATGTACTTCCCCTCGGGTGGCTCAACGCTGCGTGGCATCGCCAAACCGGGCGAAATCGTCTGGTCGCGCATCTACGTGCAGAACGATCAGTTGCACATGGATCTGGGACGTGGCGGCGTGGTGCAACTGCCCGCGGAGGAAACCGAACGGCGATGGCGCGAAACCACCGTGCAGTGGCCGATCATGCACGCGGTGACCTACGGCGTGACGCGCGACCAGATGATGGCCCGCCACAAGGCCAACCACATCCAGTGCGTCTACGCCAACAGCCCCAAGGACGCCGACAAGGCGCTGCTCGCCAAGGCGCAGATGGCGGCGGAACTGGGCATGAAGGTCGCCATCTGCGGCACGAAGAAGAACGGCAAGAACTGGGCGTAACGCCCCGTCGCAGCCGCGCCGGCCGCCCTGTCGATCAGTTGTGCTCACGTTCCTTGATGCTGCGGGTCGTCCACAGCTTCTCGTAACGCGACAGCAGATCGATGATGCGCGGCTGATTGGGATTCAGCTTGAGGCTCTGACGCCAACTGTCGATCGCCACGCTCTTCTGGTTCGGGTCGGTGCCGCCGGACCGCAGATACATCGTCATGTTGCACACGCCCAGACCGTTGAGCGCCGCCACATCGTTGGGGTCCACCTCCAGCGCCGCGCGATAGCTCGCCAGCGACTGATCGTAACGCTGAAGCTTGTAATACGCGTATCCCAATCGCTCGCGCGCCAACACGCTATTGGGCGACTGTCGCACCAGCGATTCCAGCACGTTCGCCGCGAGGTCAAAATTGCCCAGCTTCAGATGAGCATCGGCCAGACCGAGCAACACCTGCTCGGCGGGCTCCTCCAGTTCGGTCACCCGGCGGTACGCCTGCACCGCACCGTTGTGGTTGC
The DNA here is from genome assembly GCA_964511575.1 of uncultured Phycisphaeraceae bacterium. Taxonomy (GTDB): domain Bacteria; phylum Planctomycetota; class Phycisphaerae; order Phycisphaerales; family Phycisphaeraceae; genus CALKHT01. Next base: position 36,933 of record CAZEFM010000012.1, on the reverse strand, counting down.
CCAACAGGCTGTACGTCGCGCCAAGGTTCGCCCACGCCCCTGCGACGTCATCGCGAAGCTGCACCGAACGCTCCGCGTAACGCAGCGCATCGTTCGGCCGATTGATCATGAGGTACGCGCCCGCCAGATTCAGATTCGCATCGAAATCGTTGGGGTTGATCGTCACGGCGCGGAGATACGCCTGAATCGCCTGCTCGATCTTCCCCATCATCTGCCGGGCCATGCCCAGGTAATAGTGTGCCTCGAAGCTGTTGGGCGCGGACTGGGCGGCACGTTCGAACGCATTGGAAGCGAGCTTGAAGTTCTCGTATTTGAGGTAGATCTGCCCCATGCCGAGGTGCGCCTCGGTGAGTCGCGGGTTGCTCGCCAGCGCCATGCCGAACGCCGCCAGCGCCGAATCGTCGAGCCCCGCATCGAGGTAGCGCTGGGCATCGTCCATGTATCGCTCGGCCGGGCCCACGCGCGGGGAAGGCCTGGCGTTGCTGGGCAGATCGACACAACCCGCCAGCACCACCGCCACGAGCATGCCCGTGAGCCCCTGCAACCAGATCTGCTGTTTCATGCGCGAACTCTCCGGTAGTCTGCTGCGCCTTGTCAGGGCTCCAGAAGCACTTTAATCACACCCGGCTGGGCGGCGGTACGAATCGCCTCCACCCCGTCGGCGAGCTTCGCCCGCCGACTGATGAGGCTCACCACGTCCACCTTCTCCTCCGCCAGTGCGGTCAACGCCTCGGGGAACGGCCCGCAACGGCTGCCGATCAACTGAATCTCGTGAATCACCAGCGGGCTCAGATCCACCCCCTGCTCCGACGGCGCCACCGTCGTCTTCAACACGATCTTGCCGCGCGGCCGCACCATCTGCATCGCCGTTGCCAACCCGTCCGCCGACCCGGTGCAGTCGACAACGATGTCCTGATCCGCGCGACGCCCCACCTCGGACAGCAGCCGATGCTTCACCCCCCACTTCTCGCACAACGCGAGTTTGTCCGCATGCTTGCCCACGCACCGCACCGTCGCGTTCAACTGGGTGAGCACCTGAGCGCACAACAGCCCCAAACGCCCATCGCCCAGGATCGTGATGTACGGCCTGCCCTCGATCGTGAGCTGTCGCAGAATCTGATACGCCGCAGCCAGAGGCTCCGTGAACACCGCGTGGTCGTCGTCCACGCTTTCGGGCACCTCCAGCAGGTTCTGCACCGGCAACGTGAATCGCTCGGCGAAACAGCCGTCACGCCCGGCAATACCCAGTACGGTGCGGTCGCGGCAATGTTCGCGCAGACCCGATCGGCACATGTCGCACTGACCGCACACGCAGTTGATCGACCCCACCACCCGCTTGCCGACCCACACCTTGTCCGCTTTGGCGCCCACCGCCTCCACCCGACCGACAAACTCGTGCCCCAGCACCCCCTTGAAACCCATATACCCGCGGCAGATCTCCAGATCCGTCGCGCAGATGCCCATCCGAATCGGCGCAATCAAAGCCTCGCCCGGCTCCAGACGAGGCTCCGCCTGGTCCGCCCGCAAGGCAACCGCCTCACCGTCATACACCAATGCCCGCATCAGTCGTTTCCATCAAACAGGACCGATAATCCCACGCATCCGCAGCACACAGGTCGCCAGTCTACAACTTCGGCCTGATTCAGCCACGACACCAGCGACGCGGCAACCTCAGGCAACTTCCCCACGCCGCCCGGCCGCTGAGCCGATATCATCAAAACATCGCCCGTTTGCCACCCGTATGGTTAAAGGTTCCTAGAATACCCGCTCCGTTGCCCGCCGCCGCAACTTCGAGGATGTCTCTTTGACGCAGTCGCTCTCCGCAACCCGCAGCTCCGCCACGACGTCATCCGCCGTCGATCGGCCGCTGTGCGTTGATCTGGACGGCACGCTGATCTACGGCGACACCCTCGCCGAGGCCACCATCAAACTCCTGCGGCTGCAACCGCTCTATCTGCTGCTGTTCCCCCTCTGGATCATGCACGGCCGGGCGTTCTTCAAACGCATGGTCGCCCAACGGGTGAAGCTCGACCCCGCTCTGCTCGCCTACCGACCCGATGTGCTGGCGTTCGTTCGAGGTGAAAAGGAAGCGGGTCGCACCGTGATCCTCGCCACCGCCACCGATGCCGCCATCGCTCACCCCGTCGCCGAGCATCTGGGGTGCTTCGACGCCGTCATCGCCAGCGATGGTCGCCACAATCGGCGCGGCCGGGAAAAAGTCCGCGCCATCTGCGATCACCTGGGGCACGATTCCTTTGACTACATCGGCGACTCGCGCCAGGACCTCGCCGTCTGGCAGGCCTCCACCGAAACGCTGATCGTCGCCCCCAGCCCCAAACTGCTTCGCCAGGCCACCGAGACGCGCCAACCCTCCCACATCTTCGCCCACCATCGTGATGGCAGCGTGCTGGGCGGTATGCGCGCAGCCGTGCGCCCCCGACAGTGGCTCAAGAACATTCTCCTGTTCGTCCCGCTCGCCACCGCGCATCAGTTCAGCGATGGCGATCTGCGCATGAACGCCTGGCTCGCCTTCATCGCGTTCAGCCTCTGCGCCTCAGCCGTCTACATCCTCAACGACCTGTTCGATCTCGATTCCGATCGTCAGCATCCCGTCAAGAAGCACCGCCCCTTTGCTTCGGGTCGCGTGCCGATTGCCGATGGGCTCGCCGCCATCGCCTTGCTGCTGCCCGCAAGCTTTCTCCTGGCGGGGTTGACGCTGCCGGGCGATTTCGTGGCGCTCCTGGCAATCTACCTCCTGCTCACCTGCGCCTACACGCTGTCGCTCAAGCGCATCGTCCTGCTCGATGCCGTCGTGCTGGCCGGGCTCTACACCCTGCGCATCCTCGCCGGCGGCGCAGCGGTGGGCATCACCCCCTCGCCTTGGCTGCTGCAGTTTTCCATGTTCCTCTTTCTCAGCCTCGCCTTTGCCAAACGCTACGCCGAGCTCGTGCGCATCAGCGCCACCGCTGACACCCACGCGCCGGGCCGCGGCTACCGTGTCGTCGACCTCGATGTCATCGGCAACGTCGGACTCATCAGCGGCTACCTCTGGGTCCTCGTCTTCGCGCTCTACCTCAACATTTCCGAAGAAGCGCACCAGCTCTACGCCAGCCCCACCACGCTGATGCTCATCAGCCCCATCTTTCTCTACTGGATCTCCCGCCTCTGGCTCCTGGCAAGGCGAGGCGACATGCACGATGACCCGCTGCTCTTCACCCTCTCCGACCGCGTGAGCTACATCTGCCTGTTCGCCATCATCCTCCTCATCACCCTCGCCCGCCCCCTCTGAAACGTCCCCACCCGCCCCACCCAAAAGCCCCGGGATAGCCAACCCCCGCGGGGCCCCCCCCAACCCCCCCCCCCCCACCCAAAAAAACCCCCCCCCCCCCCAAAACACCCCACACCCTACGCCTCCCCCACCACCTCATACACCCGCCCCGCCAGATGCCGCAGCATCGCCACGCACGCATCCCGCGTCGCCGCATCGGCAAACACCGTGCAGATCGCTTCCCCTGCCGCAACCGTCTCGCCCGCCACCGCCACATCCGCCAGCGCGCCTTCGATCCCGCCCATCGCTTCGGGCATCACCATCGCCCGTTTCGCATACACGATCGCGCTGCCGCTCACATGCGATGCCTCGTGCGACACCGCACGGCCCTTGCGCTTGCCAGCCGTATCGCCCAGCCCCCACCGTTCCAGCAGCGAAACACCTGTCGCCCGTTCGAGCACTTCCACACTGTTCGTGTACCGCGGGTTCACCTCGACAGGCCAGAAGTTGCCCGCGAAGTCCATCACGCCATCCACGCCGAACACCCCGCGCAGATCAAACCGCTGCGTCAGCACCACTCCCAGATGCATCAGCGCCTTTCGCAGCGTATCACCCAACGCCATCGGCCCGACGCTGCCCACATACCCAAACCCTTCCGCCCCAAACGCCGAATCGCCCACCAGCATCTCCGTCGCCCCCAGGAGATGCGCGCTCCACCCATCAGCGAGGTACACCACGCTCATGGGAATCCCCTTGATGAACTGCTGCAGGTAGGCGTCGCGGCCGACCCGCTGCCCCACGCCCCAGTGCGACACGCCCTCGCCGCCGCTGCCGAAGCGTGGCTTGAGCAGGTAGCCTCTCCCGCCGAAAAGCGCCGCCATCCTCTGCCCCGCCCGTGTCAGCAGCGAAGCGCTCGTGCGAACCTTGGGAAACCGCAGCCCCTTGTGAACGGGCAACTGCGACAACGCCAGCGGATCGCGCACCGCCTTCACCGCAGCCGGCGACGCCCCCGCCCACGAACGATCGAACGCCAGCGCCTCGAGCACCGAGACATGGTTCTCCAGCGGCTGAACGAACATCACCGGCACATCGCGCGGCAGCGCAAGCCCCGCCACCGCCGCCAGCAGCTTCGTCGCGGGCTCCTCCTTCGCCACCACCTGCATCGCGCCACACACCCCCTCACGCGTCCGCCGCACATCCACACACACCGCTTCCCCACCCGCCCGACGCACCGACCGCGCCGCCGGCCCCACCCCCACCCCAACCACAATCACCCGCCAAGCCATTAAAACCCCCAATTGCCGTCCCACACACCCCGCCGCTATAGTAACCCACCCCGGGCGGTTAGCTCAGTTGGCCAGAGCGCTTCCCTTACAAGGAAGATGTCACAGGTTCGAGTCCTGTACCGCCCACTCGGTAAGTGCTTGCCATATCAGAACTTGGCGTTTCATGGCCTGTAAAGGCGTTTTGATGAGTACCTGACGAGGCCCCTTGGCGGGGTTTGTCGGCACCTGTCGCCATCGCGCGCACCGGATTGCGCACCACTTCCAGCGCGGCGACGAAATCCTCATCCCGGACCTGCAAATAATGGCGACGGGCAATCTGCTCGCTGTTATCCAGCCAGGCACAGACAACGTGGGATGCAAAACGGGATTCCAGATCGGTTTGCCGGCTCGACCGCAGGTTGTGGAACAGCCGGGGCCAGGGCTTCACGCCGGCAGCGGCGATCGCCTTCTCCATCGGCTTGCGAAGGGCTGCCCCCGTTCGTTCCCGCACGAAGGGCAGGAACGTATTCCGCACCACATGGTCATGCTGACTGATCCACCGCCATCGCGCACCATGCGCGAAACCGGATACACGCTCTGAACGTGGGTTTCAGGGCAAACATTGAAGAATCCTGTAAAGGAGGTATTTGTCATGAGCATTCTGTCCAGAACTTCGCTGAGCCTCGCCGTGGGTCTGCTTATCGCCAACAGTTTGCAGGCCGCCACCACGAACTATCGCGACTTTCATCGCCATCATCGTGTTGTTGATCGTGCTGCTTCTGCGAGCACGGGTTCTGAATGCAAACAAAAGCGGCGGCCACCTACGTGACCGCCGCCTGCATATGAAGAACGCATTACTGACTGAGAATGCTCGCGCGGACGTGGGCGTGCGCCACACCCCGAAACATCAGCCATGCTTCACGCGTTGGTCGCCGACTTTGGCGATCCACTCGCGCGTCCACTCGACGGTATCGAGCTCGATATCGCACACGTTGCTTCCGAGGAAGATCATGCCTTCGATGCGGCCTTCGTGCAGCCACTTGAGGCCGATCTCGCATTGCTGCTGCATCAGTTCCAACGGCAGCGGCTTGCCCGCCTGGTAATCCCAGAAATAGCAACCGAGCATCTTGCGCGTTTTCGGCGAAATCTCCTCGAGCTTGGCCATGTTGGTTTCAAGGTGCTGCAGGTTCCGCGGCGCCCAGGTCCAGTACGTCACCCCGTCGCACTGCTGCAGATGATCTCCGATCGGCAGATGGAGCAGGTGCTCGTAGACCACCACCCAGAGCGTTCTGCGTTGGCCGTTGATCACCAGCTTGTCGCGCAACGCGCGCAGATCATCTGCCGAAAGCACCGCGTTGCTGCCGCCGCCCTGAAAGAAATCGTCGAGGACAAAGCGGTCGATGTTGCTGTGACGACCCGCCAGCGCAAGAGCCGCCTCACGCGCTTCGACACTGGTGTGGCCGGCCTCACCGGTCAGACTCCACCCCACACGCTTGAGCGGGCGCAGCGAGATGGCGTACGGATCGAACAGGTCGCCCTTCGGCTGACCACCGAACGTAATGAACATGGCATTGGGCACATCGAGGTACGCAGCGCCTTCCATGGGCGTCATGCGCGATGGCTTGGGAATGCCGAACTTGTCGTGACTGCCCGCCTGGTGCGTCCAGACCCAGAACCTGTCACGAATCGTGCCTTCAAAGCGACGCTGATGCGGCAGAAGCTGATTGCCACCCGTCTGCTCCGCGCTGTTCAAGGTGCGGCAACCCACCAGCGATGCGCCGGCGGCAAGGCTGGCGGCCCATTGAAAAAAGTGGCGACGCGTCTGCTTCGATTCAGGCATGAAATCTCTCCATGGTCACGTTCCAATGGCGCCGGCGCTCAATCGCACACACCCGCCACAACATACTGGCTTATTCAACACACTTTGCCGCGCGCATCAACCGATACCGGTTCATACCACCCATCCGGATGGGCGAGCCACACCACCTCGTGCAGATTCACGGCGGGGCAGACATGCACGGGGATGATGCGAAGACGTTCGCCAAGCTTCGGCTGCCGATCGCACGCGGAAATATCGATCTCGCCATGTTCTTCCGTCACCCGCACGATGCGCGCCCCCGGAAGGCCGACCACGTGTCCATGCCCTTCCCATGCGGCATGGACCGTGTGTCGTTCAGGTGTGAGCGATTTGCTTCCCGCATCAACCACCACCTTGCCCGGCACCGCGTTGCTGACAACAGTGGCAATCACCACGGCGGCACACTGCTGCGGCGCACACAGGCCGTCCGCCAGACAATGCACATCGTTGAAGATGTACGTTCCGGGCCGAATCTCGGTGAGCGATGGCACGTGATGCGAATGCATCGCGCTGGGGGTCGACCCGCCCGACACTATGGTCGCTTCCAGACCGTGCCGTTTCCACTCGCCCAAAACTTCCTGCAGCAACTGTTCAAGCTTTTCGAGGTCGGCGACGATCTGGTCCGCGCTGCCCTTGATGTGGCCCGGGAAACAGAACAGGCCATCCAGTCGAAGATGCGACGAAGATGTCACATGATGCGCGATGGTGATGCTCTCGGCGGCGCTTTGCACACCGGTGCGATGGAAGCCGACATCCAGATCAACGAGGATGCCCACCGTGGTTCCCGCACGTGCCGCCGCATGCGCCAGCGCATCCACCGCAACGGTCGAATCCACCGCGACGCGCACCCACTTGTCTCGTGCGAGCTCGGCAATCCGTCGCGCGCGGTGCGGATCAAGAGCGGGGTACGCGATCAGCAGATCATCGCACACCTCGCTCAACACCGCCGCCTCCCCCACCTTCGCGACCGTCAGCCCGGAAGCACCGTACGCCATCTGCATACGCCCCAGCGATTGCAGTTTGTGCGTTTTGGTGTGGGGCCTGAGGTGAAGATCGTGTTGGCGCGCGTACGTCGCCATGCGATGCACGTTGTCCTCCACCACCTTCATATCGATGATCATGGCAGGCGTGGGGATGAGTTCCACGTTGGGCGAGGCATCCAACAGCGGAACGCCGGGGACAACCTCCCGCGCGACAATCGACGATTGATCAGAACCCATGAAAACTTCCTGTCGCGGCGAACGACAATTCCATCACCGCCGCCACATACACGGCAACATCAGTCGTTTGGCAGAAGCCAATAGTCCCACGCGGTACGTCCCATGCGATCCCATTCGACCATTGTCGCATGGCCGTCAAAAAGGCCCAACACGCAATTGTCATCGTGACGATCGGTCGGGCTGTCGTAATCGAAGTGTCCATAACTCGCGACGTAGCTGGCATTGTCCGCAACGCTGCCGTAGATCGACGTCGACAGACCCGATTCGATGAACAAAGCCCAGCGGTTCGGATCGATGTTGGCGTCATCCACATTGCGAGGCGTGTATTGCCCGGAATCCGTTGTGTAAAACATCCACTCCAACGGCATGGTGTAGGTGATCGTCTGGCGAGGCCAGGAAGGCGACGAGGGAAATTTGCCTTCATCCATCGGGCAAATGTAAGTCGATTCAACACCGATGTAAGGCCAAATCGTGCCCTTGCGAATGTCGGCGGGGATCCCGGTGGTGAAGTAGTTGTACATCACCTCATCGTCCGCCCAGGACGGGTTGGGATCGAAACCGTAGCCCGGCCGCGGCACCTTCCCACCGGTATCGTTGGCATAGGTCAACGATCCGATCACCAGTTGCCGCGCATTGTTCATGCATTGAATCATCCATGCGCTGCGTCGTGCAGCCTGCAGTGCCGGCAACAGCAGTGCGATCAGCAACGCAATGATCGAAATCACCACGAGCAGTTCAATGAGCGTGAATCCGCGTTTGCGATCGGCGCGACGGCCAACGGAATGGGGGCGAGTCCAACACACATGATGCGGTTGGATCACCTGCGCAACGCATTCGTGATTGGGACACATGGGAACCTCGCTTCTAATTGGGACGCTCAATTGTGGCGAATTCCGACTGCATACCGCCTCTGAATCACCATGCAGCCGCCGCATTTCCCTACCTCCCCCCCACCCCTCTCCTTCTTCATCGATGTTCAACAAACAAAAGTACGGTAGCCACCGTTAAGCGGCCGCCGTACGTGGGATCACAACGTTCTTAACGCCTGCGACGCAGCATCATCGCAGCGCCCGCGCCCAGCAGCATCAGCGAAGCGGGCTCGGGAATCAGTGCGGCAATCGCCTGATCCGAAAGTGCCTCGTCGTAGATGCGCACATCGTCCATCGCACCATTGAAGCCCTGGAAGCCGAAGTGCTCCTGGCCCGGCTGAAGCTTATCGAACGCACCGGCGCCGAAACGCAGGTAGTCATTGCCATCCGACGTCAACGGCGTGAGAGGGGCAAACGTCGCTGTAAGCACACCATCGACGAAAAAGTCGAGTTTCTGATTCGTCAAATCGTAGCGGACCGCGTAATGGTGCCATTCCCCATCCGTCGGCAAAGCCCCGACGTTGAGATTGCCTCCGCCGGGATTGTGCGTGACGTAATTGAAACTACCGTCGTTGAATCCGAACTGGTAGCCACCACTGTAATCGCCACCATCATCCTTCTGGATGGCTCGGCCGATCCGTGCGCCCACCTCGGCCTTGGCCCAGGTGGCATAGGTGAACGACGTGCCGACCAAGTCCAGTGGGCCCGACTGGCTGTTTTCAATCAGGATGTACCCGGTCGTCCCGTCGAATTTGGCCGCCTGACCGAATCCATTCGGCCCTTCGACAAACGTCACTCCCCCGTGGATGGTGCCGTCATTCGTGGCACCGAGCGTGCCGCTGTTGGTGGCATTTCCTTCGAAGGTCCAGTGGCCGATAAGCGCCGCATCGGCACTCGAAACCGTGAACGCGGCAACCGAAAAAGCGACGGCGAGCCCGTTGACCATCCGACTCATGGCGTTCTCCCTGATAGGTTGGGTCGAGTGACCCGAACTGAGGAAATCCGACTTGTAACGGCTCGGCTATCGAGCCCTATCGGCACCAAGGTGCATTTAACGTTAAACCAATTTAATTCGATGTTCCGCCGCTGTCAAGCGTATTTCGTGGCGCCGTCTGCCCAAGCCATTGATTTCACACGTCGTTACGAGGTACTTGTCAGGCGTGTGGAGAGGTATAACGTTCTCACACTTCTGACCCTTGCATCCATCGCCGACAGTTATCCGGACAATCATTCAGAAGCCGCCTGACGATCACGCAAGGATGTCGCGCACCACGTGCGCCGGCTCCACCCCCGTCAACCGCACATCCAGCCCCTGATGCCGGTAGGTCAGACGGTTGTGGTCGATGCCGAACAGGTGCAGCAGCGTGGCGTGCAGGTTGTGAACGTGCACGGGGTTCTCCACCGCGTTGTACCCCAGTTCATCGGTCGCACCGTACACGAAACCGGGTTTGACACCGCCACCCGCCAACCAGATCGAAAAACCGCGGATGTGATGATCACGCCCGCTGCCGAGCTGTCCCATGGGTGTTCGGCCGAACTCCCCGCCCCACACCACGAGCGTGTCGTCGAGCATGCCCCGCCGTTTGAGATCGGTCACCAGCGCCCAGCTTGCCTGGTCGACTTCGCGCGCCCGTGTCACCATGTTGGGTTTGAGATCGGTGTGGTGATCCCAGCCGCGATGGTAAAGCTGAATGAAGCGCACACCCCGCTCGACGAGCCGTCGCGCCAGAAGGCAGTTGGAGGCAAAGCTGCCGTCACCCCCGCGCGTGCCGTACATCTCGAGCACATCTTCCGGCTCACCTGACAGATCCATCAGATCCGGCACGCTCGCCTGCATCCGAAACGCCATCTCGTACTGTGCGATGCGCGTTGCGATCTCCGGATCATCCAGAAACGCATCCGACCGGGCGTTGATTCGGTTGACGGCATCGACGATGTCACGCTGCCGTTTCTCATCAACCCCCGGCGCGTTGCGCACGTAATGCACCGGGTCGCCCGCGGCATAAAGCTGCACACCCTGGTACCGGCTCGGCAGAAATCCGCTGTGCCACTGTCGCGCGGCGATCGGTTGAGCGTCCTTGCCGCCGCCTGACGTCAGCACGATGAAGCCGGGCAGATCGGACGACTCACTTCCTAAGCCGTAAAGCACCCACGCGCCCATGCTTGGCCGACCCGACACAGCCGTGCCGGTGTTCATGAATGTATGTGCCGGGTCGTGATTGATCTGCTCGGTCTGCATCGAGCGGATCACGCAAATGTCATCGGCAAGTTTGGCGATATATGGAAACACACTGCTGATTTCCATCTGTGACTTGCCATGCCGGTTGAACGTGAACTGCGGCCCATAAGCGCGAAGCGCAGCACCCTGCAACTGCGCGATCGGTTGACCGCGGGTGTATGAATCGGGAAAGGCTTGCCCGTTGAGTTCGGCGAGTCTGGGTTTGTAGTCGAACGATTCCAACTGCGACGGGCCGCCCGCCATGTAAAGGTGAATCAGGCGTTTGATGCGAGGCCTGACGTGTCGCGGCTGAGCGATCCCTCCACCTGCCATCGCAGCGCCGGACTGCGGCGCTCCCAGCGCGAGACGATCGAGCCCCAGCAGCGACAGCAACCCCAGGCAACCGGTGCTCTGCGCCGCACTGGCGAGAAATGTTCGACGTGTCTGGCGCAGGGCCGCAAACTCAAAAGGATTCATGACCGCAACTCCTACACTCAGTCAATACCGCACGATCGTTTCGTGCAGGTTCAGCAGCACGCGCGCCACCGATGTCCACGCCGCCAGTGTCGCCGGGTCGAGATCACTCGGAACGGGCGCTTCGCCGACGTTGATCAGCTCAACCGCCGCGGCCTGATCGCTGCGATAATGCTCCAAATGCTCCGCATAAAGCTGGCAAAGCGTGTGCAGCTCCTCGTCGCGCGGCGGACGGGAGAGTGTCCGCTCATACGCCCAGATGATGCGATCCGCCTCGCCCGGCCCGGCCTCACGCATCATGCGTTGAGCAAACACCCGTGCCGCTTCAACAAAGGTCGGATCGTTGAGCAGCGTCAATGCCGCCAACGGCGTGTTGGACACATCGCGACGGGCGGTGCATTCCTCACGCGACGGCGCATCAAACGCTTTGAGCATCGGGTGAAGGAACGTTCGCTGCCAGTGCGTGTACAGGCCTCGGCGATAAAGGTTGTCGCCGGTGTCCTCCTCGTACTCCCGCTGCGGCCAGTTCAGTTCCGCGTAATAACCCGCCGGCTGGTATGGCTTGACGCTCCGCCCACCGAGCTGATGCACCAGCAAACCACTGATCGCGAGCGCATTATCGCGCACGGTTTCAGCCGCCACACGGAAGCGTGCCTGCCGCGCCAGAAGGCGATTGCCCGGGTCGCGATCACGCAGCTCCCGCCGAGGCATCGACGACTGCTGATAGGTTTCCGACAACACGATGGTGCGGATGATGTGCTTGACGTCCCAACCGCTTTCGATGAACTCAACCGCCAACCAGTCGAGCAGTTGCGGATGGCTCGGCCACTCCCCCTGCGCTCCCAGATCGTCCGGCACCCCCGACAACCCACGTGCAAAGAACATCTGCCAGAAACGATTCACCACGACGCGCGATGTCAGCGGATTGTCACGCCGCACCAGCCACTCAGCCAGATCCAACCGCGTCGCACGACCCGATGAACGCTTCAACGGCGGTAAAAACGCAGGCACGCCGGGATCCACCACCTCGCCCGATTCATCCATCCAGTTGCCGCGCGGCAGAACACGTGTGATGCGCGGCTGAACGGAATGCGTCACCAACGTCGTCGGCAGCGATTGCAGCAACCTGTCGCGCTCGGCACGGGCCGCTTCGAGCGGCTGACGCATCGGCGCCCCCTCCGGCGTGTGGATGTAAAAGTACGACCGCAGAGCACGTCGCTGCTCATGGGTGCGATACGACGGCGCAATGAACAATGCCTCGACCACCCCCACCGGAATCGCACTTGCCGCGACGGTTCCCCGTCCAAGCGCATCGCGCATCGATGCTTCCCACGCGCGCAGCACTTCGAGTCGCTCAGGTGTTTCCACCTCCAGTTGAGCCTCAAGCTCTTTCTGAAACTCCGCGATGCGGTTGTCGATCGCTTCGAGATGTTCTTCATCCTCCCCGAGCGCAACCGGCATCACGGGCGGTCGACCTTTGCCAATCGCGTACACGCCAACCTGTTCGATGTCCGCGAAGAACGCTGCGAGTTGATAGAACTCGCGGATCGTCACCGGATCAAATTTGTGGTCGTGGCATTCCGCGCAACCAACAGTCAACCCCATCCACACCGTCGAAACATTGCGCACACGATCGGCGGCATAGATCGCAAGGTATTCCTTTTCCTGCGATCCGCCTTCCTCAGTGGTCTGGTTGAGCCGGTTGTATCCCGTGGCGATCTTTTGCCACACCGTCGGTTCGGGCAGCAGGTCGCCCGCCAGTTGTTCCCGGGTGAACTGATCGAACGGAAGGTTGTCGTTGAAAGCGCGAATCACGTAGTCGCGATACGGCCAGATGCTCACTTCGACGTCGCCATGGTATCCCACGGTGTCGGCATAGCGCACCAGGTCCAGCCAGTGCATCGCCATCCGCTCACCGTAGCGCGGCGACGCCAGCAGACGGTCCACCACACGCTCATAGGCATTGTCGCTCTCGTCGCTGAGAAACGCCCTGACCTCGTCGATGGTCGGCGGCAGGCCGGTGAGATCAAGGCTCACGCGGCGCAACAACGTGATGCGATCCGCGCGCGGCGACTGCGTCAGCCCTTCCCGATGCAGCCGGGCGACAACAAAGTTGTCGATCGGATTCGCCACGCGCGCGGTGTCGCGAACCACGGGTACTTCGGGTCGCGTCAACCGGGTGAACGACCAGTGGTCTTCATATACAGCACCCTGATCGATCCAACGTCTGAGCGTCTCGATCTGCGCTTCGGTGAGTGGTTGATGCCCGTGATCGGGCGGCGGCATGATGTCGCCCTGATCCTTCGATGAAACACGCCGGATCAACTCGCTCGCGCTGCTGTCGCCCGGAACGATGGCCCTGTGGCCTGACGGGAGCTGCTCCGTCGCGTGCTCACGCAGATCCAACCGCAGCCCCGCCTTCCGTGAGCCGGCATCGAAACCGTGACACGCGAAACAACTGTTGGACAGAATCGATCGCACATCACGATTGAACTGCACCGGCTCCCCGGCATGCCCGGCCTGGGCGATGCCATGCAGCACCGCAGCCAAGAGCACCAGGATCCGCGTCAGACGTCGTGTGGGCATCGCATCGACTCCCTGGCATCCACCCTGATTGGCCCCGCCCTCTTTACGACCCGCCGATCGTTTCGCACGGCACGCGGGGAAAACAACATGAAGCGACCTGAATGCCGCGCCAGACCTGCACGCAAGCAAGAAAATCAGTTTAACGTAAAACAAACGTATCCGAGCGCTTCCAAGGTGTCAACCGTTTGTCGCTCCAGCCATGCCCCCCCGGAGACACGTTTCGCGGCCCCGGCAGTACCGGACCAAACCCCTGCCGAGTCACCGAACCTGCAGGATCATCTCCACCTCAACCGCGGCGTTCAGCGGCAGCGCGTTCGTGCCGATCGCCGTCCGGGCGTGACCACCTCGCTCGCCGAAGATCCCTTCCAGGAGCTGGCTGGCGCCGTTGGCGACGATGTGCTGCTTGTCGAATCCCACCGCACTTTGCACGAAAACACCCAATCGGACGAACTGCACAAAGCGGGACCAGTCGCCGTTCAGATACTTGTCCACCGCCGCCAGGCCGTTCAGCGCGCACCGCTCCGCCCCCTTCTGCGCTTCCTCGATGCTGACATCCGTCGGCAGCAGCCCGGTGACGAGCACTCTGCCATCCTCACTCATTGGCACGTGCCCGCTGACATACAGCAGTTCCCCCACCTGCCGGACGGGTACGTAGACGGCTCCGGGAGGTTGAGCCGGCGGCAGCGTCAGGCCCAGTTCACGCAATTTCGCATGCAGATCCATTGAGGCTTTCCTTTCTCAGATACTTGCTTTTACGTGATTTAACGTTAATATACCCATGCCGTGGAACAGCGTGGCGTGGTGACAGGAGGGGACGATTTTCGGGCGACTCTCCCGCCGATGACTACCATACGCGCGGCGAATCTGCGTTAAACTGGTGAAGAAGTTTCGCGGGGCATATCCGCCGGTTTGCGTTGGTGATTCATCTGGACCGCTGTCGATTGAAATACGACCTGTCGATGTGGAGAGAACATGGAAGTCAGCACGATTAAGGAACTGGCGCACCGGGCCGGGGTTTCCGGCACGACCGTGTCGCTGGTTTTCCAGGGCAGCAGCCGCATCAGCGAGAAGACGCGGCGGAAGGTGCTGCGGGTGGCGCGGGAGGTCAACTACGTTCCCAATCTGGCCGCCCGCCAGCTTCGCGGAGGCAAGACACGCGTCAAAACGATCGGTCTGCTGGTCAACGATCTGCGCAACCCGTTCTACTCTCTGATGGTGCACTCGGCTGAAGAGGCGGCCGACCAGCACGGCTACGAAACCCTGATCGCTGATGGCCAGTGGCAGGCGTCCAAGGAGCAGGCAGAGCTTCGAAACATGATCGAGTTCCGGGTGGATGGCGTGGCGGCGTGCCTTTCGGAAACCAGCGAGGAAGTGTTCGACCTGGTGCGCCGGTTTCCGGTGCCGTTGATCGTGCTCGATACGGCGCCTTCGACGTATGACGGTGCTTATGTGGTGAACGATGTCGCCGCCGCCGCTCGCATGGCGACGGAACACCTGATCGAAACGGGCTCGCGCCGCATTGTGTTCTTCAGCGGCGAAGCATCGCACAGCTCGTTCAGCTCCTTCCAGAGCCAGGCGGCTGAGTTTGAACGCACGCTCAGATCGCGCGGCCTGCGTTTCGATGAACATTCGATTTACCACGCCGGCCTCACCATCGACGCCGGCCGAAACGCGATGGCGGAGATCCATCGCCGTGTCCCCGATATCGATGGCCTGCTGTGCGCCAACGCGCTGTGCGCGGTCGGCGCGATGGAAACCGCCGCCCGACTCGGCATCCCCATCGGCACGGGATTGGGTGTGGTCGGCATCGACGATCTGGATATCTGTAACCTCGATTGCATCTCCCTGACCGCGATCAGGCAGCCCTGCGAACAGTTGACGCAGATTGCCATCAACATGCTTGTGCAGGGAATCGAATCCGGCCGCGCTCCGGATGCCCGCGTTTCGCTGCGACCGGAACTGATTGTGCGCAACAGCACGCGGCCACGTACGTGATGCCCTGATCACGACCGACCGGCCCATTGCTTCAGCGCGTCACGGAACAGAATCGTTTCCGACACGTTGTCGGTTTCGTTGCAGCCCTGCCAATCGATCCACACGTATTCGATGCAGATGTATCCGGCATATTGCAATGCATTGAGCCGTTCGACGATGCGCTGGTAGTCGATCGTGTTGTTCTTGAACGAAGCCTGCATTCGCCCGGGTCGACCGCCCCGACAATGAAAATGGTTGGCGTGCGCGAGCAACGGCTCCACCTGCGACTCATCGATGCCGTTGCAGACAAAATGCGTGTAATCAAGCGTTAATTTGAGGTCCGGGGTGCGTTCGAGCAATGCCAGAACGCGGGCCGGCTCGGGAACAATCGAGCCGTGATGCGCCTCAATCCCCATCGCAATGCCCGCCGCATTCGCGCGCTCGATTCGCCAACTCAGCTCCTCAACGCATCGATCCAGCGACGCCCGTGGATCATCAAACACAACGCCCGGAAGAATCGTGACATGTGGCGCACCACATATCGCGGCATACTCCAGCGCGCAGTCGAACCAGTCCCTCGCCTTCTGACGACGGTCGGCATCCGGATGGTTGATCGCCAACGGCTCGAACTCAGCCGACGCCTGAAGGAAGATGTCAGACGCAACGAGCCCCACATCGTCCAGCTTCTTCTTCAACTCGGCCGCATTGGTGCGAACGTCGGCGAACTCGCGCGACGGCCACAGGTGCGCACGGTCTTCGAAAAGACCGATATCCACACCCTGAAAGCCGAGCATCGCGATCAACCGCAGCGATTGCTCGTGTGTCAGAAGCGGAAAGGTGAAGTCAGCACAGGACAGGTTGAGCTTCATGAGGTCACACGCGCCTGCGGCATGAAGGCGGTCGTCTCCGGCGAGACCCACTCGGCCGCGGCGAGGTATCCGCCATCCACCAGGATCGATGTTCCGGTCACGCACGCCGAATCTTCACACGACAGGTAAACGGCCGTGCGCGCAATGTCGTCCGGCTGCACCGCCACACCCATCGGCACGCGGCGCAGACGTGCCGCCAACGTCGCTTCCGGATCGGGCGTGGTGTTCAGGTGATACCGCAGCATCGGCGTGTCGGTGATCCCCGGGCAGATGCAGTTGCAGCGAAGCCCATCGGCCGCGTACTCCAGCGCGATCGACTTCGTCAACATCATCACACCACCCTTGGCGGTGCTGTAGATCGATTCGCCCACATCGCCGATGAAGCAACTGATGGAGCCCACATTGACGATGTAGCTGCGCGAATGGCGCGTCATGTACGGGATGGCGTTGCGGCAGGTGTGGAACATCCCCTTCAGGTTGACGCCCATGATCTCGTCCCAGTCTTCGCTGGTGAACTCATGGAACGTCTTGAATCGGGCGATCCCCGCCACATTGACGAGGATCTGCAACCCATCGAATCGCTCGATCGTCTGATCGATGGCGTCCTTGACGGCCTGCTCGTCGGCAACGTCGCACGACAGATAGATCGCCGTCCCGCCCTCGGCCTCAATCTCCCGCACCACCTCACGGCCCTTGTCATCCTGCACATCGGCAACCGCCACACTGGCACCTTCACGGGCGAACCGAATGGCGGTGGCGCGCCCCATGCCCGATGCCCCACCGGTGATGAACGCCACTTGTTCTGCGAGCCTGCCGCTCAAGACGACCTCCTTTCGACGGCCCGCCGCCCGCCGAGTCTTGCGCGGAACGACGAATCAACGCCGGAATATGAATTTGATGTAACGTTCAACCAACCTACCGCAGGGACCGAAACCTGTCAACCAAATTCCACCTTCCGTGGCCCCTGAAAACGGCGATAATGAGCCGTTTCAGTCGGTTTACATCGCGCCAGCGACACGTTTGGCGTTGCAAACCCCACCTTCCGCGACCCGGAGGCGAAAGGACCCGCTTGCCCTCCATTTGGGAGAGGGTTATATTAACGTTGAACTGACGCTCCGGACGGGGCGTCCACGCGCTGCTCCGGCAGATTGGCTTGCCTCCAGATCCCACATCGAAGGAATCCGCGTGACAATTCTCGACTGGATCATCGTCGGCGGCTACGTGGCGTTTTCCCTGACCATCGGCCTGATCGCCAGCCGGCGGGTGCGAGGCATGTCGGACTACCTCGTCGCCGACCGCGGCGTCAAATTCTACCTCGGCGTCGCCAGCCTCACCGGCACCGAAATGGGCGTGATCTCCATCATGGCCATGGCGGAACTCGGGTACACCCTCGGCTTCTCCGCCATGACCATCGGCGTGTGCTTCATGGCCGGCGCAACCTTCATCGGCGCCACCGGCTTCATCATCAACGGCCTGCGCCGACACATGGTCATGACCATCCCCGAGTTCTATGAGATCCGCTACAACGCCGTCGCCCGATGGCTGGCCGGATTCGTCATGGCGCTCGCCGGCGTGCTGAACATGGGGCTCTTCCTCAAAATGAGCGCCCACTTCTTCGTCGGCATCAGTGGTCTGGACCTGCAAATGATCAACTGGATCATGGCCGGACTGCTGATCGTCGTGCTGAGCTACACGTTGCTGGGAGGCATGATGGCGGTCGTCCTCACCGACTACTTCCAGTACATCATCCTGGTGGCCGGCGTGCTGGCGGCAACGGTGTTCGTTCTGAGCAACGTAAGCTTCGACGCCATGTACGACGTCGTCTCCGAACAGAAGGGACTTCCAGGCTTCAGCCCTTTCGCGGCTGACGATGCCACGGGCAAAGTCATGCTCGGATGGCCGTTCGTCCTGGTTAATCTTCTGGTTTTCGCCGCAGTGCCCGCGTTATGGCAACCGGCCGCGTCGCGTGCCTTGTCCGCCACGGATGCTGGGATCGCCCGACGCACCACGATGTGGTCGGGCCTCACTTTTCTGGGCCGCTGCTCGCTGCCGATCCTTTGGGGTATCGCATCGCTGGCGTACTTCAGCGCAAATCCCGACGCACTGGGTGGTGTCGACGCCGTGGGCGCCATGCCGCGGTTTCTGGCGATTGTGCTGCCGGTGGGCATCCTCGGCGTGGTCGTCGCCGGTATGATGGCGGCTGACATGTCCACCTACAACAGCTACCTGCTGGCGTGGAGCGGCATCATCACCCAGGATGTCATCGCACCCTTGGTACCCGGCGGACTGAGCGACAAGAGCCGACTTCTGGTCAATCGCATCGTCATTGTGTTGTGCGGCATGTTCATCCTGTGGATGGGCCTTGTCTACAATGCACCGGACACGTTCCTTCAGTATCAGCAGATCTCCGGTGCAATCTATCTTTCCGGAGCGGTGGCATGCGTCGTGCTCGGGCTTTACTGGAAGCACGCCAACTCCGCCGGCGCCATTGCGGCGACCCTCACGGGCACGCTCTTTCCCATTCTCAGCCTCTATGTCAACGTTGAAAGCCTGCCCACATGGATGCAGAACGAGTTGATCTCCAGCTGGCTTACCGATGGGTGGAAATCGGGCGTCACCGCGTTTGCCGTCGCGATCCTCACCATGATTGTCGTTTCGCTGATCACCAACCCGTGGATTCGACCGAAGCGAATTGCCGAAGACGACGCGCTGTTGGGTGAAACGCACGGCGTGGCACATTCGGAAGGAACCATCAAATGAATGCCTGGTACGTGTTCTGGCAGATCAGTGTGGCGGCGTCGTTGCTCCTGTTTTTCGGCGTGGCATTCCTCGTGATTACGCGTGGGTGGCGCGATGCAATGAGTCTCTACCGACACTTGTATTCCAGAGATCAGGACGCGGGCTCGCCGTCGACGCCGCGTAAGGAGTGATCGTATGACTGCTCATTCCCCCAATGTTGTCGTGAAGGCCAGCACCCCTGGGCCGCGCATGGGCGCGGGACGCTCCCGCGGAGGCGCACGGACCTGGTATTTTCCCGATGGATACCTTCCCGCCAAGAAAGCAGGCGACAAGATCGATGCGCACGAAGCGCTGATGATTCTCAACACCAACGATCGCGACGCCCACCTTTTGATCGACATCTACTTTGAAGACCGCGACCCGATCGAAGGCATCGCGATCACCATCGGAGCCAAGCGCGTGCGCTGCATTCGACTCGACTGGCCCGATGACCTGGGCGGCGTTGCGCTGCCTGAAACGACGCAGTATGCCCTGCGGGTCCATAGCGACATCAACATCATCGTGCAGCAGGGACGGGTCGACACCACCCAACCCGACCTTTCGTACTATGGATCGATGGGCTTCTGGGAAGCGTGACGAACGCGACAAAGGCTGATCCGATGAGCGTGATGACCGTTACGGGTGAAGTCGCCTCCGGTGCGCTGGGAGTTATTCTCCCGCACGAGCACCTGCTGATCGACCTGCGCAATCAGTTCACCGAACCGACCGACCCTCGCAAGCTTGAAATCAGTCGGCAACCGCTTTGCATGCACAACCTGGGCTATGTGCGAAGCAACCCATATGCGATCCGCGACAACCTGCTGATCGACGATGTGGACACGGTCACGCAGGAGGTGAACGACTACGCGGAGCACGGCGGCCGCACAATCGTCGACTGCACATCGATCGGCATTCAGCGCAACCCGGTTGGGCTGCGCGAGCTCGCCAAACGCACCGGCGTCAACATTATCGCGGGATGTGGCTATTACACCTACGACACGCATCCGGCCCAGATGGACGCGTGGGATGAAGGTGAAATCGCCGACCAGATGCTTCGCGACATGCTCGTCGGCATGGACGGAACGGACATTCGCGCGGGTATCTACGGCGAAATCGGCACGAGTGATCCCATCCGGCCGAACGAACGCAAGGCATTGCTGGCGGTGGCCCGTGCCTTTGCGCAGCATCCCGCCGAGGTGCAGGTACACACTTATCCGTGGGGCAAGGCAGGCATCGAAGCCGCACAACTGCTGATCGACGACAATGTCGCACCGGATCGCATCGTGATCTGCCACATCGATGTTGAGTTCGATCTCAAGTACCTCAGTGAATTGCTGGCGCTGGGCATCAACATTGAGTTCGACAACTTCGGCAAGGAGTTCTACATCAACAAGGCTGATCGCGGCTTTGCTGGAGGGGTATTTGCGCGGGACATCGAACGCGTGCGTGTTGTTCGCGATCTGCTCGATCAGGGTTTTGAGTCGCAGATCCTCGTCACGAACGACATCTGCCTCAAGTCGATGCTCAAGGCATACGGCGGACATGGCTACAGTCACATCCTCGAGAACATCGTGCCGATGATGCAGGATGAGGGTATCAGCACCGACACCATCCGCCGTCTGCTTCAGGACAATCCCGCGCGCGTTCTGACAGGCGGGGTGTGATGTCATCATGCCCACACGAAGTCAACGGGCTTGAACCACCACGGTACCGTTGAACTCCACGACCAATATTCCCTACCCCACGGGCAAACTTCTTTGCCGCTCGTTCAGGAGGAACTCGTCATGGCCGATCGATCCGCAGGTATTCCCAGCCGTCGCACGTTTTTGACTGGCTCCGCCATGGCGGCCGGTGCGATGCTCAGCCACGGTATCACTGCTCCGCCTGTTGCCCGCGCTCAGGTCCAGCCGCCCAGGGATGATGGCACCGTACGCGATCGATTCTGGCTGTGGACCCATCCAGCCGGATCGCACAACTACATCAAGATGGCCGACGGCTCACCCGCATATTCTCGCATGACGCCGGTTGAAGGCGCCGTCTACATGGGTCTGCACAACATCTACTTTGTTCACTATGACGGGAAGCCGACCCTCGATCATTACGACCTCTACGCCACCTCGTTCAAGCCGATGAAACGCGTCGTCTGGTCCATGGCCGGTGTCGGTGGTGAGAGCAACGAGGAACTGCGCAAGCGCACCCTGGAGATCGCTCGCGCCAATCACAACGTCACGGGGTTCATCCTCGACGATTTTCTTCACTACTTCCATACGGTCAACACTCACTGGGTGGCAGCCAACAGACCGGCCTTCCCCGTCACGTTGCAGATGACGGCGAACAAGCCGGTGATGATCGACCGGGTTCAGCTTGTGCAAAGCGTTTGGCCGACAGGCGACTATCGAACCGGAACGATCGCGCTGGAAGCGACAACCGATGGCACCCGCTGGGAGCCGATCAAGGAAGCCGTAATGCCCAAAGCGGCAGGTGCGGCGTTGGACATTGCCCTCCCGGCTCGGGCGTACACCGCATTGCGCGTGCGCGTGCTCAGCACACAGGATCGTCCCGATTCATTGGCACAAAGTTGCGGATTGCGTGCCGTGCGACTGTTTCATGATGGCAAGCGTATCGCCTTTGATGATCAGTGGCAGGCACAGGCGACCTCTGAGTTCAGCGCATCGCACAGTGCGCGCAACCTCCTGCTGCCGGAGAACGCCGATGTTCCCGTTCCCGCTTCGATGACGCCGGAGCAGCTTGCGGACCTGCATTCCCAAATGGATCTCGGCGACGGCCGCAAGATGCACCTGGATTGCGTGATCTACACGCATCAGATGTCACCTCGCATCACGGCACACACCGATCACGTCGATCGTGTGGCGATGTGGACGTGGAAGTCGGCGGGTCTGGCGAATCTGGAATCCAACTTCGAAACGATCAGCAACATTGTGAAGAAGCCGATTATGCTCGGCTGCTACATGTACGACTACGGCTTCGCGGGTGACGATCAGCCCATCTCGGTGGAACACATGCAGTATCAGTGCGAGCTGGGCCTGAAATGGCTGAAGGAAGGTCGTATCGAGGGGATCATCTTTCTTGCAAGCAACATCTGCGACATGAACTTCGAGGCTGTCGAATGGACGCGCCAATGGATTGCCAAAGTTGGTGACCAGCGTTTGTAAATGGACGTGCTTCACGAGGCACGGTTCGGAAAGGATATGTAACGATGTCTGACGCTCAACTTCGCGGTAACGGAACAAGCCGCCGACAGTTTCTCGCCGCCTCTGCGATCGGCTCCGCCGGTCTGCTCGTGCCCAACCACACACCAGCACAAGCGCAGCAAGTTGCCCCAAAGGCAAACGATGATGCGTTTCTGCAGGAGTATGGTTTCTGGGACTACACCACGCCCGCGGCCGGGGGAATGGAAGCGTACGAACTCGACGACTACATCAGCCTGTTCGACGACATGGCTGGTGCGGGCATGAACTCCGTGCTCATCCTGGTGAAGTGGCTGACCACGGGTTATCGTTCGCGCCTGCGTTATCTGGATCAGGACGAGAACAACCCCGTCACCCGATCGAACAATGAACTGCTTCGTCAGGCCATCGACGAGGCGCACAAGCGCGGGATCAAGGTGTGGATCGGTGCGGTGGTCACGCACTTCGTTGCCGAGGAGTTCGGCGGCGAACCTTACGCAACGTTCACCCGTGTGTACAACTACCGAATGCCCAAGCCCGTCGGCGTGTACGATGTGGATCATCCCGGCGTCACCGAACGGTCGATCGAAATGTTCGAGGAGATCATCGAGCAGTTCCCCAAAGCGGACGGTCTGCTCGTTGAAGTTGAGAACGCGGCCATCTCGCGACCACACCGTATCCCGCTTTACAACGCGTGGGCGGAAGCAAACGGCCGACGTGCCTTCGAACAGCTCGGCAAACCACTCAACGCGCGAAGTTTTGATGTGCCCGAGTGGCGGGACTACACCACACACGCGCGCATCCAACTGCTCAAGGCGATTGAGAAGTCCGTGCGGGCGAAGGGTTTCGAAGGCGAGATGTCGACCATCTGCGAAACCCTCGCGCCTCAATACGCCGTGTTCCAGGAGGTCAATCTCGCCGAATATCACAAGGCGTGCCCCGACTGGGTGACCACGACCTATGAGTACGACAAATCGAACCATCGTTACGCCATGATGGATTTCTGCATCGATCATCCGAAGAAGGAGGGACTGAAGGTTTACTATCTGCCCCGTGGCGTGATGACGTGGGGCCCGACACCGCTTCCCGTTCCGTTGGAGAAGAGTTGGGAGATGGACGTGGAAGACATTCTCACGTTCAAGCCGCACGGCGTGTGGTGGTTTGGCAGCGGAACAGAGAACGATGGTGTGCACGTGGCGCAAACCGCGCTGAAAAACTATGGTTTTGAGAACGGTGTGGCGGCCCGACGTGCGCTTCTGAAGAAGACGGCTGCCCTGCGCGTCGGCCGTTGATCAACGCGATCTTGATCGAAGCCGCTGACGGAACATCGTCAACATGGCTCATTCCGCCGGAATGATCGGCAGCAGGATATGCGATGGGCGCGATGCATCATGCCAGATCGTGTTGTCGGCAACGACCTGACGACGGTGCTGGTTCAGCGGCTCGCCCGTGTTCGGATTAACATCGAAACGTGGAAAGTTGCTGCTCGACAGGTCGACGCGAATGCGGTGACCTTTCCTGAACACGTTGCTGGTGGGATACAGCTTGATCGTCACCTGGTAGATTTCACCCGGTGTCATCAGCTTCTCCTCCTGGAGCGAGTCGCGAAAGCGCGTTCGCATAATGCCATCGCCAAGCAGCAACTCAAAACCATCGGGAAAGTCGTCGCTGGGCGGGTAGACATCAATCAGCTTCGCGGTGAAATCGGTGTCGCGCGCGGTGGAGGAGACATAAAGCGTGACGGATATCTCACCGGTGACCTCAACATCGTTCGGCAGCGGAGGTGTCTGGAAAACGAGCACGTCGCGCCGCGCTGACAACCGGCCGGGATCCTGAAACCGCCAGACGGGTAGCTGCAGGTTATCGCGTTGCCGCATGTGCGGTCCGCCGCGCTGGTCGTATGCCCCGGCGAGCATGATGTCCCAGTTCGATGAGATCTGCCCGCCGATGGTCGGTACAGGATTGTTCGGATCGAAGGTGTACGTGGTGCTTCTGTGTGCCTCGATCGGCGCGTCAGTAGCGAGCGTGCCGTCGCCATGAAAATAGAACGGCGTGTAGCGCGTTCGCGCCAGCGGCCACTCGTTTTCATCGCGCCAGTAGCCGCCGTGCATCAGTCGGCCCTGCTCGTCCCGTCGCCCATCACCCGTACCCATCACAAAGATTCGCACCGGTGTTGCGAAGGGTGCGGCCCGACCAACCTCGCTGTCGATCCCCTTGAGCCACTTATCAAACCATTGACGCCGCCACTCCCATTCGTTCGGCATCGCCGCGTCAGCACCGAAGTTGACCTGCCCATGCGCGTGACCGTTCTGCCCGCCATGGATCCACGGCCCCATGATCAGATGCACGGGCCCTTCAATCGCCTTGCTGAGCGCGATGTAATTCGCGGTCGTGCTGCCGGCCCATGAATCGTACCAGCCGCCCACGAGGCACACGGGGATATCCTTGTATTGATCGGCATGGTCGATGATGTTGTTGGTTGTCCAGAACGCGCTGTTGCCGCCCTCGCGCATCGCCTGCACCAGCCACGCCTCGTAAGGCGGCGCCAAACGCAACGGCGTCATGCCGGGACGCACCGGCAGATTTTCCAGATACCACAGCCGATGGTTGTCCATCTCGCGCAGCGCCGCGGTGGTCGCATCGTCGTAGCCCGCCCCCTGCCAACAATGACGCATGATCCAGTTCCAGAACCGCAGCTCAAACGCTCCGCCGTTGCGCATGCCGTGATACCCCAGATTGCTCATCGCATCGACAGGGATGACTGTTGTGAGTTGCGGCGCCTGCGCCATGGCCATCGCGTGCTGCGTACCACCGACGTATGACGTTCCCATCATTCCGATGCGCCCGTTGGACCATGGCTGACACGCAATCCATGCGGCCGTGTCCACGCCGTCCGGCCCATCATCGTCCAGCATACGCCACACCCCCTCGGATGTGCCTCGGCCGCGTGTGTCCTGCGAGATGAACACATAGCCATGTCGCGCGAAGTAATCGCCCGGCCCCCCTTTGCCGTACGGCGTGCGCATCAGGATAACGGGAAACTGCTCACCCTCGATGGCACGTCCCGCGCGTGCCGGTAGCCAGATGTCGGTGGCGAGCCTCACGCCGTCACGCATCGGCACCATCACGTCGCGTTGCACAACGACATCACCGTTCTGCCCCAAAGTAATGCCGGGACACAACGTCATCACCGCCAACAGCAACACGATGATGGCAACCGCACAACCGTCGCGTCGTGAAGAACCGTTCATCCGCAACCTCCCAGAACGAGTACGGCTCCATCATAACAGCAGGCGCAACGACGAATCAGCCCACTGTCCGCAGCCCATCGGCGTCGTTGTTCCGGCGAACCATGGGCGCAATGACATCGCCGCGTAGGGACAACACCCGCGCGACGATGAACATGAATGGAAGCTTATCGAGTCAGACCCGTGCCACGGCACGCCATGTGACAACCATCATCCACGACAACAATCGCGGATCATCACATCATCACCGCATCACGCTTACGCAATGATGTCGTGGCACACCTCGCCGAACACATCGGTCAGCCGGAAGTCGCGTCCCTGATAGCGGAACGTCAACTGCTCGTGCTGAATACCCAATAGATGCAGGATCGTCGCCTGCAGATCGTGCACGTGCAGCGGCTTCTCGGTGATGGAATACCCCAGATCATCGGTTTCGCCGTAGGTGATGCCCGGCTTCAGGCCACCACCCGCCATGAACATGGTGAAGCAGTGCGGGTGATGGTCGCGGCCCAGGTACTTCGAGCCGTTGCGTTCCTCGTTCATGGGTGTGCGGCCGAACTCGCCTGACCAGATGACGAGCGTGTCGTCGAGCATGCCGCGTTGCTTCAGGTCGCGAATGAGCGCCGCAACGGGTTGATCCACCTGCTTGCACTTGCGGGGCAGTTGCGTGATGAGATCGTCCGTTGGGCCCGTGCCGTGCGTGTCCCATCCCCAGTCGAACAACTGCACGAAGCGTACGCCGCGCTCCACCAGTCGCCGGGCAAGCAGACAGTTGTTGGCGAAGACGGCCTGGCCGGGCTTCGCACCGTACATCTCCTGCACGTCCTGTGGTTCCTTGGAAATGTCCATCACATCGGGCACGGACACCTGCATGCGGAACGCCATTTCGTACTGCGCGATGCGCGTCACCGTCTCGGGATCGCCGAACTGAGCGTGCTGCATCTCGTTCAGGTCGCGCAGCGCATCGAGCGTGCGCCGCCGCATCGGCCGATCCATCCCCGGCGGGTTGGAAACGTAAAGCACCGGGTCGCCACTCGTGCGGCACTGCACGCCCTGAAAGACGGAAGGCAGAAACCCGCTGCCCCACACGCTCTTGCCCGCATCGGGCGTCTGACCCGACACAAGCACCACGAACCCCGGCAGGTCGCTCGCCTCAGCACCCAGGCCATACGTCAGCCACGACCCCATCGCCGGGCGTCCGGGAATCGCCGAGCCGGTGTAGAGGAACATCTGCGCGGGGGCATGGTTGAACTGATCGGTATGCACCGATTTGAGGATCGTCAGATCATCCACCACCGATGCGATGTGCGGCAGCAGTTCCGACACCCACGTGCCGTTCTTCCCATGACGCTGAAACTTGTAAGGCGAGCCGAGCAGCTTCGGATGCCCCTTGATGAAGGCGAAGCGTTCACCATCGAGAAACTCTTCGGGACAAAGCTGGCCGTCGTATTCCTGCAACTTCGGCTTGTAGTCGAACAGATCCTGCTGCGGCGGGGAGCCCGCCATGTGCATGCAGATCACACGCTTGGCGCGCGGTGCATAATGCGATGCCTTGGGCGCCATCGGCTGACCCGAGATGGTTGCACCCTGCAAGTCACGACTCAGCAGTGTCGCAAGCGCAGCTGCGCCGATTCCCCCCTGACACCGCTGAAGAAACTGCCGTCGCGTGACGGCCCGCATCTTTTCCATAAACAGATTCATGACTTCCTCACATGACGCCGCGGACTTTCACCGCCTGCGGATACCAATTGTTCCTTCGCCAACTCAACCTTTGGTCAACGCTTCATCCAGGTTCAGGAGCACGTTGCCCACCACGGTCCACGCAGCCATCTCCACCGCGTCCATGCCTTGCGGCAGCGGTCCCAGCGGATCGGTCGCCAGTTTCACCGCATCGGCGGGACGCGAGGCGAAGACCGAACGCTCGCTCTCATAAAGCGCGAGCAACCGTTCAACTTCCGCTTGGGTCGCCGGACGATTGACGACCAGTTGCCATCCATAGGCAATGCGTTCGCTCGGCGTGGAACCGCCTTCAAGCACCATTCGGCGCGCCAATGCCTGTGCGGCTTCGATGTAAACGGGATCATTGAGCGTCACCATGGCCTGCAACGGCGTGTTGGTGCGGATGCGACGATCCACGCACACCTCACGGCTGGTCGCATCGAACGTCAGCATCGATGGATAAGGCGTGGTGCGACGAATGAGCGTGTACACCGCCCGGCGGTAGCGGTCCTCGCCCTTGCTTGTGACCCATTTGTCGCCGCTGTACACCACGTTCCAGATGCCCTCAGGTTGAGGCGGCATGACACTGGGGCCGAACATCTTTTGGCTCAGCAACCCCGCCGCCGCCAACGCCTGGTCGCGCACCTGTTCCGCCTCCAGTCGGAAGCGCGGCCCACGCGCCAGAAGCTGATTGCGTGGATCACGCTCCAACAGCTCCGGCGTCGTTCGCGACGACTGACGATACGTCGCCGACATCACGATCGTCTTGAGCAGCCGCTTCATCGACCAGTCGTTGTCCATGAACTCGACTGCCAGCCAGTCGAGCAGTTCCGGATGCGTTGGCGCTGCCGCCTGCATGCCGAAGTCTTCGGTGGTGGAGACAATGCCAGTTTCAAACAGGTGCGCCCAGTAACGGTTGACGGTCACGCGAGCCGTCAGCGGGTTGTCGCGGCTGACCAGCCAACGCGCGATGCCCAGACGATTCATCGGCGCATCGCTGGGCATGCCGTGGAACACTTCGGGAACCCCCGGCTCCACCACATCGCCCTGATTCAGGAAGCTGCCGCGGATGTGGATGCGCGTCACACGCTGACGGTCGGGCGGCAGCTCACGCATGATTGGCGTGGTGGGCGGCGTAATCGCGGCAAGCTCCGCCCGCACCTTTTCCAACTCGCGACGCATGGGCGTCAACCGCGGCGCGATCGAACGGTAGTACGCCGCCAGGGTCTCGCGCTGCTCCCCTGTGCGCGATGCCGGCGGCGTCGCCAGCGCCAGTCGAACCGTGTGGGGCGCGTGCAGCAACTCGGCCGGCATGCGCGTCGCCGAGAGACGGAACCGACCCAGCGTGTGCTGCGAACCGAAAAGCTGGATGAGCTCAGCCGTCAGATTGGCGTCGCCACCTTCGACGGGACGCGCCAGCGCGAACGTCGCCGTGTGCGTGACGCCGAACTGCGGCCCGACCGCCCAGCCGGACTGGCTCGACTTGTCGTGATCGATCGCATGCGAAACGGGCCAGCCTTCCTGCTCAAACGATGCTTTGGCGTGTGCCAGTTCCAGCGTCCGTACACCGTCCAGCGACAGCTCCACGTGCGATTGCGGCGCATCACCGGCGCGATGCGTCCACACCGGCTGTCGATCCTCATCAAGCACACGCACGACGAACCCGTTCAACCGCGGTTGCAGATTGCCGTCCGTGCGGTTCCAGATGACGACACGGCTCACCGCCCGCGCATCCCCCAGATCCACCTCCCACCAGGGATTGGTCTCCGTGTAAGTGTGCGTCACACTGGCGTTGCCCCAGATGCCGCTCGTGTTGCCATCAATGGCACGCTCGGCGACGCCGCCGTGGTCCGTGCTCGATTGCCGCGCGGTGCCCTGACGGGCGATGTTGTCCCCACCGCTGAACACCTGCACTTCCGCCAGCGACAGGATGCGACCATCGCCCGGCAGCTCGATACGTACATACCGCCCCATCACCGGCTTCAGATCGACGGGTTCAATCGCCAGCCGCAACTCGTTGAGCACGAAGTTGCCGTGCGCCACACGTCCCGGCCCACCGGCGGGAAGCGAATCGTCCGCCAGCGCTTCGAGACGAAAACCCGTCACACCAGCCAGATCACCCCTGCTGCTGAGCGTGTAGACATCGGTCGCGGGATTCGCCCCCGATGCGAGAACCGAACCATCCTCCTGCACCGTCAGCGTCGCCCCCTTCTCCGAACCGACGGCATCCGGACGAATGACCATCCAATCCGTCAGATGCTCTGCAGCCGCGGTTTCCCAGGCGCGTTGATCGGCCGAAATATCCGTCTGCGCGATCTGCCGCTGCAGCGCCTCGATGCGACTGTTGAGCTGCGCCATCTGCTCCTGCTGAGCGCGCGTCGGTGTGGGGATCGTCGGACCATCGTCCATCTGATCGTTGTCTTCGGTCTGATTGAAGAAGGCGTAGAACTGGAAATACTCGCGCTGGCTGATCGGGTCGTACTTGTGGCTGTGGCACTGCGCGCAGCCGATCGTCATCCCCATCCATATCTGCCCGGTCGTGTTCACGCGGTCAACCACCGCCGCAACACGGAACTCCTCATCATCCGTACCGCCTTCGCTGTTGGTCATCGTGTTGCGATGGAACGCCGTGGCGATGAGTTGATCCAGCGTCGGATCAGGCAGGAGGTCGCCGGCAATCTGTTCGATCGTGAACTGATCGAACGGCATGTCATCGTTGAATGCTTCGATGACCCAGTCACGATACCGCCAGATCGTGCGCAGTCGATCGGCCTCGTAACCCTGCGAGTCGGCATAGCGCGCCATGTCCAGCCACAACCGCGCCCAACGCTCGCCGTAGGCCGGCGAGGCGAGCATCCGGTCGACCATTTGTTCGTAGGCATCCGGCCGCTGATCGTTAACGAACGTGTCGATCTCCTCCAGCGTCGGCGGCAAACCGCGCAGGTCCAGACTCACCCGGCGAATCAACGTGTAACGGTCAGCCTCCGGCGACGGCTTGAGCCCCTCCGCTTCCAAACGCGCCAGTACGAAGTGATCAATCCCGTTACGCACCCACGCCTTGTCACGTACGGCAGGCAGTTCCGGCCGCTTCGGCGCAATGTATGCCCAGTGGCTGTTGGTGCTCGACTTGAAGTCGACGCCGTCGGGCCACTCAGCGCCCTGCTCGATCCAGCGGCTGAGCAGGTCGATCTGGCGCCGGCTCAGACGTTCGCCATCCATCGGCATGACCAACTCAGGCCGATCGCCTCGGACGAGTTGAATAAGCAGGCTTTCCTCAGGCTTGCCCGGGACGATGACATCCGGGCCATGATCGCCGCCTCGAAAGGCGTGCTGCTTGCTGTCGAGCCGTAGTCCGCCGCGCCGCAACCCACTGTCGTGGCAGGCATAGCAATGCTCGACAAAGAGTGGCTGAATGTCGCGGACAAAATCGATGCGTTCGGGAAGGGGTGCGTCCGCCGTCGGGGCTGCTTCATCGGTGCGGGCAGATCCCGACTCGCCGATCACGCGGCCGACACCGACCATCAACAGCATCGCCAACAGCGCGACCGCTGCTGTCGACCCATACCAACCAACACGTTTCAACTTCTGCATGCCTGTGTCCCACTCAACGGCAACGATACACCGAATCGGACAATTGGTCCGTCGCGGACATCATCCACGACAGCCAGGCAGGCAGACCCGTACATTATACCGTAAAGCCACGGCCATTCGAGGCGCAACGCCTCTGCCGCACGTCCACGGGGCCTAAAGACATATCGGCAATCGACTTACACAACTCCAGACGCGGCCCGACACAGCCACGGTTTACAGGAAGATCGCCTGAAGCAGGTAGAAGAAGACGATCGCGAGCCCCGCCCCGGCAGGCAACGTGATCACCCACGACACCGCAATGTCGCGAAGCGTGTTGAGGTTCAACGCCCCAATCCCGCGTGCCAGCCCGACGCCCATCACCGCCCCCACCAAGGTGTGCGTCGTCGAAATCGGCATCTTGTAGACCGTGGCGAGCAGAATCGTCAGGGCGGCGGCAAACTCCGCACAGAATCCGCGCGAAGGCGTCAGCTCCGTGATCCGCTTGCCGATCGTCTCCATCACCCGCCAGCCCCACGTCGCCAAACCGATCACAATCCCCACACCGCCCAACGCCAGCATGCCCGGGTGGACCGATGCCGTCGCGGGGATCGCGTTCTGCTGAATGATCTCGACTGCAGCCGACAGCGGGCCGATCGCGTTGGCGACGTCGTTGGCGCCGTGGGCAAACGCGACGAAGCAGGCGCTGATGATCTGCAGGAACACGAAAATCCGCTCCACCTGTCCGAAACTGGTGCTGGTGGGTGATGCCTCCGCGTTGGCGGCTCGCGCCTGCGCCTCGCGCTGCAGTGCCTGCGTCTCCTGCAACAACGCATCGGCCTTGGCGCGAACATCATCGCTCGCCACGCTGCGAATCCGCCGCAGGTGCATCACCGTCTTGCGCAACGATCGGGCGACATACATGTCGCGGTCGCTCATGGCGTGATCCACATCCGTGGGCGAAATCCGCTTGACCAGCCGATGCGCGATCACGCCTCCGACCACCCCCGAAACCATGGCGGTGCCCAGGCCGATCGCCAGAGGCAACGTGTCAAAGGGCGACAACCCGAAGTTGTCCTTCCAGAACGGTTTGAGCCCCTTGAAAGTGAGCACCAGCAGCATCGTCACCAGCACGGCGAAAACCATGAAGGGCGTCAGCTTTTTCGCCGCCGCCACCGGGTCGGGCTTGTAGAAGATCTGTGTCAGCACGATACGGAAGACGATGAAGGCGATCACCGCGCTCAGTGTCGGCGAAATAAGCCAACTGGCAACGATGGATCCGACGCCGCCCGGCCCAAACCAGTTCACCTCGCCGATGCCGCCCACCACCGCGCCGAACCCGACCACCGCCCCGACGATCGAGTGGGTGGTCGAGACGGGCCAACCGAAGTAGGACGCCAGTTGCAGCCACGCCCCCGCCGCCAGCAGCGCCGCGATCATGCCAAGCGCCAACTGCATGGGCGCATCTTCAAAGACCGATGGTGAGATAATGTTGCTGCGAATCGTTTCGGAGACGTGCGGCCCGACCAGAAACGCCCCGGCAAACTCGAAGATCGCCGCCAGGATCACCGCCCATTTGAGCGTCAGCGCTCCGGAGCCAACGCTGGTTCCCATGGCGTTGGCAACGTCATTCGCTCCGATGTTCCAGGCCATGTAAAAGCCGAAGACCAGAGCGAGTCCGATGAGTACGAGGGTCGGGTCCATGCGGGCGCAGTATCGTTAGAATGCAAACTGGTGGTAGGTCTTCAGGCTGCGTCGCTGGCACAAATGCCCGACGCGGTGGGGAGGCCGATCATTTCTTCAATTCCAGTGTACGGCGAACACGGTTGGCCAGCCGTTCGGACAGGTTCGACAGCTCGCTCACCTGCTTGAACAGCCGATTCCACAGGAAAAAGTCGCCGACGGACAATTCCGCCTCGTGAGCGAACACCGCCTTGAGCAGACGCCGCTGAATCAGGTCGGCCTCGTACTCCTGCCGAGCGACGGTGTCGACCATTTTCAACACCTTCTCCGCCTCGCCCCCGCCGAAACCCGACTCCACCAGCTCATCGAGTTGATCGACAATGAGCCGAACCGATTCGAACGCCTCGAGGTTCTTCGCCAGGAACGCTTTGAAGTCGTCCTTCAGCGCTTCGATCATGGTCAGCGGCTTGAGCGTCAGCAGCACGCCGATGTTCTCCGCCTTGTCAGCGATGGAATCCTGAATCGACAGAATCTCCTGCAACGCCGCCCGGTCGACCGGCAGGAACAGACTCCGGGGCAGGTGGTGCTGAATGTCGTGCTTGAGCTGGTCGGCTTCGTGCTCGAGCTGGCTGATGTGCTCGGCGATCCGCTCGACCTCGGCATGGTCGGCGCGCATCACCGCTTCGACGATATCGCCGATGCGCTGCACACACTGCGCCACCTTGGCCATGTGCGACTGCAGCGGGCCGAAGGGCGAATGACCGAACAGTTTGGCGATGCTTCGCATGACGCGTTCCTTCCCGGCGAACGGGAACCGGGCCGAGGTCTTCCGGGCGTGCCAGTTGGCCACGCTCAATATAGGCCGCTGGTTATAGCAGGCTCAGGAATCACCGCAACCCGGATGGATGACATGCATGAAGCGCCCCGAGGCGAAATGGTCACCTGTCCTCTGAAAATTTCCACGCCCTGTTCTCACCTTAAACACATGAATGAATCAGGCTTACGACAACAACTCACAAGGCAGGGGAGGGTGAAGAAGGTGACATTGCGGCGGCTTTCGACGCCCGGTGGTTGACTTTCAGATCATGCCCTAACAGTCAGTTAAAATCCGGTTAAGATCCGAAGGTGGCGATCCCCCGGGCGTTAGCGGAAGGCATATTCAGACGAATTGGTCACTCAATGACCATTTGATGATCTTCAAATGTCCAACGACCCGAATCCTCGCCGACTCCTATCTTTAACGCAAACACCTATGAAAAAGACATTTGCAGTCAACCGCGCCGCACTGGCACAGCGATTGTCATTAAAGGAGGCGTGCGACGGACATCGCCAGATGTTCGCCACGGGACCACGCAACCTCTTTTGTCGGAGACACGAACATGGCTACCACGCAACAGATGGATTCAGCTCATCGCTTGCCACACCGGCCGCGACCACCGCACCGCCGATGGCTGGCGCTGCTGACGATGGTTCTGGCGGCGCTGGTCATCACCCCCGGCGCGCGAGCGGCGGGGCTGCTCATCGCCGATGGCGGGTTCGGCGGCGTCCTGGATCGTCGAACGCATGAGCATGCGGCGATGGTGGATGTGCATAGGTGCGGCCACGCTGTTGATCGGGCCGGTGATGCTTTGGCTGCGACCGGAGATGCAGACATATCGCGGATTGTCGGGAGTGGACTCCGCGTTGGTGGCATTGATGGGAACCATGCTGCTGCGTGAGGCGGTGGTGCTGCGACAGTGGCGGCGTGTGAGCGCGATGGCACTGCTGTTTGCCGGATTTGCCGCGAAGATGATCTATGAGGCGGGGACGGGCACCACGCTTTTTGTGAATGCGACAGCGGCAGGGTTCACGCCGATCGTCGAGGCGCACCTTGCGGGAGCGGTGATTGGTGTTGTTGCGGCATGGATCCCGATCGATCGGGTGTCGCGCATGGGGATAGCGATCACCGGGCCGCGGGCTCGCGCGGAATGCGCTCGTGCCGCATGATCTCGCCCCGCGCCAGATACAGCACATCCTCGGCGATGTTCACGGCATGATCGGCCATGCGCTCGAACTGCCGCGAAATGGTGAGGTAGTGAATCAGTTGCGGGTACTGCGAGGCATCGGCGGCGACACGCTCCTCGAGGAACACGTACATCGCCCGGTGGATCTGATCGACCTCGTCGTCCGTCTGTCGCACCGATTGGGCCGTCTCCACATCCACATGAATCAGCGCATCGAGACAACGGCGCAGCATCGACTGCACCCGTTTCATCATGCTGCACAGGTCGACGGGAATCGATTCGATGCGCGGCTCCATGACAAGGAACGTGACCTGTTCCGAAACGTTGGTGGCGAGGTCGGCAATGCGCTCAAGGTCGCTGTTGATCTTCAGCACGGCGACAACGTAACGCAGATCGAACGCCACCGGCTGATGCAGCGCCAGCGTCTTGAGACATTCCTCTTCGACGTCGATCTCCATCAGGTCGATCTCGCTGTCACGCGCAATGACCTGCTGCGCCAGCTCGGCGTCGCGCGAGGCAAGTGCGGTGATCGCATCCTGCACCGCCTCCTCGACGCGCGTTCCCAGCGTGAGAATCATCTTCTTGAGTTGCTCGATCTGTCGCACAAGGTGGACGGACATGGGCGTTTCCTGAAGGCGGGCGGAATCAGCGATCAGCCGAACCGTCCGGTGATGTATTCTTCGGTTTGCTTCACGTGGGGGGTCTGGAAGATGTTGCGGGTGGGGCCGTACTCGATCATGCGCCCCAGGTACATGAAGGCGGTGTAGTCGCTGGTGCGTGCGGCCTGCT
Organism: uncultured Phycisphaeraceae bacterium; assembly: GCA_964511575.1. Classification (GTDB taxonomy): domain Bacteria; phylum Planctomycetota; class Phycisphaerae; order Phycisphaerales; family Phycisphaeraceae; genus CALKHT01. The sequence continues at coordinate 1,357 of CAZEFM010000012.1, read as the reverse complement.
GCATGTTGTGGGTGACGATGAGGACGCTGTAGTCGCCCTTGAGCGCGTGGATGAGGTCTTCGATCTTGCCGGTTGCGATCGGATCCAGCGCGCTGCAGGGTTCGTCCATGAGCAACACCTCGGGCTCCGCGGCGATGGCGCGGGCGATGCACAGCCGCTGCTGCTGTCCGCCGGACATTCCCCGCGCGCTTTCGTGCAGTCGATCCTTCACTTCGTCCCACAACGCCGCGCCGCGCAAGCTGCGTTCGCACACCTCGGCCAGCACCGAGCGGTTCCGCTCGCCGTCGATGCGCAGCGAGTAGACCACGTTTTCGAAAATGCTCATCGGGAAGGGGTTCGATTTCTGGAACACCATTCCCATGCGCTTGCGAAGCTCAATAACGTCGACGCGCGAATGGTAGATCGGGTCGCCGTTCAGTCGCATCTCGCCTTCGATGCGCACGTTGTCGATCAGATCGTTCAGGCGGTTCACCGATCGCAGCAGCGTCGACTTGCCGCATCCCGAAGGGCCGATCAGCGCCGTGACCTTGCCCTTGGGGATCTTCATGCTGACGTCGAACAGCGCCTGCTTGGCGCCGTACCAAAGATTGAAGTTATCGATCTCGAGAACCGCCTCTTCCTTGGCGACATCCTCGTGAACTTCCGATGGCGCCGACTCGCCGCGCGCAATCGCCGCCAGCCGACCTTCGACGGCCGTCTTGCGCACGCGCGGCGACGAAACAACCGCAGGCGGAATGCTTCCATTTCCGCCAGCAGGCTCAGCGTCCTGATTTCGTGATGTGGAACTCACAGGCTCGACGCTTTCTTTAATCCCCAATGTATTCATCAGACCATCAGAATTGACTGGATGCAAACCGCCGCTTGAGCCGGGCGCGAACCACGACGGCGGTAATATTCAAAAACGCGATCACGGAAATAAGCAACAGCGACGTCGTAAAGACCATCGGACGGGCGGCGTTGCTGTTCTGGCTCTGGAAACCAAGGTCGTAAATGTGGAACCCCAGGTGCATGAAGCTGCGATCGAGGTGCACGAAGGGGAACATGCCGTCGATGGGCAGGTCGGGCGCCAGCTTTACGGCGCCGACGAGCATCAACGGGGCGACTTCGCCTGCGCCGCGCGCCATTGCCAGAATCATGCCGGTCATGATACCGGGCATGGCGCGGGGTAGTACGATTCGCCGCAGCGTTTGCCATTTGCTCGCGCCGCACGCGTAACTGCCTTCGCGCACGGAATTTGGCACGGCGGCCAGCGCCTCTTCGGTAGCCACGATCACGACCGGCAGCGTCAGAAGCGCCAATGTGAGCGACGCCCAAACGAGGGCGCCTTTTCCGAACGTGGGATTCGGCAGCCGCTCCT